>CAZFOA010000019.1:0-11563 GCA_964520205.1 uncultured Verrucomicrobiota bacterium | reverse complement strand
GTTCGAATCACGCGGTTGTCGTGCCATCCACGGCGGCGGCGGCGGCTTTGTTGCCGGTGTGGCGGATGTCCTGCGCTTCGTAAAGGTAAACGACCTCTTCCGCCACGTTCTTCGCATGATCGGCGATGCGTTCGAGGCTTTTGGCGACGGTGATCAGGTTCAGACAGCGCATGATGGTATCGCGGTGGGCCATCATGTGTTGCGCCAGTTCGAGATTGATCTGCCGGTTCATCGCGTCCACTTCCTTGTCCCGGGGGATCACGGCGCGGGCAGCGGCAGGATCGCGGTTCACAAAAGCGTCCAAAGCGGTTTTGAGCATATCGAGCGCCTGGCTCGCCATGCGTGGGAGTTCGAGGTGGAGTTTCACCGGGGCTTCCTGGCTCAGGTCACGCGCGCGCTTGGCTATTTTGGAAGCTTCGTCGCCCACCCGTTCGAGGTTCTGTGAAATCTTCATGGCCACCGTGACAAACCGCAGGTCGCTGGCCAGCGGCGCTTTCGCCAGCAGATGAATCGCCATGTCGTCGATTTCAACTTCGAACTGGTCGAGGATGCGATCGTCCTCCTTGACGCGCAAGGCGAGGTCGTAATCCCGCTCGACCAGCGCGCGCAGCGCTTCGTTGACGGCCGCTTCCGCGTGACTGGCCATCGTGAGCAGCTTTTGTTTCAGCGCGCCCAGGTCCGTGTCGAAGAGGTGTTCCATAATTCAGAGCGGCTCAACCAAACCGGCCGGTGACGTAGTCTTCGGTGCGTTTTTGGGCCGGGCTGGTGAACATCTTCGAGGTCGGACCGAACTCGACCAGTTCGCCGAGGTAAAAGAATGCCGTATCATCGGAAACGCGCGCTGCTTGCTGCATGTTGTGGGTGACGATGACAATGGTATAATCCTTTTTCAATTCCCGGATCAAGTCTTCGATTTTGGAGGTGGCGAGCGGATCGAGCGCGGAAGCCGGTTCGTCCATGAGCAGGACCTCCGGTTGCACGGCCAGGGCCCGCGCGATGCACAGCCGCTGTTGCTGGCCGCCGGATAGGCTGATTGCGGGGGCTTTAAGCCGGTCCTTGACCTCGTCCCAAAGCGCCGCCATGCGCAGGGATTTTTCCGTGCGCTCGGCCAGCAGCGAACGGCTGCGCAGGCCGTTCAATCTCAAGCCCACCGTGACATTTTCGGCGATGGACATGCTGGGAAACGGATTGGATTTCTGGAACACCATGCCGACGCGGCGGCGGACGAGAACCGGCTCGATTTGTCGGCTGTAAATGTCCTGTCCGAACAGTCGGATCTCACCCGTCATCCGCGCTTCCGGGACCAGTTCGTGCATCCGGTTCAAAGCGCGCAGGAACGTGGACTTGCCGCAGCCGCTGGGTCCGATGATGGCGGTGACGGCCCGGGCCGCGACTTCGAGGTTGACGTTTTTGAGCACCTGTCGTTCGCCGAAATACACGGAAAGATTCTTCACCGAGAGAGCGGAAGTCGCGTGGGCCGGCTTCGGCGCCGGGGTGTGCGGTTGAGGCACGGGGGCGCTGACGCGAGCCGGCGGGGACTGCGGATTTGCCGGCACGACCGGAGCCATTTGTTGTTCCTCGGGAGCCATGGCGGGATTCATGTGTTTTGGCTGAAGCGGTCGCGGGTCAGGACGCGCACGCTCACGTTGACGACGGTGATGAGCAGGAGGAGCACCAATGCTCCCGCCCAGGCTTGGCGGTGCCAGTCATCATAGGGCGAAATCGCGTAGCTGAAGATCTGCAACGGCAACGCGGCGATGGGATCGGACAGGCTGTGGGTCCAGAAACGGTTGCCAAAGGCGGTGAACAGCAGGGGTGCGGTTTCGCCCGCGACGCGCGCCACGGCCAACAGAATACCGGTGACGATTCCCTTGAGTGCGGTGCGCAAGACGATCTGGGTGATGGTGCGCCATTGGGCGATGCCGAGGGCCAGCGCGGCTTCGCGATAGCCGTTGGGCACGAGCTGCAGCACCTCTTCGGACGTCCGCATGATCAGGGGAATCATCATCATGCCGAGCACAATGCCGCCGGCCCACGCCGAGAAACCCTTCATCGGCACGACCACGAGGGCGTAAACCACAATGCCCCAGATGATCGAGGGCACGCCGTTGAGGGTGTCCGCGGCGAAGCGGATCCAGCGGTTTAATTTCGAAGAGCCATACTCGGACAGATAAACGCCGCCCAAAACTCCAACCGGCACACCGATCACCGATGCCAGGGCCAGCAACATGAAGGTGCCGACGATGGCATTGGCCATGCCGCCGCCATTTTCGCCAACCGGTTTCGGCAGTTTCGTAAAGAAGTCCCAGTTCAGGGAGCCGAATCCGGAAACGATGAGGTGATAAAACACGAATCCGAGCGGGGCGATCACCAGCAGCGCGCAAGCGAGCGTGAGGGCCTGCATGAGAACGTTCTTGAATTTGCGCCAGTGATGGTTGATCGCGCTCATCGGGCTCAGTTTTGGGGTTTGACGCCGGGGCCGCCGAAGGTTTTCAACAGCAATTGTGCGGCGGCATTGACCACGATGGTGACGCCCAGCAGCACCAGGCCGATCTCAAACAACGCGTTCAGGTAAGTATCGGTGGTGGCTTCGGTGAATTCGTTGGCAATGACGCTGGCCAGGGTGTAGCCGGGCGCGAACAGGGAGCGGGCGATCTCGGGGCGATTGCCGATGACCATGGTGACGGCCATCGTTTCGCCGAGCGCCCGGCCCAGGCCAAGAATCACTGCGCCGAACAGCCCTTTTTTCGCGTAGCCCAAAACCGCGATCCGTGTGACTTCCCATCGGGTCGCGCCCAGCGCGTACGCGGCCTCGCGCTGCAGGCCCGGCACCGACCGCAGGATTTCGCGCGACACGGACGTAATGATCGGGACGATCATGATGGCGACGATGATGCCGCCCGCGAGCATGCTCACGCCGTAGATGGGTCCTTGAAAGAGCGGCAAGAAGCCGAGGGACGATTTGAGCCAGGGAAAGAGGTGTTCCCGCAGCCAGGGGACCATGACGAAGATTCCCCAAAGGCCGAGGATGACGCTGGGGACCGCGGCCAGCAGTTCGATAAACAGGGTGAGCGGCTGCCGCAGCCATTGTGGCGCCAGTTCGGTCAGATAAACGGCGGTGGCGATGCTCAAGGGCACGGCGATCACGAGAGCGATTGCGGAGGAGACGAGGGTGCCGAAGATGAAGGGCAGGGCGCCGAATTGTTCGTTGACGGGGTCCCAGTCGGAGCTGGTTAGAAACCGCCAGCCGAATTTGTGGAGGGCGAGCCGCGAACCGGAAGCCAGTTCATACCCGGTGACGGCGATGAGCGCGAAGATGGAAAGCGCCATCAAGAGGGCGATCCATTTGAAGAGCGGGTCTCCCCATTTGCGCAGTGCCAGGTTTTCGAGCCGGGCGGGCGTTTCGATTTTTGCGGCGTCGTCCATCATTCGGTCTTTCAACCAGTTCGTTTTCGGCAGTTCCGGCGGCCTGTCGGCCCATCCTAATCAAGAGGACGAAGAGGCGGAGGAACCGCGCTCTTCGTCCTGCTTGTGTTCTGCCAGTGTACTGTCTTTATCAACCACGTCAGTATTTAATTGTTTTGATCCGCTCCAGAACGCGCTCCCGCACGCTATCGGGCAAAGGGGCATAATTCAAGGACTGGGCCATGCTCTCGCCCTGGGTCAGCGCCCAATTCAGGAATTCCACCAGCTTTTTCCCTTTCGCGGCGTCCTTTTGTTCTTGATAGACCAGCAACCAGGTCGCTCCCGAGATCGGGTAGGCGTTTTCACCCGCGGGGTTGACCATGGAGAAACGGAAATCGTCGGGGATTTTCGCCGCCGCCAACGCTTCGGTAATGGATTCCAACGAGGGCACGATGTAATGGCCTGCGGCATTTTTCACGGCGGCGAAAGGCAGCTTGTTTTGAACGGCGTAGGCCAGTTCCACATAGCCAACCGCGCCGCTCAATTGTTTGATCTGGCCGGACACGCCTTCGTTGCCCTTGCCGCCCAGCCCGGTCGGCCACTTGACCGACGTGCCCCGGCCCACCTGCTTTTCCCAGTCCTTGCTCACGCTGCTGAGGTAATCCACCCAAATATACGTGGTGCCACTGCCGTCGGAGCGATGCACCACCACGACGTCGAGATCGGGAAGTTTTACATCGGGATTCTGCCGGGCAATGCTCGGGTCGTTCCACTTTGTGATCTTGCCGGTAAAGATGTCCGCAATCGTGGAACCGTCCAGCTTCAATCGGGGATCGCCGGGAAGGTTGTAGCTCAACACATCGGCGCCTGCCACGGTCGGGATGTGCAGTATTTTCCCGGATGCCTTGGCGAGATTGTCGTCGCTCATCGGGCCGTCGGAAGCGCCGAAATCGACAGTTTGCGCCAGGATCTGTTTCTGGCCGCCGCCCGAGCCGATGGATTGATAATTGAAGCGGACGGACGCATCCACTTTCGCGTATTCATCAAACCACTTGGAGTAGATCGGGTAGGGGAAGGTGGCGCCGGCGCCGTTGATGAGCAGTTGAGCCGAGGCGCTGCTGACCAGGCCGGTTTGCGACGAACACGCTGCGAGAGCGGCGAGGCCGACGAACAGGGATTTTATTTTCATGGGTATTTGGGTTGATTGCCGTTTCAGAACCTGAGGGTGAGGTCCAACTGCACCAGATTGTAATTCTTGACCGGGTTCAGGATTGATAGATCCGAGTTGTTCCCTCCCGTGCCGAGTTTGTGATTGATGATATTGGCATAGCCATAGCGGACGGTGCCGATGATGGCGTCGGTGAAACTGTAGGCGAACGCGCTATAAATGCCTTCGAGGTTGGCGCGGCCTTCGAAAAAGTCCGAGTCCATCAGGTTCACGTCAAGGGCGTATTGTTCGACATGCTGCCAGTACACCCGACCCTCCCAGGTGTTTTTCTTGGAAGTCGATCCATAGACGAGACCTTGGGTCGGCCCATAGACGGGGCCTTCGTTGCCCAAACCGAATCCGACCTGGTAAGCCGAGCTTTGGCCTTTGACGAGGCTCGTTAAAGCGCCTGAGATTTTGCCGGCGTTGAAGGCGCTTTGCGCGCGGTCATCTCCATGAATGTTGTAAGCATAGTCGCCGAAGAGGCGGGCGTGATAGGCGCCAAGCTTCAGGTTGTATTCCAGGGGCACTTCAACGATGAGCAGGTCGTTGATGCCGTTTTGATTGAACGACGCACCCGTGGTATTCGTTCCACCCAACACATCGCCCTGGCCGGTGTACGGTATGTTCAACCCGCCGGAAGCGCCCTGGCCGGCGTAATTGTAGAGCACGGGAGCAACCTTGAACGAGGAATATTTGTCCAGCTTGACGTTGGCTCCCACCTGCCAGGCGAGCAGGAACGTATCGCTCGAAGGAAACGACACGTCCGGATTGTTGTCCTGATACATGAACTGGCCGAATCCGGCGAACAGATCGACATTGGCGACCGAGAATTTGAATTTCTCGAAAGCGCCTTCGGGACTAATGTCCGAGTCCCATACCATCGGAGTGGTGTATAACGGCATGGGCATTTTGCCGACCGTCATTTCGTACCAATCCGCCGGGTGCCAGCCCAGGTAGGCTTGGCCTATAAAAATGCCGTCGCTGCTCTTGGACGAGGGTGTGGGACTGGAGTCGTCGCCGAACGTGACCCACGTGGAGCGCGGGTTGGTGCCGGTTTCGATGCGGATGCCGTAATTGAAATCATCGAACAGGTCGCCGCGCAGGCCGAAGCGCAAGGCGTAACGAAATCGTTCGCGGTAATAGGAGTCCGTGGCCGGCGTTTGCGCCGCCTTCAGGCCCGGCGCGTTGTCCGCGCCGCGGTACTCATACCGAAACCGCACGTCGCCAAACAGACCGATGGACTTGATGGAATCACTGATCTTCCATTTCGAGACAGGGGTGGGCACCGCATTAGTCTGCGCTTCCGTCTTGATGTCCTTGGCTTCCTGCTCGGTCAGGATGCCTTTCTTGATCAGCACATCGAGGAGCGGGTCGGAAGCATCCGCGCATACGCCATTGGTCACCGCTGCAGCCGCCAGCATTCCGGCGCCTCCGGCAATCCATTTGTTCAGTCGTCTTGTTTTTTTTGACATGTCGTTCCGTTGTTTTGTTTGGGTTGCGATTTCAGTTATTCAGACTGCGACGCGACCCTAGGAGTCAACGGTTACGGTTGCAAGGCGTTCAAGTTACGATTCCGTGACAAACGGCTTTGCCCTGCCGGCGCGCGATTCCAGCGCATGGTAACGGCGCAAGCGAATCAGGTAATATCCCGGAGAAAGGAAAACGCTGTCGTGCTGGCGGGCGCGCCAAAACCGCAGGGAGTTTGAAATCATCGCAGCCGGGGGGTGCGCTGAACCGGCCTTTGATTCGCAGAGTTCAGCGGAGGTGTGGATGTCGGAGGCGTTCATGATGGCTCGTGGCCACTAGAATTGCCCCTGGATGTGACAACGCCGCGGCGGGAGGGTTACAATCCAGTGATTCTCCAATGCCGCGAGTCCTGCGCGCCAGGCGCATCGACCGGCCGCGGAAGGTGTGCGGCAAAGCGAATTCCCTGGAGGTGAGTTCGATTCCTGGCCGCCCGCTTCGAAAACGGGGCGCCTCCAAAAAATCAGGACAGGGGACGGCCCCTGTCCTGAAACAGTATGACTCTGCTTGGTTAGAGCAGACTGCAACTACACATTCGGACCGCCATTTCCACCTCCCGGCACCACTTCGAGGGTTTTGCCAAATACGTTGATCGAGCCTTGGATAATCAGGAGATTCCCGTTGAGATCACCGGATCCAGAGGCATCAATGTTCAGGTTGTTACCGCCGTTCGTCGAGTTCTCGGTTGCGAAACCGTTGACGTCGAAATGCAGAGCGAGCGATTGGGCGCCATTGTCCTGCAGCACGAAGCGCTGGATGTTGTAAGTGGTTTGCTGCGTTCTTCCAGATCTCCGATTTTGCAGCCAGCTCTGGACCGAGCCACTGGTGGTGGCAAGCCCGAAAAAGCCCGTCACATCCGTCGTGGTGGCGCCATCCCGGACCTGCACGGCCGGCACGCCTCCATCCAAAGGCGTGACGAGAACCAGGTTCGCCGCCGGGGAGAACGTATTTCCCGTTGCCGTTCCCAGCGCCCCGATGACCCGGTATGTGTTCACCCTGACCAGATTCACATTCGTTCCCACCAGATTGCGAGTGCTCACGCTTCCGCCCTGTTCAACACCCAGGAGCCGGATGCCGATATTTTGCACCAGGTTGGTTTGATCCGCCTGCAGTTGCGGGGCCCCCAGACCCACCAACAGGGTCAACATCGCCAGTTTCATTGTTTTCATGTAATGACTTCCTTTCTGTTGTGATTACATCACTTCGGCATTCAAGCTGCGCTTGGAATTGCCTGTCTCCAAGGGGGCAACTCCTGTGCCAGAGGGCAGAGGCCGAAATCCGCCGTTCTTGACGTGGCGGCAACTCTTACCGGCGATAATAAATGGCGTTGGAATTCAAGCCCAAGCCGACAGGGCAATGGAAAAAACACACGCCGCTTTTTTCACGGTGCGTAGTAAACGATAAAGGCGCCGCGCGGAAAATTCTTCTGCGATCGTTAAAAATGTTTTGTTCGCGATAAAGCCGTTTCGATTCCGTCCCGCTTGTCACCCTCGCGAATTCCGAGGAAAACCACTCTCAATTCTGGAGGTGGCCCAATTCCGGTCAGGGGTGTCTAAAAGCCACGCCGGCAAATTGGCCCGGTCGCGCGGTAACGAAATAGTATTCAGGCTGCCGGTCGGACCGGCCCAAGCGCCGCAACTGCGGGACGGGTGCGGATGCCCGGACCGTCGCCGCGGCCCGATCGGGGCGCGACCCGGAATCCGATGACGAATCGCCACGCCAACATTTTTTGCGTGCGCTTTAACCCGGGTTATGTGAGAAGTAGCGGCCTATGTTTTCGCTGCAACGGCTCCTCGGCAAAGAGGACATGTTTTTTGGGCTATTGGAGGCGAGCGCGCAGGAGGCACACACCAGCGTGCAGGCCCTGGTGAAGCTCAGCAAAGCTCTCGACAAACCGGTCGAACTGGAGGAGTTCGCCCGGTCGCGCCGCAAAGACAAGGAAATCACCGCGACCATTCGCAATGCGGTGTATACGACCTTCGTCACCGCGCTCGAACGGGAAGACATCGAGAGCCTCAGCAACGCGCTTTATCGCATCCCGAAGACCGTCGAAAAATTCAGCGAACGCCTCCTGCTCTCGCCGCCGCTCGTCCAGGGCGTGGATTTTTCCAAGCAGACCAGTTTGCTCGACCAGGCGACCGGCTGCGTATTGCAGATGGTCAAGAGCCTGCGCCGGGGAGTGAACCTTGATGAAATCAAAACGCTGAATGACCGCTTGCAACAGGTCGAAGGGGAGGCGGACAAAGCCATCCTGGCGCTCTATCGCGACCTGTTCGGGGGCCAGTACACTCCGCTCCAGGTCATTATGCTCAAAGATCTCTACGAGCTGCTGGAAAAAGTCATCGATCGTTGCCGCGATGCGGGCAACGTCATTTCGCAAATTGCCTTGAAGAATTCCTGATGCCTCCATGATTCTGGCTTTCACCGTTATTCTGGTGGCGCTGGCCTTCGAATACATTAACGGCTTTCATGACACCGCCAATTCCATCGCCACCGTCGTCTCCACCAAGGTATTGACGCCGCGGCAGGCAGTCGTTTTGGCGGCGCTGACGAATCTTCTCGGCGCCATGGCGGGAACCGCAGTCGCCAAAACCATTTCTTCCGGATTGGTGGACGCGCGACTGGTTCCCATGACTTCCGACATCCTCATCTGCACGCTTATCGGGGCCATCGTTTGGAACCTGATCACCTGGTGGTTCGGCTTGCCTTCCAGTTCGAGCCATGCGCTCATCGGCGGTTTGTGCGGGGCGGCCCTGGCGGCTTCGCATAATAACTGGCAGGTGATCGTCTGGTCGCAGCCAAACCCGGAACGCTGGTGGATGGGAAAAGGCTTGTTATGGAAAGTCCTGGTGCCGATGGTCACGTCGCCCGTCGCCGGGTTCATTCTGGGTTTTATCATCATGGCCGCCCTCTATGTGGCGCTGCGCAACAAGCGTCCCTTGGCGGTCAACCGGTTTTTCGGCCATGCGCAGATCTTCAGCGCCGCCGGCATGGGGTTCATGCACGGCACCAACGACGCCCAAAAAACGATGGGCATTATTGCGCTGTCATTGATGGGGGCAACCGCGGCGGGCCATTTCGAGCATCTGCCTTCGTGGCTTTCGTTTCTCCAAACTCCGGCGCCGGCCCCGGGAAAGGATTTGGGAATCGCATTTTGGATCAAAGCGGTGTGCGCCTTGACCATGGCTGCGGGCACCGCCGTCGGCGGCTGGCGCATCATCCGGACGCTCGGCCACAAAATGGTGAAGCTGCATCCCATCAATGGCTTTGCCGCCGAGGCGAGTTCGGCCAGCGTCATCGCCGTGGCAACCTGGCTCGGGATTCCGGTTTCGACGACGCACAATATCTCCGCCTCCATCATGGGCGTCGGCTGCGCCAGGCGTATCAACGCCATCAAATGGACGGTCGTCGAGCGCATGGTCTGGACCTGGATCCTAACCATCCCTGTCAGCGGCTCGATCGCTTACGCCCTGGTCCGGTTCATCGAGTTCGTCGGCTGGAGACTCCCACTCAAGTGACACGTCGCGTTTCTGCAGTTCCAGAAAGCAAGCGTCGCGATCAAATGGCTGGGAGAGGTTGTTGTGGTTATGGATGCTGCAAGCCGGAACCGCTCCGAGCTTGGAAAGATCCAGTTCATGGACCCACCGGTATTATTTGGCTTCCGGCGCGAGGATGTCCAGCAGGCCGCGAACCGGCAGGTTCCCGGAGCGGAATGCACCTGCCGGCAAACCTTCCGCATTCACCAGGTTTGGCTCCGCCAACATGCTCCAGGCGAAGCGGACGGCCACCGGATGATTCACGCCGGGAGCCGACAACAACACCGTCGCACCGTCAATCCGGGCGTCCGCTTTCACGAAGCCGCCGCGATCGTTGTCGATGATCTCAAACCAGTTCAACGGCTGGCCGTCGAGGCTTCTCAATCCGCCGCCGACAGAGTCGAAGGTCACGCGCAATTGGTTGGTTTCGACACTCATCGATTTGAAGGCTGGCCCGGAATAAACCAGGTTTGACTGTCCGTAAGTATTGGCCAGGGCCCACAACGCCAATCGCCGTCCCACCTCCTGCTTGTTCAGTGGGTGAATGTCTTTCAGATTGCCGATGTCGTTGATGACGGCCATGCCGGTGTTGGGGATAGATTGCGCGGCGGTCTGGGCTTCCCACAACTCCGCCTCCGCCTGCGGATTGCCGCCATAATTGTAAGGCGCAAGCTGGACGAAATAGAACGGAAAGTCGCCCTCGCCCCAAATCGCCCGCCAGCCGCCGATCAAGGCCTTCATTCGTTCAAAATAGCGCATGGCCTCCCCCATGTTGGATTCACCCTGATACCAGATCGCGCCCCGCAGGCCAAAGGGACAGAGAGGATGAATCATGCCGTTGAACAACGCCGTGGCACTCTGCACGTCATGCGCCGGAAGCAATTCCTCGGGATAACCCGGCATGGGAAGAACGATCTTCTGCTCGCGCAAAGCCACGCGGGCCGCGCCCAGCCACCGGTCGGTGTCCTCGAGAACCTGCTCCAGCTTTTTCTGGTATCTTTCGTTGCGTGGATCCCTCAACTGCAAGCGCTCACTTTCCTGCCGCAACGCCGGCACTGCTGCAAACCCTTCCGGAGGCGTCCAGGATTCAATGCGTGTGCCTCCCCAGGTGGCGTCGATCAGACCGATCGGCACGCCCAGCTTCCGGTGTAATTCACGTCCAAAGTAATAACCTGCCGCGGAAAAACCGCCCCAACCTCCGGCACCGACGGTCTGCGGGGAGCAAACCTTCCAGGTGCCCTCGATATTACTTTGGGGCTCGGGTGTCCACCGTTTGGCAACCTTGAGCAGACGAATAGTCGGATAATCAGCCGCCGCGATTTCCTGCCTTCCATTTTGAGCCGTGCCAATGCCCATCTCCATGTTGGACTGCCCTGAACAAAGCCAAACTTCGCCCACCAGGACGTCTTCCCTGCGCAGTGCG
Source organism: uncultured Verrucomicrobiota bacterium (assembly GCA_964520205.1). Lineage (GTDB taxonomy): Bacteria > Verrucomicrobiota > Verrucomicrobiia > Limisphaerales > BOG-1460 > CAZFOA01. The sequence continues at coordinate 465 of CAZFOA010000019.1, read as the reverse complement.
CTTGAACCGCTGACTGTCAGGATGTAGGGGCCGCCGGCCGGCATGGCCGGCAAGACCGCCTTCCATTCGCCACGTTCGTTTGCCTGGACGTTTTGGATGTTGGTGGAGAGTTGGACGGCAATTGTCTCGCCGGGTTGCGACCAGCCCCAGATCACAATCGGCTTTTGCTGCTGAAGGACCATGTGGTCGGAGAACACGTTTGGCAAACGCACCTCTGCCTGAGCCATCGGTCCCAAAGCAGCCAGGATCAACGAGCCAGCTAACCGCGTCCAATTGGCCATCGGCAACTTCGCTCTGCACAGGGTGGAATTCCTGTCGGTTCTCGATTGATTGTAGTTAGAGGCCATTCAAAGAGGGCCGGCCAGACCCGGCGATTTGCGAGACATTGAGCGTTTGGAATACGTGATCAAAAATGGCGCGGCTGCAGGCGGGTGGCAAGCGGAATTTGGAGAGGAGGGAAGGGAA
>CAZFOA010000018.1:0-27400 GCA_964520205.1 uncultured Verrucomicrobiota bacterium | reverse complement strand
CCGGCGTTGATGCAGGGTGAAGCGGGACTCAAATGAAAATCGCCGGCGGACAAATTGGCAAACAGCGGCGGATTGGTGAAATTGTTCGCGCCGAAAGGAGGTGTAAAAGAAACGCAGCAGTTGGAAAAAATCGCTCCGCTGCCGGTGTCAGCGTTCGTATAGGCGATGAAATTGTAGTAGACGATGGAGTTCTTCACCGTGCCGCCTTCCAGGGAGCTCTTGTAAGCGGCGATTGAATTGCTGACGACGGTGCAATTGATCAAGCTGCAATAGGTCGCTGCTCCGCCGCTGTATCCGGCAAAATTACGGGTCAGGAGGCAATTCACCAGCGTGCTTTGGTAAGCGCCGCCGCCGTTGCCGAAACTGAGGGGAGACGCTGAGTTCCCGATCAAACTACAGTTGACCAGCGTGCCCGAAAATGCCCCGCCGCCGCCATTGTTGGCTGCGTTGCCGGTGATCACGCAATTGGTCACCAGGCAATTCGTAAACTGACAATAAACTCCGCCGCCAGAGCCAGGATTCGCCGTCGCCCCGTTCGTCAGCGTGAAACCCGATAACGTCCCGCCGTTGCCCAGGTAAACGCAGCGAACCGCACTCGGGCCGTTGGTTGTCCCCGGCACCTGATAGCCCTTAATCACTGTCACCGCCGGCCCATTGACGCTTTGGAGCAGTATCGGGGCGTTGATTTCGACTCGGTTTGGTCCCGAACCCGAAATGCCCGCGTACTGATAAATTCCGTTGGTGACGAGAACCGTGTCGAGGAAGGAAGCGGTCATCACCGCGTCCTGGATGTTTGTCGCCGCCGTTGCCCAGGTCGAATAGGGCGGCACGGGATTGGTGCATTTCAAATCGACAAAGTGCGTGGCCGCCGCACCGTTCAAGACGATGCCAAGGGACAAACCTAAACTGACCGCGAGTCGAGAGGGTTGAATTCTCATGGCTTTGGATCCTGATGGCAAATCCCTTACCACAAAGCGCCATAAGAGTCAAGAATACACCGCATCCATCTCTTTAGCGCCGCGACTGGTGTCGCCGGACAGCACCCAATGGATTACTTGAAATCCTCGACTCGGATCATCACGGGTTTGCCTTTGATGACAGGCAGTTTGCCGATCTTGTCCAGAGCCCGGGTCACGGCGCCGTTCGGGGCGTAGTGGAGCATGAAGATGAGCGGCACACTTTCACCCTCGTGGCCTTCGGGTTGGATCACCGAGGAGATGCCGATGTCGGACTCGCCGAAAACCGCCGCGATCTTCGCCAACACTCCCGGTTTGTCCACCACGGTCAGCCGGACAAAATATTGCGAAACAACTTCGTCGATTGGCACGACGACGCCATTGCGTTCGTGCGCTACGAAAGGCGGGACACGTTGCTTGGAACCGAACTTGAGATCCAGCGCTGCATCAGCGAGATCGCTGAGCACCGCGCTGGCGGTGGCGTCTTTGCCGGCGCCGCGGCCGTAAAAGAGTGTGTCGCCGACCACGTCGCCGCGAACGAAAACCGCGTTGAATACGTCATTCACACCGGCCAAAACGTGCGCGTTCGGGATCAGCGTCGGATAGACCGAAACTTGAACCCGGCAGGAACTGCGGAGTGGCTTTGACCCGGCCCTCGGCCCCCGACCCTCGACCTGCTTAATGATTCCGAGCAGCTTGACGGTGTAACCCAGTTCATTGGCGAACTTGATATCCAGCGCCGTAAGGTTGCGGATGCCTTCGACGTGGATTTTATTGTGATCGACCCAGAATCCGTGCGCGAGCGACGCCAGGATGCCGATCTTGTGCTGGGAATCCCAGCCGTCGATGTCGAGGTCCGGAGGTGTCTCCGCGTAGCCTTGCTTTTGCGCGTCCTTGAGCACCGTGTCAAAATCGGCTCCTTCCAGTTTCATCCGGGTGAGGATGTAGTTGCAGGTGCCGTTGACGATGCCGTAGAGGTGGGTGATGCGGTTGCCGACAAAGCCTTCGCGCAGCGATTTGACAATGGGGATGCCGCCGCAGACACTCGCCTCATAGTACAGGTTGGTGCCGTATCGTTTCGCCGCGGCAAACAGTTCTTCGCCATGCTCGGACAGGAGGGCTTTGTTCGCGGTGATGACCGGCTTGCCCAATTTGAGCGCGGCCAGGATCATGGTCCTGGCGATACCCGTGCCTCCGACGAGTTCCGTGACGACATCCACCTGCGGGTCATTGACGACGCTTTGCCAGTCCAGGGTCATCAAGGAACGGGAGATTTCGTAAGGACGCGGCTCGTCGTATGCCTTGACGGCGATTTTGCGCACCCGGACCTTCACGCCGATGCGGGAGGACAGGAGGGCGCCGTTGAGTTCCAGCGCGTGGAAGACGCCGCTGCCGACGGTGCCGCCGCCAATCATACCTAGGTTCACCTGTTGCATAAGGGCGCATAGATTGCCGGGTAACGGCATGGGCGACAATTCATTTTTGAAGACCTCGGCGCACCTGCTGGCGCGTCCGGCTCCGGCCTGCAAGGCGTTGAACGGGTGAGAGTCAAGCCCGGGGCACGGTCGGAAGCAGAAAGGAGGGCGCGGCAAAACGGTCTTTCTCAACGTTTTCCCAATTATCAACCGCAAAAATCACAGTGCCGCGCGGACTTCCCCGACTCCGGGCACGCCTCCGCAAACAGCCGCCGCCATTGATTCCACCAGGCGACGAACCAGAACGCGACAATTGCAGAATGAGCCAAAACCGCGAGCATCAGCCGATTCAGTTCGTCATCATTCGGATCGTTGAGGGCCGCGACGCCGGGTGACAACAGGGAGAGCCGTCCGAATCCTTCGTTGGAGAATATTCCGGCGAGAACAAATGGCAGGGCGCACAGGATGAACAACCCGAGTGCGACAAATCCCCAGGCGCGGCGCTGAAAGCGCATCCGGCAGTATTCCAGCAGCAGTGAGAAGACGAGAAAGCAATCCAGCAAGTTCCCGAAGGCGACGACGAAGGATTTCCAGTTGCGGGCGAGCGAAAACGCATATTGCGAGAGCAGCGAGGCCCCGGCGGCGACTGTGATCGCCAGGGCTAAAGACACGGCGCTCCGGGAAAAGACCAGCCGCACATTTCCCCGCCCCGTTCGCAACGCCTCCAGCCGCACCCGTTCGGGCTGCGGACTGGCAAAAGCCAGCACCAGGGTTCCGACAAAAATCGTGCCGCAGTGTACGATGGGGAGCAACGATTCATTCGAAGAGCTCTCGGGCAGTCCCGGAATAACAGCCGCGCCATGGCGTCCCTGCCAGAGTCCCCACATCAATCCGTGCTGCACGACGCACGAAACGCCGAACATCGCCACCGCTTCCCGCCGTTGAAGCAGGGGTTGAAACGGATTCGCGGTTTTGCGCACCGCGGCGCGCCATAGAAAAAATCCTACGGCGGCTTGCAGGCCGAGGCTGAACAAAACCGGATGGACCGGAAGGCCGAAGACTTCGGGATATCCGCTCCAGTTGCTTCCCGGCGGCTCCTGCGGGTCGTGGAAGAGGCTGGCGACTCCGTAAACTGGCAGCAGAAAATTGGTGATCATGAGCCGCGGCTGATAGAGCGAAAAGGCCTGGAGAAGCACGAGCGCAGCCAGGATCGCTATTCCGCTCTTCGGCCGCTCAAAACCCAAGCCGGTCAACACCGCGAGCAAACCGAAAAACAACGCGGCGCCGGCCAGCAGGAATTGCGTCCCGAACCAGAGTGTCAGCGGCAATCTCCCGATGACCACAATCACCAGGCCCAGTATTGCCAGCACCGAAGCCATGTAAAACTCGCGCAACGCGGCGCCAAGCCAGTATCCGATCACGAGCTGCGGCGGTTTTAGCGGGGTCAGCCGGTTGCTGTCCCACAGCCCGGATTTGCGATCGTCAGCCAGGGCCCGCGAAATCCGGATGAAACCGCCTGCAATCAGCACCAGCGTTTCCAAACCAAACGCCCAGCCGTAAAACACCTTGCCGGCCGCCTGGGGAGATCGAAGATCAAAGGTGCGCGGATTGGCGAGAGAAGCGATCAACGCGGCGAGGAAGCTGAGTCCGATCAGAGCGGCGATGATTACCGCCGCCAGGGCTCCGGCGCGGTGCACCAGGCGCTTTTGCGTCAAAAAGATGGGATTCTCTGACAGGGTCATTTCACCGCCTCTGCGCCCGATCGCAGTAGCATCTGTTCCAGGTTGTCTTGCAGGCCTCGCCATTCGGTCACGTGCACTTCCTGCAGAATCAGAAGGCGCAGCAATTCGTGCAGGGCATCCTCGCCAAGTTCGAAAGCGAATGTCGCGCCCGATTCCGCCTGGAGGATATTCTTCACGCCCGGCGAAGCCGCCAGAAGCGCCATGGCCTTTTCCGAATGAGCGCACCACCGGACCGAAATCCGCTGAGGGTTGGCCATCTTCCCCAGTTCAGCGATGGCCCCGAACGCCAGGAGTTTGCCATGCTCCATGATCGCCGCTTTGTTGCAGAAATTGGACAGCTCCGCGAGAATCGGCGAGGAAATGAGCACGACCTTTCCGGCGTCGTGCAACTGCGATACCAGTTTCCACAGTTCGATCCGCCCGAGCGGGTCGAGTCCGCTGGCCGGTTCATCCAGCAGCAACACCTGCGGATCGGGCAACAAAGTCTTGGCCAGCACCAACCGCTGTTTCATCCCGCGCGACAATGCTCCACACAACGCATCCGGTTGGTCGGCAAGCCAGGTCGATTCCAGGCAATCCTTGATGCGCTGAACGCGGTTCGGCACCGCGTAGGCCCGGGCAAAATGATCCAGGAATTCGGTGACGGTGAGATGGTCGTAGACGGCCGAAGCATCCGGCATGAAACCCAGGCGCCGCTTCAATTCATCCGGTTCCCGGGCGAACTCGTGTCCCTCGATTTCCACGGAGCCGCAGGTGCGCTCCAGCAATCCGGAGACCGCGCGCAGGGTGGTGGTCTTTCCGGCGCCATTCGGGCCGATCAGGCCGCAGACGTCCCCGGCCTGCAGGTTGAGTGACAAATCATCGACGGCCAGCACCTCTGGAAACTCAACGCGCAGATGTTCTATGGCAAGCAGCGCGGCGGCCATGGCCCCGATTTTAGCCGTCTCCCGCCAAATGGCAAGCGCGTTGATTTATGGGTGGCGGTACGTTTTGGTGGGGCGAGGCTACTGACGAGCCGGCCCTGGCGCGCCGAAGCGCGGCGAAGGCGGCTCGCGAGGACGCTCGCCCCACCGAAAGTTGTAAAATATACCACTACCGATTTATGGGTGTCGGCTTAGATATTCGCCGATGGCGCCCGCAATGTTCTCCAAAACCTGGGTTTCTTCCGAAGTGTATTCGTGCCGGCGCAAGGTGCCGATTCCGATGGTCCCCGTAATCGCACCGCCGCTGCGCAACGGAACACACAAAGCGCCGGCCACGCCGGTCTGGCGCGCGGCCGGCCGCGACACGCTGGTGGTGTCGGTTTGAAGATTGCAAATCGAAACCGGCCCGCCGCGCGCCACCGTCTGGCCGGCGATGCCTTTGCCGACCGGGATTGATTTCACGACCTCAAGCATCGCGGGGGGCAATCCACTTTCGGCGACGAGCTGAAGCACCTGTTCCTCCCGATCCAACCGGTGAATCGTGCCGGTCTCGGAACGAAAGTGCGCCAGCACCAGGCGCAGCACCCGGGTCAGCGCAACGCCGCGGTCGGACGAACCGTTCAACACCGAGAAGATTTGATCGTGAATGTCCGCCATGGAATCAGGCCTTGAGCGGCTCCGCAGCGTCCGATCCCGCGCGATAATGGACCACTTTGACTTTTTCCAGCGTCACCAGGCCGCCGCCCATCATGGCATCGAGGGTGGGCAGAAACGCGTTGATGTTTTCTTCGCTGTCGACAATTTCGATGAGCAGCGGCAAGTCGGATGAAAGCCGCAGAATTTTTGCCGTGTGCAGTCGGCTGGCCTTGCCGAAGCCCATCGGCCCGCGCAGCACCGTCGCGCCGGCCAGGTGCGACTCGCGCGCCTTCAACACAATGGCTTCGTAGAGGGGCTGGTGCTCCCACCGGTCGCTTTCGCCGATGAAAATGCGCAACAGGACTGCGTCCCGGGGGATTTGCATATCAGTATCCTTTCAGGGTATTGAACGCGGCGCCCAAAAGATAGCCCAACCAGACGGCGATCAGGCACAAGACCACGGACAAAACAATATTTCCTCCGGCATAAAACCATTCGCGATCGCGGAGGAGGTTCAAGGTCTGAAGGCTGAACGAGGAAAATGTCGTGTAACCGCCGCAAATGCCGATCATGAAGAACTGTCGAAAATCCGACGGCCCAAAAACCCGGCGGCCCAGCGACACCGTCCCGATCCAACGACTGTCCGGTCCCAACAACGCGGCCAGCACGCCGATGGCGAATGAACCGGAAATATTGACGAGCATCGTGCCCCAGGGAAAGGTTTCACCAAACCAGCGGGCGACGACCCCTGAGAACCAGAATCGCGCCACACTGCCCAGCGCACCGCCGATTGCCACCGAAAAATATGCGACCATAACATCTCCTGCGAATGTCTCGTTCACTCGTAGGAGTTATCAGCGCTGAATGGGTCAGGCGGTTTTCCCATTTCGGGATGGCAAACTCCATTGCCGCGCTCATGGATATTTCACCTCGCGCCGGTTGGCAATGGCAAATCCTGTTCCGCCGGCAGTTCGCGGCCCAACCGGGCCGGGACCAATGCCGGACGGCGGAATTGGGGCGGCCGCCGCGATTCGCTATCTCCAACCGCCGCGGATCCAGACGTGGGCTCCGCCGCGGTAAACGTACCGGGGCGCCATCCACACGGCACCTCGATGCGGCGGACGCGCCCAACGACCGTGCGACCACACCCAATGGCCGTGCCAAATCCAGCAGCCGCCCACCCAGATAAAGCCGGGGCCCGGGGCGATGGCGACCTCTTCCACGATCGGCGGCGGCGGCGCCTCGGTGACAATCACCTCGCCTTCTACCGCGCCGGATCCCGGCTCCCGGTAAACCACGCGCTCGCGATAGACACAGCCGCCCAGGAGCATTGAACCGGTCACTGCCATCAGAGCTATTTTAAGTAAAGCCATCGCTTTCATAGTAGGTTTTGACGAGGCTGTCGGGCTATTCATTCAATCGGAAGCAAATTCCGATTTTCACCACGGAACAGCCAATCCGGCAAACAGCACCGGATGCGATTGAACTTCACAGCCAAGCTGCACGATGCCCGCGTTCCCGAATTCCTTGAAAAGTTTCAAGGCCAGCCTGCTCTGCTCGTCGTGCCGGCCGAATCGATACAAGGTGCCCATGTCGATCGAGCACCGGTTCGCCAGCGGCACCGAGATCGCAAACTCGAACTTGTGATCCGCAAAACCCTCATAGTGATACCGCACGTGGCTCAACAAAATCAATTTGTCCCCGTCCTTGATCGGCACGCTCACAAACGCATACGGGCTCGCCTGGAATGGATGCAGGCCGTAACACGCGCCGTCATTTCCCGACATTTTTTCCCACCAGGATCGCTCCACGGTTTGATAAGACAATTGCAGCGGGTCCACCGCTTCTTCCTCGACGCTCCCCACCGAATTCCGCAGGAAATCCGCGAACAATGTTTGGTGCGCCTCAAGCCACTCCATCGCCGGCAGATCAAGCATGACCTCGCGGATACTGTAAACCACCGACTTTGACAAAACGTGCCGGCCCATGCCATCCATGCGTCGGTAGGGTGGATCGGCATTGCCGTTTGCAAACGTAATGTTCCGGTCCATCACATGCAGGGGATGAAATTGCTCGGTGAACATGCGGTCGAGGCTCCGGTCCCACGAGAACATGAATTGTTGCCAGAACGCGACCTCCGCTTCCGCGGGCGGATCGGACAGAGCCGGGAAGAGGTTGTGCTGAAGCCAGGCTTCTTGATCCGCGGCCTGGACTCCAGCCACTGCCAGCAGGAGAGCGCCGAGAAAAAACCGGGATAGACGGCTCACAGACGCCAACTTTCACAGACGGTTGCCGGCAATCGATCCGATGCCAGATCTTGCGCTTCCCTGGCACGGACCGCAAAGAAGGCACTCACTGCGGATTCAACGACCGGGAAGTCCATCCTTGCCGTTCCTAACAAATTCAAGCCGCACGCTTTCATCATCACCATCTCTCACTCCCGGGGAGAGCAACCGTGATGCCGTCGATGACTCATGGGTTTTCCATGGCCCCCTCCGCGCTGCGGATTTAAACGCGATGGGTTTTTGTCCCGGGGCGCGGATTGTGTCGCTCCTGATCTCTTGGACTTGGACGCGTTGCCGGTGGCGAAAAAGTTATCCCCTTCGGCCCTCTCGCCCATAATAACGATGAAGTAGCGTATTGATCAGCGACACGACAGCCTCGTTGGCGACTGTCCTCGCTCAACGGTAAAAAGGGAGCTCTTTCGTTGCCTCGGGACCCTGACCCATTTCAAGTCACGGACTGTACACGCAGGCGAGGATTGCATGTGGCGCGTTCTTTAAACCCATGCGGTTCGAAACCGGAAGCACGCCGGGCGCGCCCTGAACCACGGAAGCCTCCGAACCGTGTCTCCGCTTCTATCGGGTTGCGAGCGCCCTGGCGACGGCTTTCTCCAAATCAACGCCGAGCAAATTTTTTGCGATGATCCGGCCCTGGCGGTCAAGCAGATATCTGGTCGGGGTTGAATCCACGCCATATTTCACCGCCAATTTGTTCTTCCAGTGCAACCCGTCGAAAAACTGCCGCCACGGCACGTTCTTGTCCTTGAGAAAACTCCTTAGCTTCGGAAGATCATCGTCGAGACTGATGCCGATGATTTCAAATCCCTGGTCGTGGTGCTTTTCGTACGCGCTCGACAATTGGGGCAGATCAACGAGGCATGGCGGACACCAGGTCGCCCAAAAATCGATCAACACAACTTTGCCTTTGCAACCGGCGGTCGACAGCGGTTTGCCGTCCAGATCTTTTTCGTTGAAATCCGGGAATTCCGCCCCTTCAACCAGCGTGCGCTGAATCACGGCATACTCCACGGCGCGAATGGCTCCGTCGGTGCTTCCATTGACTTCAACGCCCGGAAAGTCGCGCTTGATCCGGCGGAGGAGCGCCAGGGCTTTGTCCGGTTCGTTGAGAACTTCAAGATACACCTGCCCTTTGCTCACGAGGATTTGCACCCGGTCGATCGGGGCGGCGTCTTTATGCCTGGCCAGCAGGGTGTCAAACTCCTTGAGTTCCTCGGCCAGGTCCTTCTCCGTGTCCAGACCGGCTCGCAACTTGTCGTTGATCTTCACCACGATCGAGCGCAGTTCTTTGGAGATGTCGTTCGTCTCCGCTGCCAATCCGGGCACGGCGGACAGCAAAAGCGACAAGGCAACCAGCAGGATCGGGAATCTGTGTTTCATGGCGGGCAGCATCGGGAGTTGTCTTTATCGGCCGATTCGGCGGAGCACGGTTCAAGAACCGCCGGCAAATGGAGCGCGCGAGGGCAGCCGGGCCTTCGGCCGCTCCTCAGACTTCAAAGGATTTACCGCAGCCGCAGCTCTGCCGGGCGTTGGGATTTGATATTTTAAACCCGCCGCCGCTCAACGCGTCGCTGAAGTCCACCACCGCGCCGCGAAGGTACTGCGCGCTGAACGGGTCCACGCGGACCGCAACGCCATGGATTCCCGCGAAAAGATCGTCCGGACGCTCCACGTCGAAGACGAGGGAATATTGCATGCCGGAGCAGCCGCCTTGCTCCACGAACACCCGCAGGCTCTTGCCCGCATTTTCCGGTTGGGCGAGCAGCGATCTGACTTCCTGCTCGGCGCGTTCAGTCAGGGTGACGACAGGATCGGTGGCGGTGTTGGTATCCATACAGACAAATGACAGGCAGAAACTAACCGCCGCTCCGGGCAGTGTCAAATGAACGGCTTACCTTTTTTCCAGCTCCAGATTTTTTTGCGCCTTGAGCATTTTGGTTTCCAATGCCAGGCGCAACTGTGGCAGCAAGTCCTGCATTTTCCCGTAGATTTGAATGGCTTGCGGCCAATCCTGCAAAACTTCAGCCACGTGAGCGGCTTTATAGCCGGCTTCTTTCACCCAGAACAGGTCGGCCTGTTCGCCTCCCGGCAAATCCTGCTGGAGGAACACGTCCAGATAATCTCCCAGCGCCTCCCGGTACAACGCCGCCGGCTCCGCGCCGCTTTTCAAATCAGCGAGTCCTTCGGCCACCCGCCCCAAGCCGACCCTGGCCTGGCTGCGCGCGGTGACCGAGGCAGCCGGCGCCTCGATCACCTGCTGGTAGGCGTTGGAAGCGTCGACATATTTCGCGGGGTCCAGGGCGGCCCATTGCAGGTAACCATTGCCGATTCTTCCCCAGGCAAGCGCCGCGAATTGATTGGTGGAAACGATCTGCGGGATTTGCTTGAAGATCCGGATGGCCTCGTTCAAATGGGTTTGCCGGTTGGTCTCGTCGGAGTCCAGGTTGATTTCCGCATCGCCATAGGCAAACAATGCCTGAACGGTCAGCTCCGGCGGGCAATTGGGATTGCTCGTGAGATTGGTGAAATAGTTGATGGCATTTTTGTAGCTGAGACGCGCCATCGCCGTGAGGCCGGCCCTCATCTGGGCGTAATAGGCCAGCTCCGAGGACGGCCAGTTGGTGAACTGGGTGTAAACCAATTGATAGTTCTTCTCCGCGTTCAGAAAGTCGCCCTGGCCGAAGTAATAGTCGCCAATCCACCATTGCGCCCGCGGCGCCAGTTTGTGGGTCGGAAACCGTGCCACGAACCTGCCAAACAACACCGCCGCGTTGGTGTCCCGGCCCGCCATGTAGTTGTCCCAGGCCCGGCAGAATTCCACCTGGGGAAGCTCAGTGTGATTGGTGAACCGGGCGATCCAGCCGGCGTATCGATCAATCGCCGCACTCCAATTCTGTTCCTGCTCATAGGTGCGCGCTTCCGCCATCTTGATCTCCGGCAACAATGCGTTGGTGGGATAACGCTCCTCGAAACGCGCAAATAATTCGCGCGCGCCGGCCGGATCCTGCCGTTGCGCCAGGCTTTGCCCGACCAGCAGCAGGCCGCGCGTGCCGGCAAAACCGTTTGGATACCAATCCAGAATTCTCCGCAGCGCATTGGTCGCGGCGCCCAAATCGTCCGCAGCCAGCGCCGCGCGCACGGTCTGGTACAACGCCAGTTCGAAAAGCCGGTCTTTGACGTCCGCCAGGGAGGCGTAATCGTCCACGACAAGGTTGTAGTTGGCGATGGCTCCCGCATAATCCTTCTCCATAAACTGTGCGTCGGCCCACTTGAACCGCGCCACGGCCTGGTCTTCGGAGAAAGGCAGCCGCCCGGCGGCCAGACGAAAAGCCAGGTCGCTTTGCGCCATATTGCCGGTCAGCCAGAAACACCAGCCTTTGTCCAGAAGCGCCTTGCCCGCCAGCGGGCTGCCGGGAAAAGTGCTCAATAGCGCATTGAACCGGTCCAGCGCCCGCTGAACCCCGTTGGTTCCGCTGCCGACGGCCGGTTGAAGCCGGGTCGCTCCTTCCACCCCGGTCTCCGCGGCGTACTGGCTTAGCTGCAATTCGCCCATGGCCAGCAATGCCATGTCGGCCGCCCCGTCGTGCGGGTGCTCGTTCAAGTATTTTTCCAGCGTTTCAACCGCGCCGGCGCTGTTGGTCCGGGCCAGGTCCAATTGCGCAATTTTCAGCAGCGCGCGGCGCTGTTGGTCCACCGGCGCAGTCGGAATGAGATTTTTTTCATACGCGGCAACGGCATCGTCCAAATGGCCCAACTGTTCCAGGACCGTCGCCCGGAACGACCACGATTCGGCCAGCATGCCGGCGGGTTCGGGCATTTCCTGCGGCGACGCATTCGCCGGAAGCGCGACGGAGTTCGTGGTCAACGGCGGATGAATCGGGACGCCCGCCAGAGCCAGCAATTGGGTGGTTTGCTCCAAAGCGTCTTCCGCCAGGCCTTTGGCGAGCAACAGCCGGCAACGGAGATATTCCCGCCGCCAGCTGGATTCCCGGTCAAGCGTGCGCCGGCTCAGCCCGTCGAGCGTCGCTTCCGCGTCGACGAAATATTTTTGCGCCAATTGCCCTTCTCCGAGCAGCAGGTAACCCCGAACCACAAATAGATTCGTCGGGTTCGCCGCCGCCGCCCGCTGAAACACGCCGTTCGTTGCCTGCAATACTTGGGTCGCCCGCCGCCATTCTCCCAGCCTCGACAACGCCGTGGCCTCCGCAAGACTCACTTCCAGGCGCCGGGGCGAATTCGGGAAATTTTTGATCAGCGCGCCAAAGAGATCCACCGCAGTTTCATAGTTCGTGCTCCGGCAACACGTCTGCGCCATCCAGTAAAGGTATTCGTCCTCCCACATCCCCGCCTTGTTCTGGGTTCGGGAAAGCAATTCCATGACATCGGCGTAGCGGCCCAGCCGGTATCGCGCCTCGGCTTGAAATAGAATTGCCTCCGGAACGCGCGGCGATTTGGAAAATTTTTGAACGAACTCGCCGAATTTCTTATCGGCATAATCCCAGGACTTGATGTAGAGCGCGTTGGTCGCAATGCTGTAAGCCCGGATTTCCGCCGAGCTCTCGGCAAATGCTGCGCTGCCGGAAAACAGCGTCAGCGCAAAGAATAGACAACGGCGTAATCGCACCATGCGCCGCCATTGTAACCTGATCGGGGCCTCGCCGAAAAGCGTGAAATCCACCGGCAATGCCTCGGGGTTGTGATTAGAAGTCGGTGATTGCGATGGTAGGGACATCGCGCTGCGATGTCTCCGCCCCGCGTCCAGCGGGGCGGAATGAATGGTGCCAGAGGCTCAACCACGCCCATTGCGCCGCTGAACGCGGCGCGGACGGCCCAGCGCGCCGTCCCTACCCACCCACTTTCAATCACACCCCCGGCTATTTGTTGAACCGGAAGTTCACCAGGTCGTAATCCTGAATGACATAGGGCTTCATCTCCAGGCGCTGTTTGCCGGCCCGCTTGGCCTCCGTTTCTCCGCCAGCCTCGATAAAATCGGCGAATCCGATGATCTCGGCGCGGATAAAACCCTTTTGAATGTCTGAATGAATCGCGCCGGCCGCTTCCCACGCCGTCATTCCGCTTCGGAGCGGCCACGCCCGGTTCTCTTTTCCACCCACCGTCAGGAAGCAGATGTAACCCGCTTCCGAAAATGTTTTCAGCATCAAAACCTCCGGGGCCTGAAGTTCCTCCGGCCCGGCAGCCACGATGGGTTTGTTCGTGACAAAAGTGTGCGCGGCGACGGCTTGAAGCTCCTGCGGGGTCAGCCCCGAATTAAAAACCAGGCGTTCACTTTCCAACAGCCCCTTCATTTTCTCGAGAACCACGCGCTCCGCCTCCTGCGGCGCGCGCCCCAGGCGCGTCTCGATATATTCCAAATCTTTCAAAATCAAATCGAACTTGCTGTCTTGCGATGTTAGAATCGCATCGGCATCGAGAAGCTCTTCCGGCCCGATCACGTCCACCTGCGCATAGGTTTTTTTGTCGGCCTCAACCATCTTATCCGCCTGGTCGAACCGCGGATCTTTCAGGTTATGCTTGCCAAGTTTGATTTCGGAAATGCCAAACAGCGCGATTTTCATAGTTGATTGTCACGGACACCGCCAAATTAACGGAAACCGCCGGATTCGGAAACAGCTTTTCGCGTCGCGCGGAAATCTCCGGCGCAGCCAAAGTCGGCGGCACACCGGGTTGCCAACCTGCGCTACACTTGGGATAGCTCCCGGCGCGGTCCCGGAGGGTGAGTTCGGCCGCTTCACCGGAGCGCCAGAATGCGGCCCAAATATTGTCCGGTGTAACTTTCGGCGCAGGCCGCCACCGTCTCCGGCGTCCCCTGCGCCACGATCCGGCCGCCCGCGTCGCCGCCTTCCGGGCCCAAATCCAGAATCCAGTCCGCCGTCTTGATCACGTCCAGATTGTGTTCGATCACCAGCAGCGTGTTGCCGGAGGCGCGCAGTTTGAAAAGCACTTCGAGCAGTTTGGCCACGTCGTGAAAATGAAGCCCGGTCGTCGGTTCGTCGAGGATGTAAAGCGTCCGGCCCGTGGCCTTGCGGCTCAACTCGGACGCCAGCTTGACCCGCTGCGCTTCGCCGCCGCTGAGCGTCGTCCCGGATTGCCCCAGCCGGATGTATCCCAGCCCCACCTCCGCCAGCGTCAGCAGCGGCTCGTAAATCTGCGGCACCGAGCGAAAGAACGTCACAGCCTCATCCACAGTCATGTCGAGCACGTCGGCGATGTTCTGGCCTTTGTAGGTAATCTCCAGTGTTTCCCGGTTGTAGCGGCGCCCGTTGCACCCCTCGCAGGTCACGTAAACCGGCGGCAGGAAATGCATTTCAATCTTGATCAGCCCGTCGCCTTCACACTTCTCGCAACGTCCTCCCTTCACATTGAAGCTGAACCGCCCCGCGTCGTAGCCCCGGATTCTCGCGGCGGGCAGTTTGGAAAACAAGTCCCGGATCGCGTTGAACATCCCGGTGTAGGTGGCCGGGTTGCTTCTCGGCGTGCGGCCGATGGGCGTCTGGTCGATGACGATGACCTTGTCCAGATGTTCAAAGCCCTTCAAGACCCGGTGCGCCCCAGGACGGTCTTTGGAGCCGAAGAATTTTCGAAACAGCGCCCGGCGCAAAATGTCGTCCACCAGCGTGCTCTTGCCGGAGCCGCTGACCCCGGTGACGCAGGTGAGCGTTCCAAGCGGAATGCGCGCGTCGATGTTTTTCAAATTGTTCTCCCGCGCGCCGAGAATCTCCAGCCAGCCGCGGTCGGCTGATGGTTTGACGCGCTGTTTCGGGATCGGGATGGTCAGTTCACCGGTCAGGTACTTGGCCGTGAGCGAGTGCGGGTGGGCCAGCAGCGCTTCCAGAGTGCCGGCGGCGACCAGTTCCCCACCCTGCACCCCGGCCCCCGGACCGAGATCCAAAATGTAGTCCGCGTGCCGGATCGTGTCCGCATCGTGCTCAACGACAATGACGGAGTTTCCCAGATCGCGCAGTCCTTCGAGCGTGCGAAGGAGGCGGTCGTTGTCGCGCTGGTGAAGGCCGATGCTGGGTTCGTCCAGAATGTAAAGCACGCCGACCAATCCCGCGCCGATCTGCGTCGCGAGGCGGATGCGCTGCGCCTCTCCGCCGCTCAACGTGCCGCTCTCGCGATCCAGCGTCAGATAGCCCAGGCCGACATTTTTCAAAAAACCGAGCCGCGCGCGGATTTCCTTGATGATGTCATGGGCGATTTTCTCCTCGAACTCGGTGAGCCTGAGGGCGGCAAAAAAGGCGTCGGCCTTTTCGACCGAGAGCGAGCACACGCCCATGATGGACAAACCGGGCGGGGCCGCTTCCGGGCCGGCGGCGCCCGGCTTTGGCTCGGAACCGGGAAGGCGAAATTCGCCATTGGCCTCCAGAATCACCGCGAGGATCTCCGGTTTCAACCGCCGGCCGTTGCAGGCGTCGCAAAACTGGGGACTCATGAACGCTTTGATCCGGTTCTTGGTGAACTCGCTCTCGCTTTCATGATACAGCCGTTCCAGGTTGGGAATCACCCCCTCGAACGGGCGCATGATCTTGCTCACCTTTCCCGCGCGCCAAAATTGGAACTCGATTTCCGTGACGCCCGAACCCCGCAAAAGGATTCGCTTGAAATCTTCGGGCAGATCCTTGAACGGGATTTCGAGGCCGACGCCGTAATGCGCCGCCACCGCGCGCAACATGCTTTTGTAATAAATCACCATCCGCTTGCCGCCCCGGCGCCAGGGCAAAACCGCGCCCTGCTCCAGCGTCTTTTCCGGATCGGGCACGACCAGCCCTTCATCAAACACCATCTTCTGCCCCAGCCCATGGCAGACGGGGCACGCCCCCGCCGGCGCGTTAAAGGAGAAATGTTTCGGGGTCAGCGGCTCATAGCTCTTGCCGGTGGCCGGGCTGAAATTGCGATTCGAATGGAGCGTCTCGATCCAATGGGATGAGTTGGAGGTTGAAGGCTGAGCGCCCAGGGTTGACGGCTCCGCTTTGGACTTCGGACTTTGAACTTTGGACTGCTCCTCCGGCAACTGGTGCAGAGTCAGCAAAATGCCTTCCCCCCATTTCAGCGCCGTTTCCACGGAATCGCCGAGCCGCACCCGGATTTTTTCGTCGATCACGAGCCGGTCCACCACCGCTTCAATCGTGTGCTTTTCCTTGGGATCCAATTTGACCCGGACCCCATTGGCCAATTCCACCAGCACGCCGTCAATGCGCGCCCGGACATAGCCCTCGCGCGCGAGGCGTTCGATCACGTCGCGAAACTCCCCTCTTTGGCCCCGCACCACCGGCGCCAATACCATCAGCCGGGTTCGCGTCGGCAAAGCCAGGATCTTGTCCACGATGTCGCTCGTGGTCTGCGTCACAATCCGCACGCCGGTTTCCGGGCAATACGGCCTTCCGACGTGGGCATACAGCAGGCGCAGATAATCGTAAATTTCCGTCGTGGTGGCGATGATCGAACGCGGGCCGCTGCCCGAGCTGCGCTGCTCGATGGCAATGGCCGGCGAAAGGCCTTCAATGAAATCCACGTCCGGCTTTCGCATCTGGTCGAGGAACTGCCGCGCGTAGGCGGAGAGCGACTCCACATATTTGCGCTGGCCCTCGGCGTAAATCGTGTCGAATGCAAGCGACGATTTGCCCGAACCGCTCAAGCCAGTGACGACCACCAGCTTGTCGCGCGGGATATTCAGCGTGAGGTTTTTGAGATTGTGCTCACGCGCACCGCCGATCCTGATGAATTCTTTGCTCACAAATCCGGATATTCCGAATCAAACAATCGGTAAATCTACCAGAAATGGAACCGGAAGCAAAGAAGAAGCGCCGCGCCAAAGATACAGTTTGGGCGGGGTGCGGCTCTCCATCGACCGCGTGGCGCAGACTGGCAGTCGGCGGCACAGCAGGTTGCCAACCTGCGCTACGAGGGTGGGCGGTTCATGGCCCCCAACTCACGTCAAAGTCCTGAAGGTGTTCCCCCTCCAGGAACCGTTGGATAGGCCCGCCAGGTTTTGGACCGCGCTCGGCCGGAGTTACAAGCGAAAGGGCCGGCAACCGCCGGCCCTGCCAGGAAGCAATGAAATCCGAGCGCCCGCGTCAGGCGGCCACTTCCTCTTCCGCTTCAAGGAATCCTTGCAAGTGCCGGACGCGCGTCGGATGCCGCAGTTTGCGCAACGCCTTGGCTTCGATCTGGCGGATGCGTTCGCGGGTCACGTTGTACATCTTGCCGATTTCCTCAAGCGTGCGTTCGTAGCCGTCCACGAGGCCGAATCGCATTTCGAGAATTTTGCGCTCGCGTTCGGTGAGCGTCGTCAGGACGTCGCCGAGCTTTTCCTTGAGCAAACTGTAGCTGGTCACATCGGAAGGATTTTCCGCGGTCTTGTCCTCGATGAAATCGCCGACGCTGACATCGCCTTCGTCGCCGACGGGCGCGTGCAGGGAGATGGGCTGTTGCGCCATTTTAAGGAGCGAGTTGATGCGGGAAACGGGCATGTGCATTTCATCGGCCAGTTCCTCGGGGGTAGGCTCGCGGCCCAGTTCCTGGGTGAGCTGCTTCTGGGCGCGCCAGAGTTTATTCATGATCTCGATCATGTGCACGGGGATGCGGATGGTGCGGGCCTGGTCGGCGATCGAACGGGTAATGGCCTGCCGGATCCACCAGATGGCGTAGGTGGAGAACTTGTAACCGCGGCGGTATTCAAATTTCTCGACGCCTTTCATCAGGCCGATGTTGCCTTCCTGGATCAGATCGAGGAACGACTGGCCGCGGTTGGTGTATTTCTTGGCCACCGAGACAACCAGGCGCAGGTTGGCCTCCGCCATGTGGGTCTTGGCCTGCTGGGCGCGGTCCGCCGCGCGTTTCAAATCGCCGAAGGACTTGTAAAAATCCTCGCGCGCCATGCGGACGAACAGTTCCAAAGTGCCGATCTTGGAGCGTTCGGAGGCAATTTCGGCCAGACGCGTCGCCGATTTGTGCAAGGCCTCGAGTTCCTGGATGCGGCGGAGGCTGGCCTGAAATTTTTCATGGACGTTGCCCGCCACCACGATCATTTCTTCGATGACCTTTTGCTTGTAATAAAACTTCGGGAACACCCCCTGCAGCTTCTTGTCGGGCTTCAGGAATTCCGTGTGGAGTTTTTCACGCCGGCCTTTGGTGGCGGCTTTCCGCCAGGCGAGAAATCGGCCGTCCACGTGTTGATCCAGGACGCGGACTTTTTTGATCAGGGCGCGGAGCTGGCGGAGGTGGCGGTCGCGATTGGCCACCTGTTTATCGACGATGACGCGGTCGAATCGTTCCTTCGGCGGCTCGGAAAGGAGTTTTTCCGCGATGGCGATGTGTTCTTTGGCGGCAAAACCGAGGCTGTAAACGATGCGCTTCATATCGAGTTCCGCGTCCTCGATTTTCTTGCAGATTTCGACTTCCTGTTCGCGGGTGAGCAGCGGCACTTTGCCCATCTGGTTCATGTACATCCGCACCGGATCATCGAGGATTTCCAACCGCGCGTCTTCATCCTCTTCCTGCGGGGCGGGTTTGGCGCGTTCGACCTCCGCCTGGTCCACGATCTCCACTTCGAGAGTGCGCAGCTTCGTGTAGAGCTCGTCCAGATCGTTCGGGTTCAGGTTGTCGGGCAGGACATCATTGATGTCGTCGTAGGTGACATAGCCGTTTTCCTGAGCCAGGTGCAGGAGGGTCTTGATGGTTTCGGTGAGGTCCACCGAAGATTGGGATATAAACGACGGATTTTGCTCGGCCGGAGGGGGCGTTTTCGCGTGGGCGGAGCCCTTCTTATGGTCTTTGCGGGCTTCGTCCGCCTTTGGCGCGTGAGCCTGGCTTGCAGCCCGGGTCGAAATGATAAAACGCTGCCGCTTCGGACGTGTCTTGTGGCTCACGGTCCGCTCACGGCTGGGCTGAAAGTGTTTCAAATGTCCGTTCAGCGCTTTGTTCACTTTTCTTTTCAACATAAAAAATACTTAATACTCTGACGCCTGTAGTTCATTTTGGTTCATTAATTCCCGCAGTCTTTGCCGCAGCAAAATCAGACCCGCTGCTCGTTGCGCAAAACTCGCCCACTACAGGCATTTGAAGACTGCAAACACCGGAAAAATCACGCTCACAAACCTACACCACGGACTGTCGAATTCAAATGTCACCAACAGTTCCGCACCCGTTTTCAACCAACGGCACCGCGCGATTCCGGGCTTGAGCCATTCGGTCCAACGAGTTACACCGGCAAACCTTGCGCGGACGACTCCACCACACACCAAGCCATCTTGGCAAGCAGTAAAAGAAAATTCTTTTATCTCACCGGAAGCCGCTGGCAAACAGAATGCCAGGAAAAGAGTTTATACATAAGTTTTTTATCCACAATTACTTTTAAGTTGTCACCCGGCGGCTGAAACCGTTCCTGGCTGCGAACTCGCAAACCGGGCCGGTTTGACCGTTTTTTTGGAAGGCGAGGTTTTGTCTTGTGGCCCGTTTCCAACGTCCGAATGGGCCACGTCGCGGCACTTTCTGGGAAAAAAGATTTAACGACGGCCTGCTAGCCAACGATCCCGTCCTTTGTTAGGTTCAGTTCATGAATTTCCTGGCCAACACGTGGGTGGCAGCTTGGCTGGAAGGGTTGGGGCGGATTACTCTGCTCGCCAAAGACGCCATGGTTTCCCTGTTCCGACGGAAAGTCGCGTGGCAGGATTTGCTGTATCAGATGTATTTCATGGGAGTGAAATCGCAGTCGGTGGTGTTGATCACCGGCGCGTTCACCGGCATGGTTTTGGGGGCGCAAACCTATTTCCAGTTCCACAAGGTGAAAATGGACACGGCGGCGCTGGCGGTGGTGAGCGTTTCCATGTGCAGTGAGCTGGGCCCGGTGTTGACCGGCCTGATGGTCGCGGGACGGGTCGGCGCCTCCATTGCGGCCGAACTCGGCAGCATGCGCGTGACCGAACAAATCGACGCGCTGCGCACGCTGGCGACGCATCCGGTGGATTTTCTGGTCGTGCCGCGCCTGATCGCGGCACACCTGGCGCTGCCGCTGCTGACCGCCGAGGCCATTGCCGTGGGCATCGGCGCCGGTTACCTGGTCGGAGTCCATCTGCTGGGCATCGATCCCACCTATTCCTGGTACAACATGCTGAAATACACCAGCAGCTCCGACGTGGTGATCGGCCTGATCAAATCGTTCATTTACGGGGGCATCGTGGCCTTGATCGGCTGTTACAAAGGGTTGAACTGCGGCGATGGCGCCGGCGGGGTCGGCCGCGCCACCACTGAATCCGTGGTCTATTCCTCCATCACGATCCTGATCGCGAATTTCTTTCTGACCCTGACATTGGGCGTGATTTTCCATACGCTATGATCGAGGTTTGCGATCTGGCCAAGAGTTTCGGCTCGAATACGATCCTCGACGGCGTCAGTTTTCGCGTCGAGAAGGGCGAGTCGGTGGTCATCATCGGGCGCAGCGGAGGGGGCAAGAGCGTATTGCTCAAGCTCCTCATTGGCCTGATCAAACCGGACCGGGGACAGGTGTTGATTGAGGGCGAAGACATCGTGCCGATGAATGAGCGCGAACTGCTGCCCGTTCGCCGCAAATTCGGAATGTTGTTCCAAGGCGCGGCGCTGTTCGACTCGATGACGGTCGCGGAAAATGTGGGATTCGCTTTCCGGCAATATCGCCAGATGCCGGCCGAGGAAATCAGGAAGCAGGTGGCGGCGGCGCTGGAGCTGGTGGATTTGCCCGGGATTGAGGAAAAGAATCCGTCGGAGCTCTCGGGCGGCATGAAGAAACGGGTGGGCCTGGCCCGGGCGATCATTTACCACCCGCAGATCGTGCTGTATGACGAGCCGACCACGGGGCTGGACCCCATCGCTGCGGACAGCATCGACCGGCTTATTTTGAGAGTGCGCGACCGCTTCAACGTGACTAGTGTGGTGGTGACGCACGACATGCGCAGCGCGCGTCGGCTGGGACAGCGCATTCTAATGCTTCACGAAAAAAGAATTTACGCGGCGGGAACGCCCGGCGAAATCTTCGATTCCGGGGATCCGGTGGTTCGCCGTTTCATCGAAGGCATTTCCGACCCCAAAGACCCCCGGCTCTGATATGAACCACAAGCCGCTGGAATGGAAAGTAGGGTTGTTCGTCTTTTTCGGCCTGGTCGTCCTGGTGGTGTTGCTGCTGCAATTCAGCAAGGGAACTTCCCTCTTTTCCCCGCCCGCCTACCGGCTGTATCTGACCGCCAGAAACGTGGGCGGGCTGAAAACCCAGGCCTCGGTTCTGATGGCGGGAGTGCAAATCGGCAGGGTTTCCAACATCCGTCTAAACCCCGGAGGCACCAACGTCGAAATCACCCTCCGCATTTCCAGCCAATACGTCATCCACAACGATGCCCGGTTCGTCATCGAACAATCCGGATTCCTCGGAGATCAGTTCGTGGCCATCTCCCCGATCAACAATCAAGGACCCGCCTTCGCACCGGAAGACCATGCCAGCCTCCAGGAACCGCTCAACCTCCAGGAGGTCGCCCGCTCCGCCCAGAGCTTTATCCAGCGCATCGATGAAACGGCGAAATTGATCAACGACTCGATCGCGGATGTGAGGCGGTATCTGCTCAACCGGGAAACCTTGACCAACTTCGCCGTGGCCGCGGTGAATATGCGGATCGCCTCCGAACACGCGGTGAGCGCGGTGAATGATTTCGAAGGACTGATTGCCACCAACACGCCTTCGGTCTCGCTTTCGGCCAGCAACCTGGTTTTGTTTTCAGCCGCCATGGACCAGTTCGCCGCCGCGTTGAACGGCGTTCTGGCCACCAATCAGCCGGGCATTGCGTCCGCAGTATCGAATATTGACTCCTCCACCGCGGTGCTCAAGAATCTCCTGGAAAACGCGCAGTCGGGCCGGGGTTTGGCCGGCACACTGTTGCAAAACGAGCCGCTTGCAACCAACGTGGCTGAAATCGTAAGTAATTTGTCGATCACGACCAGCAACTTGAACCGGCTGGGATTGTGGGGAATTTTGTGGAGCAAAAAACCGCCCCACACCCACCCGCCGCCGGCCGCACCTTCGAACGCATCGAAGCACCCGCCGAATTGATTTATGGCGATTTGGACCATACGCATCTTTTTTCTGTGCCTGTGCACCATGGGCGGGTTCGCCGTCAGCCAGGTCAGGCCCGAGCTGGTGAACTACGGCTGGGCCGGCATTGTCATTGGCTTTGGCTTCGGCTGGCTCTTGATTGCCATCGACGAAATGCTCAAGGGCTTTTCGCTCCGCGCCTTCTCCGCCACCACCTTCGGATTGCTCCTGGGAACGTTGGTCGCGCTGCTCGTCGATCACTCCGGCTTGTTTGAACAGTCCGAGGAAAAAACCCGCTGGATGATCCGGCTCGGACTCTTCGTCTGCTTCAGCTATATCGGCATCATCCTGGCCATGCGCAGTAACCAGGAGGATTTTTCCCTGATCATCCCCTATGTCCGCTTTTCCCGCCAAAACCGGCCGGATAATCTCCTCGTGCTCGATACCAGCGCGATTATCGACGGACGAATCGCCGATTTGATCGAATCCAATTTTCTGGAGGGCCTCATCGTGGTGCCGCGTTTCGTGCTTCGCGAGCTGACCCAAATCGCCGATTCCAACGACCCCATCAAACGCACCCGGGGCCGCCGCGGCCTGGATATCCTCAACCGCATTCAGCACAACACCCGCAATGAAGTGAAAATCCACGAAGGTGATTTTCCCGAGGAAAACGAGGTGGACGCCAAGCTGGTCCGGCTGACGCGCAATCTCGGCGCGAAACTCTTCACCAACGATTACAACCTGGGCAAAATCGCCGAGCTTCAGTCGGTCAATTGCGTCAACCTGCACGAGTTGGCCAAAACCATGCGCGTCGTCCTGCTGCCCGGCGAGGTGCTCAACTTGCGCATCGCGCGCGAAGGCAAAGACAAAGGCCAGGGCGTGGGCTACCTTCCCGACGGCACGATGGTGGTTGTGAACAACGCCCAAAACCAGGTTGGCCAGCAGGTGGACGCGCAGGTGCAAAGCACGCTGCAAACCGGCGCCGGGGTCATCGTTTTTGCCGATTTGCGGCTGCCGCCGGTTCCGCAGGCTCCGCCCGCGCCCACCACGCCATGAACTTGGTCACTGTGTTCTCCTCCTTCAGCCCCGCCACCGCGCAACTCATCCGCTCGCGCCTCGACGCCGCCCGCTTCCACGCAGTCGTCACGCACGAACTCTCCGCGTTGAGCCTCGATGGCTATTCCATGGCCGCCGGCGGCATCCTCGTCCAGGTGCCGGAAGCCGAAGCCGCCGACGCCAGGGAACTCCTCGCTGCGGGCGATGCGCCTTCCGCATGAAGTCCTCGAAGCTGAGGCTGCTTCCGCAACTCAAGAAGCTGTTGCCCCCGGGCGAAATCGTGCTGGACGAACCGGTCCTGGCGAAATACGCCGGCGACAAATGGTTCGCCGCGCATAAACCGGATGCCGTCGCCCTGCCGCGCACCACCCGGTCCGTCTCTGCGCTCCTTCGCTTCGCCCACCGGCATCGCATCCCCGTCACACCCCGCGGCGCCGGACACGGCTACGTCGGCGGTTGCGTCCCCGTCCAGGGCGGCATCGTCCTCTCGCTCGAACGACTGAACCGCATCAAAGAAATCAACGCCGCCGACTTCGTCGCCGTCGTTCAGGCCGGCGTCATCACCCAGGTGTTTCAGGACCAGGTTGAGAAGCGGGGGCTGTTCTATCCCCCCGACCCGTCCAGCCGGAGTGAAAATTTCATCGGCGGCAACATCGCCACCAACGCCGGCGGCCCGCGCTGCCTGAAGTACGGCGTGACGCGCGATTATGTTCTGGGACTGGAAGTCGTGCTCGCGGATGGCACCGTGACGCGGGTCGGCGGGCGCACCCACAAAAACAAAGCCGGCTTCGATTTCGCCCACTTTTTTCCGGGCTCGGAAGGATTGCTCGGCGTCATTACCGAGGCCACGTTGAAGTTGATTCCCCTGCCCCCGTATCGCGCGTGTCTGGCGATTGGATTCGCCTCGATGCGCGATGCGCTCCGGACCATTGATGCCATTTTCAAGGCCGGCTTTCTGCCGTGCGCGCTGGAAGTGGCCGATTCCTTCACGCTCGCCGCGGCGTACCAACGCACAAAAAGCGAACGGTTGCGCGGTTGCCGCTCCCACCTGATCGTCGAGATCGACGGACAGAAACCTTCCGTGCGCCTGGAAATCCGCAGCCTCGAACGCATTGTCCGGCGCCAGCATCCGCTCTTCATCGAACGGGGTCTCGGCCGCCGCCAGTGCGAGGCGGTCTGGAAAATCCGCCGCGAATTTTCGTATTCATTGCGCGACACCGGACTGACAAAGTTGAACGAAGACATCGTCGTCCCGCGCGGCCGGCTTCAGGATTTGTTCCGCTTCACGGCACGGCTTCAAAAGAAACACGGCCTGCCCATCGCGTGCTTCGGACACGCCGGCGACGGCAACATTCACACGAACGTAATGGTGGATGACGACCAACCGGGTGCGAAGACGCGGGCAGCCGCCGCGCTGGACGAACTCTTCCGCCAGGTTGTGGCCTGGGGCGGTTCAATCACCGGCGAACATGGCATCGGCCTGGCCAAAAAACGCTGGTGGCCCCTGGCGGTTTCCAAGGAAGTCCGCGAACTGCATCGGACCGTGAAGAAAGCGCTCGACCCGCGCGGAATCCTGAATCCAGGGAAGTTTGTTTAAAGGCGGCGCCGCCGTCGTAGCGCAGGTTTCGAACCTGCCGTATCGCCGATTTCCAATCGGCCACGCGCCAGAAATGCCGCCCACACCACGACGTCAGGCGATTTGCAGAGTGCAATTCCGCGCAACGGCACGTTTCCAAACCTGCGCTACTTCGGCTGAATCATGTCAAATTCCGCCGGCTGGCCTGCCGCCGAGTCTTTGGCAATCCAAACCTGAAACTTGCCCGGCTCGACCAGCCAATGTCCGGCCGCATCGTAATAACCCAACTCGCGGTCGGAAATCGTAAATTCCACATCCCGCACCTGTCCGGGATTGAGTTCGACTTTTTGGAATCCTTTCAATTCGCGCACCGGGCGCGGGCCCGCTGAAGCGGCGATGTCCCGAATATAAAGTTGCGCCACCTCGGTCCCGGCTCGCAAGCCGGCGTTCTTCAGGCTCACCCGCGCGGTGAGGGTTCCGCCGGGTTGCAGGGTCTTGCCGCTCAGTTCGACTTTGCCGTATTCAAACGCCGTGTACGTCAGCCCGAAACCGAAAGGATAAAGCGGTTCGCGCGGGCCATCGACGTATTTGCCCATCGTGGGCCGGCCGGTGTTGTAATGGTTGTAATAGACCGGGACCTGCCCCACGCTCCACGGAATCGACACCGTCAACCGCCCCGAGGGAGCAACGTCCCCGGTCAGAATATCCGCAATGCCGTTGCCGCCCTGCACGCCCGGATCCCACGCTTCAAGAATCGCCGCCGCCTTCTCCTCGACGCGCGGCAATGCCAGTGGCCGGCCGTTGATGAGCACCACAATCACCGGCTTGCCAGACGCCGCGACGGCCTCGAACAATTCCATCTGCCGACCGGGAAGATCAAGTGTGCAACGGCTGGAATTCTCGCCGCTCCAGCTTCCCGGTTCGCCCAGCGCCAGAATCACGACGTCCGCCGCCCGCGCCACCGCCACAGCCTGGTCGATGTTGGTCTGGCCTTGCTCGCCGGGCGCGCTCGATTCGGTGACCTGCGTGCCGTCCAGAGAATGCAGGGTCTTTGCGAATTCCATCGGCTCGCAACCGCGAACCACTGTCAGCTCGGCATCCGGCGAAAGCTTGGCGCGCAATCCCGTCGCCAGCGACACGACGTCGGCGGCCCGGCCGCGCCCCGCCCAGCAGCCCATCAAGTCGGGCGAGTCCGCGAACGGCCCGATCAGCGCGATTTTCTTCGCGGTTCGCGGCAACGGGAGGATGCCATCGGCATTCTTCAACAAAACACAGGACTTGGCCGCCGCCTCGCGCGCCAGCGCCAGCGCGTCCGGCTTCAAAAACGCGCCCGGATCAAGGTGCTCCTCCACGTAAGGTTGCTCGAACAGCCCCTTCACGAATTTTACGGTGAGAATCCGCCGCACGGCCTGGTCGATCACCGCTTCAGACACCGATCCTTGCTCGACCTGCAATCGCAGGGTTTCGCTGTAATTGCTGGAAACCATCTCCATGTCCACGCCGGCGATCAGCGCCAGCCGCGCCGCTTTCGTTGCCTCAGCCGCCACACCATGCGGGATGAGTTCGTCCAACGCCGTCCAGTCGCTGACCACGTAACCCGGGAAATCCCACTCGCCTCGGAGAATTTCCGTCAAGGCGTGATGATTCGCGCTGGCCGGAAAACCGGACAGGGCATTGAAAGCGCTCATCACCGTCCACGCGCCCGCGTCCACCCCGGCTTTGAACTGCGGCAGATAAAAGTTGCGCAGGGTGTATTCGGAAATCTCGGTTGTGTTGTAGTCCCGTCCGCCTTCCGCCGCGCCGTAACCGACGTAATGTTTCAGACACGCCACCACCCGATCGGACGCCGCCAGGTTGGTCCCCTGGAAACCCCGCACACCCGCGGCGGCATAAAGCGCGCCCAGCCACGGATCCTCGCCGAAGCCTTCCGCAATGCGGCCCCACCGCGGATCGCGCGCCAGGTCCACCATCGGCGCGAAAGTCCAATCGATCCCCACCGCCGCCGTTTCCCGGGCCGAGATGGCCTGGCTCCGTTCGAAAAGACCGGGTTCCCAGGCGCACGCCTGCGCGAGTGGAATCGGAAAAATCGTGCGGAAACCGTGGATGGAATCGTGCCCGAAAATGAGCGGGATCCCCAGCCGGCTTTGCTCGACCGCAATTCGCTGCAGCCGGTTTCGCAGCGCCGGGCTTTCGATGATTTCGCTGCCCCCCAGAAACGAGCCGATCGCTCCGCGCCGGAGCAGGCTTGCGCATTGCTTCTCCGCGTCGCCTTCCCGAACCGCCTGATGAAGCTGGCCGATCTTTTCGTCGAGCGTCATCCGCGCCAGCAAATCCGCCACCCGCGCGCTCACCAGGCGCGACGAATCCTCGTAAATCGCCTTTCGGCCATCGCGATTGAGATCATTCCAACCGTCGTGATAAATGGTGGGTTGCGCCTGCATCGCCATGCAGGAAATGCATAAAACCGCCAGTGCCAATATAAGTGTCATCGCCCCCATTGTGGCGGGACAATCAGCCAAACTCAATCCGTTTTCCCTCCGCTACCCGGAAGGTGTAAATCCTGAGCGCTGTCACGCAAATCCTCCAGGCCCCCAGACCCATTGGGTGGGGCGAACGTCCCACCAAATCACGATTCGGGCGACACAGCGCGCGAAGCCGCAACCGAGTCGAACCGCGCGGAGGAGTGCAGCCGTCCCGGCTGCAGCGGTACGGGTGGATGAAG
>CAZFOA010000017.1:0-27715 GCA_964520205.1 uncultured Verrucomicrobiota bacterium | reverse complement strand
CCCAGCGGTACTGAAGCGGCGTGAACGCCGTGCGCCTGCGCAAAGGAAATCGCCAAGTCTTGGTCGCTGTTGCGCGAACTTGCTTCATTGTTGTACGATCCGCTGACGGGATCGCGACGACCCCGAACATTCAGGCAGTCAACATTCCGTGGGACTTTGGACGCGGGCCAGATGCGGTTTCCTATCCGTGTCCATCTGTGGTTTCCATTTGTCTCCTTCCAGTTGAACGGAACGAAAGCGGCTCGTTGGGAGCCTCGCCCCACCCGCCTGCCCCGCCGCTAAAATTGCTGGCGGCTTTCGTCCGCGGCGGCTAAAACAAAGGCGCCCGGAACACAGCCCGACATGGCCAAACTCGTTTTTGACATCGAAACCTCCGCGCTGCCGCCGGAACATTTTGACGACGCGCAGCGGGATTATCTTTTTCGCGAGGCCGAAAAAATTGTGGATGAAAGCGCCCGGGCCGTCCGCCGGGCCGAAATCCAGCAGCAATTCAATCTTTGGCCTTTCACCGCGCAAGTGGTCTGCGTGGCGATGTTGAACGCGGACACCCAGCGCGGCCAGGTGCTGTTCACCGCGGAAGATCACGAGGCGGAAGCCGGCGAAGCCAGCCCGGTTGAATTTGTCCCGTGCGTGGATGAGGCGGAGCTGCTGACCGCGTTCTGGGACGTGGCCAGGCATTACGATTCGATTGCCACGTTCAACGGACGCGGATTCGACGTGCCGTTCATCTATCTTCGTTCCGCGCTGCTGAACGTGCCGATTTCGCGCAAGGACTGGCTCGGCTACCGTTTTCAGACCGAGCCGCATTGCGACCTGGCCGAGCAGCTTACGTTTTACGGTGTCAGCGGCCGCGACGGCGCGGCGCGCCGGTTCAACCTGGATTTTTACTGCAAAGCGTTCGGGATCGAATCGCCCAAGGCCCAGGGCGTGACGGGTCTGGACGTCAATCGGCTGCTCGCGGACGGCAAATACCGCGAAATCGCCGAGTATTGTCTGCGCGACGTGAAGGCGACGGTGCTGCTCTATCAGATTTGGAAGGACCGGCTGGCGGGAATCAAGTAAATGCAAGAGCCGGAGAACAGCGGGACGCGGACGAAGGCGGCGTTGGTTTGTTTTGCCGTCAGGGAAGAAGCCGCTGCGTTCAAGCGATTGGCCGCCAATTCGCCGGGCGTTGAAATCCTGATCACCGGCATGGGAAAGCAAAACGCCGAACGCGCGGTGCGGGAATTTTTGAGCGGCTCCAAACCCGCGCTCGTGTTGAGTTGCGGTTTCGCCGGCGGGTTGAATCCAAAACTGGCGCCCGGAACCGTCGTTTTCTCCACAACGGGCAATCCCGCGTTGGAAAAGGAGCTGTTGAGCGCCGGAGCTTGCCCGGCTCGATTTCATTGCGCCGAGCGGGTGGCGGTGAGCGCCGCGGAAAAATCCGCCCTGCACGAATCCACCGGCGCCGACGCCGTGGAAATGGAATCGCAGGCGATTGGCCTGGTCTGCGGGGAACACCAGATTCCGTTTGCCACTGTCCGGGTGATTCTCGATGCGGCGCAGGAAGACTTGCCGCTCGATTTCAACCGGCTGATGACGCCGGATCTGCGGATGGATTACAGCAAGCTGGCCGGCGAGCTTTTGAAAGCGCCGGCGAGTGTCGGAGCGCTCTTGAGATTGCAGCGGCAGGGCAAAGTCGCCGCGGAAACGTTGGCGCAGGTGCTGGCCGGAATCATTCCGCTGTAGCCTGCGCGCGAGTTGGAGCCGGCGCCGGCGCGGCCTTTTCCTTCACGTGCTCGCTGTAACTGATGAGCGCCGCGCCGAGCATGATGAGCACGACCCCCGCCCAGCGAAGCGCCGAAACGGTCTCGTTCAGAAACCACATCGCCGCCAGGGTGGCCAGGACAAAACTCAAACCGGTCAACGGCCAGAGAAAGCTGATGTCGCTTTTCGACATAAGAATGAGCAGGCACACGAAGAACAGCGCCTCAAAAAACACACCCAGGAGAATCTGGGGATTCATTGCGCCGGCTTTAATCACCCGCGCGACTTCTCCAACCGACACCGTTCTCACCTCTCCGATCCGGGACATTCCTTTCTTCAAGAGCACGACCCCGGTGGATTCGAAGATGAGACCAATCACAAGGATTAACAGGAGTTTTATCATGGTGTTTTTCGCAGTGGCGCGTTTCGACCGGCCTGGTTTTCCACAATAGGGGCCGGCCACCCGCGATGACGCCGGTCGCCCATCAGCGCTACAAATCCCGGTACCCAATCAGTTTGATGTCAAGGCGCTCGATGCGCTCCCTGACTCGCGGGCTGATCAAGGCGTCCATTTCGTGCTTAAATTTGTCCAGCGACGGATGCGAGTAAAGCTCCGAATCTCCGGGGGGCAGCACCGGAAGCAATCTCAACAGGTATTCCTCGTCCACACGGTCGTTCTCCAGCAGGCCGAAAACCCGGTGCGTGTGGCGGATGTTCCGGCGTTGAAATCCCGGCTGCGCATGCCGCGAAAGGCAGAAATAAATGGCCGCGTGAAGGCAACGATACAGGCGGCGGCCGGAAGCCAGACGGGCGTCGAGCCGGAAGGGTTCGCGCGTCAACCGCATGTGCCGGATGCCCAGCCCGTCCGCGTCTTCCAGCAAAATGTGGAATACCGTTGGATGCAAGTGAATATGCAGGTGGCCGTTGACGTGATCCAATGGCAGGCCAGTCGCGCGGAATTTTTGAAATTGGGCGTGGATTTCCCGCCGTAATTGTTCGCGCAATTTGCTCCGGAAAAAATACCTGAAACCAGCCGCCGCCGGCCGGTCGCTGAATTCACCGCGGGAGTCAACCAGGCCCGGGATTTGCTCCGGCGGCAGCGCGGACTGTCCGCACAGCAACGTCAGGTGCAGTCCGACACCGAGCGCGGGATTCTCGCGAGCCAGCGCCACCGCTTCGGCGCTGGCCGGCTCGTTCACCATCAGACTGGCGCTCGCCAGAATCCCTTCGCGATGAGCGCGGGTCACGGCGGCGTTGATGGACGGCGACCGGCCGAAGTCATCGGCATTGACGATCAGGCGGCGCAGGGGTGCGGCAGGATTCATCGCGCCATGTCCCTGCCAGGCAATTTGGCTGTTTTCAACGCGGGAGCGAAAAAATGTCGGGGGCGCCTCACGTCGTCGCTCTGGCGTTCCCGGATTTCACGCGCCATAGTTTGGGGCCACGGCCCCCGAGAGGAGGCGGTACCACGTGCGAAGGATCAAGAGCAGCTTCTGCCCCTTGTTCAGGCGCGTGAGTTTGGAGTCGAACACATTGAATTGCCGGCGTTCCAGCTTGCACAATAACCGCCAATAAACCGATCCCATCAATTCGGCGGCCATCATCGTGCGGCGGTCTTCCGCCGGGAGCGTGTCGCGGGCGGATTGATAAAAATGGCGCGCCCGGCCGGCCAGTCCCGCGGCCAGGTCACGAAACCGGGGAGAGTATTCAAAATGCAGGATTTCCTCCTCGCGCACCTGGCATCGCGCCAGTTCCGACAGCGGCAGATAGATCCGGCCGCGCTCGGCATCCGTCCGCACATCCCGCAGAATATTGGTGAGTTGCAAGGCTTTGCCGAGATGGACCGCGTAATCGTGGCAGGCGGTGTTTCGATAGCCGAAAATCTCGATGCTAAGCAGTCCCACCACCGAAGCGACCCGGTAGCAATACAGCTCGAGATCCTCGCCGGTCCTGTACCGTTTGATGTCGAGATCCATTTCCACGCCGCGAATGAGCTCGTCGAAGTGTTCGAAGCGCAGATGATAGTGCGCGATGACCGGCTGCAATTCGCGGTTGACGGGGAATTGCGGCGTTTCGTTCCCGCAGGCGCGGCGCACGTCGTTGCGCCAGGCAGCGAGCCGTTCGCGCCGCGTCTCCACGGCCACGGACTCGTCGTCGGCCACGTCATCCACGCTGCGGCAAAGGGCGTACAAAGCGGACATGGCCTCGCGTTTGGCTTTGGGCAACAACACGAAGGCCAGGGCCAGATTGGAAGCGCTCTTGCGGGTGATGGTCCGGCTGTCTTGCATGACTCAGGTCGGGGCCGGCGGATGCTGCTGCGTGCGGATGGGAGGCAGGCCGCCGGTTTCGGCCAGCGTCGGATTGCTCGGGCGTTTCCGGCGCCGGCGGCGGCGCTTGCGGGAGGAAAAAAACGAGGCCTTCCGGTGTTCCGGGTTCTCCGTGGACGGCGGCGCCGGAGCATGATGACGCAGATGGTGAAAAGGATGGCGCCGGCGTTTGCGGAGGAATGCAGCCCAGAGAAAGGCACTGGCCGCGATGGCAAGCAACGCGCCCACGGTGATGAATAACCCGGCGTGCATGGAAAGCCAATCCGGGCCGGTGTACCCGAAGTCGACTTGCTCGGTCTGCGCGAACCCTGCCAATTCTTTCGTCATGGATCATTCTCCTTCCCCATCGGCGCTGTTTTGTCTTCCTCATCATCGGTTGCCAGGCTGATGTTCAGGCGTTGCATCCGATAACGCAGGGCATGACGGCTCAGCTTTAATTGTTCGGCGGTCTTGGTCAGACTGAAATGATTCCGCTCGAGCATCTCGCCGATCAGTCCCCGTTCGAAATCGGCCATTAATTCGTCCAACGACTCGTCCCCGCTTGCGCGCGAAGCCGCCGTCTTGTGCAACTGCGCCTCGAGCTGGAAATCCGGCAGGCTCGCTGCCTGGATGGCATCCGTCCTTTCCAGAATCAACGCCCGCTCGACGACATTCTTGAGTTCGCGCACGTTGCCCGGCCAGTGATGGGAGAGGAGCTTCTGGCGTCCCGGGCGGGAAATGGACTTCACCGCCTTGTTCATGCTGGCGTTGAAATGCCTCAGGAAATAATCGGCCAGCAACACCACGTCGTCGCCGCGCTCCCGCAATGGCGGCAGCCGGAACTGCACCACATTCAGGCGATGAAACAAATCCTCGCGGAATTGCCCTTCGCGGATGGATTGGACGATGTCGCGGTTGGTGGCGGCGATGAGCCGGACGTTGACGCGGAGTTCCTGGGTGCCGCCCACGCGGGTGAAGCTGCCGTCCTCCAGAAAGCGCAGCAATTTCGCCTGCAACGGCCGGCTCATGTCCGCAATCTCGTCAAGAAAGATCGTGCCGCAGTGGGCTTCTTCCACGCGGCCCGATTTCTGGCGCAGGGCGCCGGTGAACGCTCCCTTTTCATGGCCGAACAATTCGCTCTCGAGCAGCGTTTCGGGAATGGCCGCGCAGTTGATGCGCACGTAACCGCCTTTGCCCCTCCCGCTCAGATGATGCAGCGCACCCGCCACGAGCTCCTTGCCGGTGCCGCTCTCGCCCAAAATCAGCACGCGCGCATCGGTCGGCGCGACGGTTTGAATCAACTCGCGCAACTCGCGCATTTTCGGCGATTCCCCTACGATGTCTTCGAGCCGGCACACCTCGCTCGCGCGGGCTCGCAAGCCGGCGTTTTCCTGCAACAATTGATGCCGTTCGGCGCAGCGGCTGACCGCATGCAGCAGTTCCTCCGGCGCAAACGGTTTCGCCAGATAATCAACCGCCCCCGCCTTGATGGCCTCCACGGCGAGCTTGGGCGTGGCATAGGCGGTAATCATTAACACGGCCAGCTCCGGCCGCTGACGGCGCACCTTGCCCAAAAATTCGTATCCGCTCATTCCCCCGAGCCGCGCGTCCGTGATCACCATGAAAAATTCCTTCTGGCCCAATCGGGTCAGACCGGCTTCCGCCGACTCGACGGCCTCGACCGCGTAGCCTTCGTCCCCCAGCACCGTCGTCAGCGAAAGGCGCATGTTCTTCTCGTCATCCACGACGAGCACGGGTGGCAAGGGGATGCTCACGGCGAAGGGATGGTGCCAGGACACGTTGTCCCCCGGCGCCGGTATTTCCGCGGTTTCCTGTGGGTTTGAGCCGGGGCATTCATTTCCGTTTGGTCACGTTGATCAACGCTTTCGCCGGCAATACTAAGACAAATCGCGCGCCGTTTCCAAGCTCGGATTCGACCCGAACGGTGCCGGCGTACAGCTCGACGTTGTGCTTTACAATGGCCAGCCCCAGCCCCGTGCCCCGTTCTTTGGTCGTGTAATAAGCCTCGAAGATTTGTTCCAGCTTGTCCGGTGGGACGCCCGGTCCGTTGTCGGCCACCGCGATCTCGACTGAATAATCGGGGCGGCACACGGCCGTGACCGATACTTTCCCGGCGCCGTTCAGCGCTTCGCGGGCGTTTTGCAGCAGGTTCACCAGAATTTCAGACAAATGCCGGCGCTGCATCAACAGGGGCGGAAAATAGGAATCATAATGGCGCTCCACCTGAACGCGATAGCCGGCGGCGGCGGGCAACGCATCGTCGATGGCCTGATCCAACTCCTCAACCACATTCAGTTTTTCAACGCGGCCTTCGGCCAGTTGGGCATACCCCATCAAATCCGTCAGAATCCGGTCGGCGCGGCCGATTTCCTCCTGGATGATTTCAATCGGCCCGGCAGCGGGGGGCTTGCCTTCCTTCCCGGCGCGCTGGAGCGAAAAAACCGTGTTGTTGATGATTGTCAGGGGATTCTTCAACTGGTGCGCGATTTCCGCCGCCAGCCGGCCGGCGGTTTGCAGTTGCGCCTCGCGCACCGCGAATTCGCGCTCCTCCTCCAATACCCGCCGTTGCCGGTCCGCCAACACTTGCACACCGTAACAACAAGCCGTCAACAACCACAACACAAACAGCCGCGGCAGGAACGGCTCGGTGATGACCTCCTGCGGCTCGCTGATATACGGCAGGTCGTTCGCGAGGGACCGGCCGGGCCGGTGCGTTCCGGAAATGCGGTTGGTGCCTTGAGCCGCCCCAGTCAGGTTGGTGTTGCCGGGATTGAAGTCCGGACGCACAAAACCCGGCTGGCGAAATGCCAGGGCCGGAATCTGCAACTCCGGCGGAGGCAATTTGGCGTCCAGAATTCCCGCGCTCACGTAGAAGACACTCAACAACAAATTGAGGACGATTTGCGGGGTGGCCAGCGGGACGCTGGCGGCGTTCAGCACGATCAGACCGGGAAACACCCAATAGGCCGTGCTTTCAAATCCTCCGGAATTAAACATCAGCCCCGCCACAAAGAGGCCATCCAACAGCCCCAGCGTGAAGGCCAGCCATTGAAAAATGCCGGGGGGAAACCGGCGCCAGAACAGCCACATCAAGCCCGCAACCGCATTGCACAACGCGTAAACCAGAAAATACCATTGCAGCGATTGAAGCACCACGTCGCGAAGGGTCGTCACCTTCAAACCCTGGAGCCAGCCGGGATAGAGCAGGTAATAGAAGGCGACGGCGATGACCCCGGCTTTGATCGGCAGCACGATGTGGAGTTGCATGGCCACGATGCGCCTCGCCTGTTGAAGCGGTTCCAGCCGCCGCGCCTCCAGCAGCCCGGACAACCCCTTGATCCACGGCCAATCGATGAATTTCATTGGCAAGCCACCGCTTCGTTCGGCGCGGTCTTCAGGCCAGCAATTCCAGCGCGCGCGCCACCACTTTTTCCACCGGCCACAACCGGCCCAATCCCTCGTAACCGCAGGAAAGCAAGCCTTCCTCCGGACCGATGAATTCAACGCCCCGGGCCTTGAGCAGGGCGACATTCTGCTGCGTGGCCGGATGCAGCCACATCCTGCCGTTCATCGCCGGGGCGATCAGGATTTTGGCCCGCGGGTTCAGCGCCAGCGCGATGCACGTCAGCGCATCATCCGCAATCCCGTGCGCCAGTTTGGCGATGGTGTTCGCCGTCGCCGGCGCGATCAGCAGCACGTCCGCCGCGTCGGCGAGTTCAATGTGCGCCGGTTTCCATCCGCCCTCTTCATCATACAAACCCGTGATCACCTGATGGCGAGACATCGTCTTGAACGGCAACGGCGTGATGAAATGCTGCGCATCCGCGGTCATCACCACCTGCACCACGCAGCCGCGCTTCGTCAATTGGCTGGCCAGATCCACCGCCTTGTGGGCGGCGATCGAGCCGGTGACGCCCAGTACCAGGTTTCGTCCCGCGGCTTCCGGACTTTGGTCTTTGGACTTTGCTCTCATAATTCCGGCGGCACCGCCCGCGCGGCCCGCAGCTTCTCCGCTTCCAGGATGGCCAGCATGCGCCGCAAATCTTCCGGGATGCTGTCGCTGATCATCAAATAATTGAAATTCTTCCACTGCGCGATTTCCTGCCGCGCGACGCCCAACCGCTCTTGAATGACCGCCGACGCATCGGTGCCGCGCTTGCGCAGCCGCGCTTCCAGAACGGCGAGCGACGGCGGCGTCAGAAAAACCGATACCAGCGCCCGCTGCAGCTCCGCCTCCTCCGACGCGCGTTCGCGGATGGCCGCCGCGCCCTGGACGTCAATGTTGAGCAACACGTCCCGGCCCTGCCGCAGTTTGCCCAACACTTCCGATTTCAACGTGCCGTAACGGTTCCCAAACACCGTGGCGTGCTCGAGAAATTCCCCCGCTTGCACCCGTTGCTGAAACGTGGCCGGGTCCAGAAAATAATAGTCCACCCCGTCCTTTTCGCCGGGACGCGGGGCGCGCGTGGTGCAGGTGATCGCCCGGGCCACGTCCGGCCGCGCGGCCAGCAACTGCTGGCAGAGGGTGGTCTTGCCGCCGCCCGAAGGCGCCGAAATCAGCACCAGCAGCGCGCGGGTGGAGTGGGTCTGAGGCCGCAGGCCCGGGGGATGGCCTCGGATCCCGGTCATCCGGCCGCCGTCTTCCGGCTTCTGGTTCTCATTCCACATTCTGCGCCTGTTCCCGGAATTTCTCCAGCTCCGCCTTCAGCGTGACCACTTCGCGCGAGATCAGGCTGTCATTGGCTTTGGACCCGATGGTGTTCACTTCACGGTTCATTTCCTGCGCCAGAAAATCCAGCATGCGGCCGACCGGTTCCTTGGATTTCAGGCCATCGTTAAACTGCTGAAAATGGCTCTGCAATCGCGTCAGCTCCTCCGTGATGTCGGCGCGGTCGGCGAAATAAACCACTTCCTTGATCAACCGTTCATCATCCGCCGCCGGCGCTTCGAGGCCCGCGGTGCGGATGCGTTCCAAAAGCTGCTCGCGGTAACGCTCCGCCACTTTGGGGGCGTGCCGCTGAATCTGCGCTGCCGCCTTCCGCATCACCGCCACGCGCTGCGTCAAATCCCGGCGCAAGTGCGCCCCTTCGCGTTCGCGCATGTTCACCATCCCCGTCAGCGCCCGGTTCAGCGCGCTCTGCACCGCCGGCCAGAAATCCTCGCCTTCGGCAATTTGTTCGTCCGTCTGAAACACCCCCGGCGCCCGCACCAGGTGATCGAGCGAGGCCACCCCCGGCATTTTGAGCTGTTTGGCCAGGCGATTCAACTCGCGCGCATAGGCCTTGGCCAGCGGCACGTTCAAATGCATCCGCGCCGCCGAATTGCCCGCGCCGGCGTGCAGCGACACCCGCACCGTCAACCGCCCGCGCGCCACGTAACGATTGATCACATCGCGAATCGGCGCCTCCAGCAGGTCCAACTCGCGCGGCAGATTCACCGAGATCTCCGTCTGCTTGCGGTTCACCGAACTTAGCTCGACGGTGATCTTGAATCCGTCCTGCGAACACTCGCCCCGCCCATAACCTGTCATGGACTTCATCGGGGGAACTATGTGAAAATGCCGGCCGCGAAGCGAACAAATTCTGGCATTTCCTGCGAAACCAGCGAATTCCTTCCAAATCAACCGATGAAAGAGCGCCGGGAAACGTTGAAGCCCGGGGAATGATCGGCAGGGGAACAAGTTCAGGCTCATGCCTGAATTCCTTTCACAATCATTTTCCGGACTGCTTCGGTCCCTGCCCGGCATGCGCAACCCCGGTTGGAGTTGGAATTGAAGGCTGCGGACGAACCTCTTCCCGGCGGCCAAGACAGGTTGGGTTTTTAGCAAGAACAGGCTGTGATTTCTTGAAATCCGGGCTTGACCCGGACGTGATCCTGCCGGTAAAGTCTCCGTAATGTCAGGAATGAATCGACAAGTCGCACGGGTCGTCGTCGTTGTAGGAAACGACGCCGCTGGCGCTTGTCGTTGTTGAGTTGAATTTCGACAAGAACCCACGGCTGGAAACGGTCGTGGGTTTTTTATTGGACCCGCGGCGCCGGCCCTAACCGCAAAAACATATGAGCAAGACAACCGCTGCTGAAACTGCAAAGAAAACACCCGCCCCGAAGCGCGCCGAAGTCGGCCCCACCATGTCCGGGAGCGAAATCCTCGTCGCCTGCCTCGAACGCGAAGGTGTGGACACCATTTTCGCCTACCCGGGCGGCGCGAGCATGGAAATCCACCAGTCGCTGACCAAATCCAAAAAAATCCGGACGATCCTGCCGCGCCACGAACAGGGCGGGGCGTTTGCGGCCGAGGGTTACGCGCGGGCCACCGGCCGGGCCGGCGTGTGCATGGCCACCAGCGGGCCGGGCGCCACCAACCTCGTCACGGGCATCGCGGATGCCTACATGGATTCCGTGCCGCTCATCGCCATCACCGGCCAGGTCCCGCAGTCGATGATCGGCAAAGGCGCTTTTCAGGAGACCGACATTTACGGCATGACGCTGCCGGTCGTGAAGCACAGTTATCTGGTCACGGACATCAACGACATCCCGCGCATTGTTAAAGAAGCCTTTTACCTGGCGCAAAGCGGGCGGCCCGGCCCCGTGCTGATCGATGTCCCGAAAAACATCCAGCAGGCGCGGACGCAACCGGTGTTTCCGACCGAGGTCCACGTGCGCGGCTACAACCCGGACAAACGCGCGAGCGACATCGTCTTGAATGAAATCATCGGGTTGATCGAGAAATCCGAGCGCCCGGTGCTCTACATCGGCGGCGGCATCATCACCGGCAACGCCAGCGCGGAACTGACCCAATTCGCCCAGGCGGCGGGAATTCCGGTGACCTCGACGATCATGGGCTGCGGCGCTTTTCCAGAGACGCATGCGCTGTCGTTGCGCTGGCTGGGCATGCACGGCGCCGCCTTCGCCAACTGGGCCGTCAACGGCGAGTATGAACAGCGCAAGATTGCCACCGACCCGATGAAGCTGATCGCGCCCGGCGCCGATCTGTTGCTGGCCTTCGGCGTCCGCTTCGACGACCGGGTCACCGGCAAGGTGGACAAATTCTGCGAGAAGGGAACGATCGTTCACATCGACATCGATCCTTCGGAAATCAACAAAAACAAGCCGGCCAACCTGCCGGTCGTCAGCGACATCAAATATGCGCTGGGACGGCTGAACGACATGATCCGGCAACGGCCGATCGAGAAGAAATTCACGAAATGGCACGAGCAGATCGACGTCTGGAAGAAACGGGCGCCCTTTGGCTACCACGTCACCGAGGAGGTGATGAAATCGCAGCACATGCGGGATCATCTCAAGGGCAAGGAAAACGAAGTCATCCTGCCGCAGATGGTGATTGAAGCGCTGTACGAATTGACCAAAGGCGAGGCGATCATCACCACGGGCGTGGGCCAGCACCAGATGTGGACGGCGCAATATTACAAGTGCAAATATCCGCGCCAGCTCCTGACCAGCGCCGGACTGGGCTCGATGGGTTACGGCTATCCCGCCGCCCTCGGCGCGAAAGTCGCCTTCCCGGACCGCCAGGTCGTCGACATCGACGGCGACGGCTCGTTCCTGATGAACATCCAGGAACTGGCCACGGCGCACATCGAAAAGATCGCCGCCAAGGCGATCATTATGAACAACCAGCACCTCGGCATGGTGATGCAATGGGAAGACCGGTTCTACGGCGGCAACCGCGGCCATACGTACCTCGGCGATCCGCTGAATACGAAAGAGATCTACCCGGATTACATCGCGGTCGCCAGCAGCTTCGGCGTGAAATGCGAGCGGGTGATGTTCAAAAAGGACCTGCGCGCGGCGATGCAGCGGATGCTTGATTGCGACGAGCCGTTCGTGCTCGACGTGATCGTGCCCTACACCGAACACGTGCTGCCGTTCATTCCCGCCAACAAGACCGTGGCCGACATGATCTGGAAGGCCTGATCTCCGGTTGAAATTTCAGGCGGCGGAGGAAATTCCTCCGCCGCTTTTTTGTTCCAGAAATTGCCGGGAGAACTCCGGTCCGGCAACGGTTCAAGCCGTTTGCCGCCGGGTCGCGCGCAATGTCAGCGCCGAGATGCCCCAGAGCACCAGGAAACCCGCCAACGCCGTTGTCACCCGGCCGGGCCAACTGACCGCGTGGGTGCTCGCGGCCAGCAGCCGGATCGTCATCGGCTTGCGGATTTCCGTTTGCAGCACCTGGGTGAAGGCGAATCGCCGGCCGCGCAACGGGAGGTTTACATGCAGCGGCTGTACGTTGGCCGCGACGATCTCCTGTGCCTGCTGCAACTTGGCCCATTGCTTTTCCGCCTCCTCGTTGTCGTAGAGCAGAGCCGGTTGCTGGCCTGGCATCGGGGCATTCTCATTGGCAACAACTTGTCCGCCACTGCGCCACGAGAAATCATTCTGGGCGTTGATGAGATTGCTCGCCTGCGCGCTTTGCAGGTCCTGTTCCAGCTTTTTAGCACCCTCGACGTATCCCTGGTTCCCGCTGAACTTCCCCTTCGTCCGGTTGAAATTCGCGGCGGCTTCGCGCACGTTGCCGCCCGCCAATTGCCGTTGCGCCTCGCTGACGTCCCGTTTCACCTCGGCTTCGGCCAGGTCTTTGCTGGCTTTTTCCATGCGCGAGTAGTCCAACAATGAAAAGCTCACCGGGGACGGTTGCGCCGCGGCCAACTCACGGTTCATCGTGCCCCGGAAATCCTGGTAATCATAGTCCGGCGGCAGGAAAAGTTCCCAATGCGCATTCTTCAACGGCACGTCGAACTTCGGCGAGACAAATTCTGCAGACCCATGTGAGTGCGGGAAGGTGTAGGTGCCCGCGTAGGTCATCTCGACAGACACCGCCCCGTCGCCGGCGCCCGTTTGTTGGATGGGCAGGAGCAATTTGCCGTCTCGCCGGCTGGGGCGAACCGGCTGCCCGCCCACGAACGCCGACCACACGGTTGCGCCCGGAGCCAACTCGATTTCCAGAAACTGACGTCCGTTGTTGCGCACGGAAAGGGCCATCTCCGTCATAAACTGACCATCGTCGGCCACCACGGTGGTGAACCGGGCATTGTCCACCAGTGCCTGCAGGACTTCCGCCCCGGCATATCGCCGCGCGTCAACTGTGAGTCGGCAGCCGGGGCGAACGTAGCGATACGCCAGGACTGTGGCCTCGTTCGGAACACCGGCCCAATCCGGAAAATCGCTGGTGTCCACGCGCTGCAACTCCGCCGCTTGCAATTCGGTGACTTGCAGCGGCGCCCGGGCGGCGATGGCGAGCAATCCGGTTTCGCGTTCGGCGCCTTCCGCGGCCACGCCCGCAAGCTCGATCGTGCTCGTCTTTGAAGCGCGCGGCAGCTCCCACGTGACCGTGAGCATATAAAACCCTCGTGTCTTGCTCTGCAATTCCACGCGCCAGACGACGTCATTCGTGCCGGGAGTCGAGGAACGCGAGCCGGGAGAATTCTCCGGCCCTTTGCCGCGAATGTTCGGGCCGGTGATCTCCACGTTCTTGAATTCCGCCGGTACCTTCACCCGCAACTCTTTGACTGGCGCGTTGCCGATGTCGTAGCGCACCAGGGAGCGCCCGCTGATCAAGCTGTCGGACAAGGTGATCGTGTTGACGATTTCGGCGCGCACCCAGGCTTCGATGGTTTCCGTCGTCACGTTCAGCTTCCATTCCGGCGCCGCTTTGGGTTCCGATGAAATGAATTTGTAGGCGAGCAGGCTGCTCCCGGCCGCTTCGCGCTGGACGGGCAAACCGGTGTCCGGCAGCGAAGTCGCCGGGATCTCCACCAACCCGTCGAACGACTCCGTCTTGACGGCCAAACCCGGCTCTGCGGAAACTGAAATGAAGCCCGTGAGTTTTACGGCGTCGAGCGGATGCACGCCATCGAGGGCCAGCGACTTCGGGAGTTCTTTGAAGTTCCGCACCAGCTCGAGTTTCAGAGCGTAAACGCCGCTCGTGCGCTCTTTCAAAGTCACTTCCACGCACCGCAGCGAGCCGGTATCCGTCCGTTCGTTCCATTGCAGCACGTTGCCGCCGTTCACGGCTTCGACCCGGTAACCGTCGGGCAACCCGGCTTTCAACGTGAAGACGCCGACGCGTTTGATCGTGTAATCAATCGTCGCGGAAAGGGCGACTTGCTCGGCGCCGAGGCGGAAACTGTTTCGCACGATTGCTTCAATCTGGGGTTGGACCGCCTCGGCCCGCACACGCAGGGCAAACCCCGGCTTGGAGAAACGGAACACGCTGAACAGCCCCTCGGCCTTCTCCACGCCCGACTGCGTCCCGGAAGCTTCCGGGGCTTCGTCGCGGCGAAAGCCATCGCGCGCAAATTCTTCAGCGTCCACGCGCTGCAGGTCGGATGCGGCTTCGACCGACAACCCCAGCTCCTCGGCGCACCGCAAAGCGATCAGGCCGGTTTCGCGCTTCACGTCGAGGGCATGCGGCACCTCGACCGGCGCCGTCACCGGGAGTGTGTCCAGCGTCTTTTCCGTCTCGATCGTGAGCCGCCAGCCCAGGGGAATTCCTTTGAGCAAATCCACCACGAGCACCTGGGCGCCATTCTCGTTCTTGATCTCCCAGGTGCGAATGGAAGCGCCTTCGACGCGCAGCAGCCGCTGGCCCGCCGGAAGTTGCACCCGCGCCTGGCGCAACTCGCCCTGGGTCACCTGATAGTCCAAAGTGGCGCTCACATTCACCACGCCGCCGCCAAACGTGGCGAGCGAGGCGCTCTGGCAAAAAACTGTCGCCGTAACCTCGGCGGCACGCTTCACGCGCGGCGTCCAAAGCATTTCCACGCGGTCGCCCGAGCCAATGACGGCCTCGACGCGGGTCTGCTCCCGGATCAACACCCGCTTGAAGGAAATCGCCGTGGGGAAATCCACGTCGGCTTCCGGCTCGTCGATCGCGAGCGACACCTGGCTGGACAGCGCGGGCGGAAGGCCGAACGCGAGGCTCCGTTTCGTCACGTCGCCGGCGACTTTGACCAGCAACTGGATTTGCAGCGTCACCTCGCCGCGATTGCCGAGACGGACGGCGATATGATTGCCGTCGCGAACGAGTTTGGCCTCGCCGTTCTTCACTGTGAACTGCCGCACGGCCACGTCGCCATCGAACAGCGAAACGGTCTGGCCGGCTTTGGCGGAGGAAAACTGAAGTACGGCGTCCAGGACCGCCACGCGATCGCTTACCGTTCCGGAATAACCGGCGGAAACGAGGGACACATCTGAAATTCGCGATGGGCGATTGATGATCGGCAGTGGGTGGGCAGCAATCGGGGATTGGCGATCGGCGATTGGCGATTCCTCGGCCCGTGCGCCGTGCGGGTTCAGCGCAAACAACAGGGCGATGGCGGCGGTCAGCGACGGACCCGTGAGGCTGGGGACGGGTGGCGGCCGGGGCGCCGGTGGATTGCTCGATTCCTCGTGGCCGGCGCGCGGCCAGTTTTTCCAGACCAGAGACGCGATGACCGCCAGCGTCACGACCGGAAACCCGATGATAAGGAGGTCGTGCAGCGCGCGCCATTGGATCAACAGGCTGCCGACCGAGCCGAGGATCAGCGCCAGCGCGAAGGTGAGGACAAAGCTGCTGCGCCGGACGCGGCGCCACTGCCAGAACCAAATCCCGAGACCGAGCAGAAACACGGCGGCTTGCCAGGCCATTTGCAAGGTCTGGAACGTGCGCAGCGACATGAGGCGCGCGTGTATCGATAGCGGGTCGTCATGGACGTTGAGCACTTTTGTGAAGAGGAACGGCTGCCCCGTGCGCGGCAGCTCGATGCGGATCGAGCGAATCCCCGCGGCGGTCGGCAAGGCCGGCGGTGTGGCAGCCGGAAGCCCGGCATGGGTGTCCACGTAATCGGCAGGCCCGGAGTCAGACGCGATCTCCGCCGGTGGACCGGTTGGCTTGAGGTCGTCGATCGAGCCGATGCCCTGGGCTTTCATCTTCGTGCTGGAAAGCGCCGGCAACAACATGGCGCCCAGCACGGCCAGGATCGCGGCCACGGCCAACAGGGTGACGATTCCATTCCAACCCCGCCGCACCGCCGAAATCACGAGCGCGATGACGAGAACGGCCAGAAACCCGATGACAAGGATCGCGCCGCCGGCCTCGCGCAGAACCTGGCCGTAGAACGCGAGAAATTTCCCCCACGCATCGAGCATTCCGTAGGTGGTGCCCCGCGCGACGTTCATGCTGCCGCCGAAATCGGAGAGCCGGACGGACGGCGGCACGAAGAGCTGCCATTCGGCGTAGGTGTTCGGCACATCGGTCCGCGGCGCGGAGAGTTCGAGCGATTGCACCCAGCGCGAAGCGAGCGGGCCGTTCGTCTCGGCATACATGATATCCACGGCGAACGCCTGGTCGCGGTTGGTGTCGCGCGGCAGCGGGACCAGGATCTGCCCGGCATTGCGCTCCGGTTTCACGGGCTGGCCGTTGACGTAACAGCCCCAAAGCGTCGCCTCTCCTGGCAGTTGGAAACCCTGGAATTGCTTTTCGTTGTTCTTCACCATGAACGAGGCTTGCGTGAGCATTTCCCCGGCTTCGTTGAGCACGGAGGTGATTTGAGTGCGGTCCGCCACGGCTTCCAGGACGGGTTCCTCGGCGTAGCGATTCACGTCCACCGCCAGGTCGTATTGGTTGCCGGTGTACTGATACGCCAGCACGACGGCCCGGGTGATGAGC
Source organism: uncultured Verrucomicrobiota bacterium (assembly GCA_964520205.1). Taxonomy (GTDB): domain Bacteria; phylum Verrucomicrobiota; class Verrucomicrobiia; order Limisphaerales; family BOG-1460; genus CAZFOA01. Next base: position 10,975 of record CAZFOA010000017.1, on the reverse strand, counting down.
GATCGGTCAAGAGCGGACAATTCAACTTCATCCACGCGCCGCAGCGCGTCGCCCACGACCTTCGCGTTGAGTTGAAGGCTCGCGGCGGTGGTCACCGCCACCGATCCAGTCTCGTGTTCCGCGTCCAGGGCATGCACCCCGCCGACGGGCAGCGTGGCACCCTTGGCGTCGAATGGATAATCGTAAGTTACCACGAGCGTGTAGCCGCCCCAGGCCTTGTCCTGCAATCCGATCGTCCAAACGTCGCCCGTTTGCTCCTTGCGCCGGATGTTCGGGCCGGTGAACTCGATGTTCTTGAATTGGGCCGGGAGTTTAACCTTGAACTCCTGCACGCCTTGGTTCACAAGCCCGTAACGAATCGTCGCGCTGCCGCTCACGATGCCATCGCCAACCGTGACCAGGTTGAACACGTCGGCCACGATGCGCGCGGCGAGGCGTTCGCTCGCAATCGTGAGGTTCCAGTCCGGCTGATCCGCGGTGTAGGCCAGCAGTTCGTCGGGTGGGATAGGCATTCTGCTGGCTTCATTCTTTTCTGAATCGGAAACAGGCCGGAAGCCTGATCCACTTTGCAGTGTCCGCATGGGAATCTCGCGGAGGCCGGTCAGCTCCGCCGTTTTGAGCTGAATTCCCGGCGCCGATGCAGCGCCGATTTGAGCTGTCTCTTTCGCCGCGCCGATTACCCGCAACGGCGCGACGCCGATGCGGCCGGGAAAGTTTTTGAGCGCCTGTTCGAGCTGCACATCGAGCCTTCGCATGCCGAGAACGCGGGCCGAGAAATTCACGCGCAGAACCTTGCGGCCGGCCTCGGGGCCGCGGCTGAGGTTCCAGTCTTCGATTCCGTCCCCGCGCACATCCGCCACGGCGAACCCGGATTGTGGCGTCAGCTCAACCACATAGATGCCGGCTTTCTTGACCTCGATCATGAGAGCATGGGAAACGAGCAGCCGCGTTTCCTCCAGCCGCACGCTCACGCGGTCGGCGACGCTGATGACGGGTTCGATGCGTTTGAGTTTGAGCACAAGGCTGAAAGGACGGGCGTTGAACCGGTAGGCGGCGAGAGCTTTGTCGGCGGCATTGACCTGCCGAAGACCGTTCAGCGATTCAATCTCAACCAGGGTGTCTTCGGCGGAAAAGGTGAGGGAGCCGGACTCGCGTTCGGCCTCGAGCGGTTGCGGCGGCTTCAGCGACGCGCCGGTGCCGCCTTGCGCGGCAACTTCGACCCCCTGCTCGGAGTAGAGGGTGAGATCGCAACTCTTCTCGACCGGCTTGATGAATTCGACTGTAAGAATCTGGCGGTCGCCGTCGGCGGTTGTGTGCCAGTCGCGAATCTGCTCGCCAGTCAGGCGCGTGAGGGCTTGCGCGGCGGGGAGCACGAGGGTGAGTTGTGCGGCGTTGCCTTGAAGGATTTCGTAATGGAATTGACTGGTATACTTGATGACGGCCGGGGTGATCAGCGCGCTGATGGCCGAGTCCACCGTGAGCAATGTCTTGCGCGCCACTTCGGCTGTTCCGCGGAGGTGCGACCAGCGCACGGCCACCGTTCGATCGGCGCCCAGAAAGCCCTTCACCCGCGAGACGCCTCCCGTCCTGGTCGCTTCCAGCAACGTGCCGCTCAACAATTGAACTTCCATGCCCGCGCCGCCGGATTGCGCGACGACCGAAGCAATCGCCGCCGCCGGGCCGGTGAAGGAAATCTGGTTCCAGGGCTCGGCGCGCTGGATTTTGGTTGCGAGTTCAAGTTTGAATCTGAAGCGGCCCGGACGCACGGCCACGAGGGAATAACGATTGCCATCCCGGACGATTTTCAACGCATCCGGCAATTTCGACGGCAGCACGGCAACGTCCCCTTCAAACAGGTCCGTTGAACTTTCCCCTCTGCCTGCCGCTTCCACATCCACATCCGCCGTGAAACGCGCCTCGTCGTCGGATAGCCTGCCGTCGTAAACAATTTCGCGCAACGAAAGGGCCGCGGTCGAGGCGGGCGCCGGCGGGTTCGAATCGCCGGCAAAACCGCCGGCGGACAGCAGACAGGTCAACAGAGTGAAGGTCAATTTCTTCATGGCAATCTCCTTTCTGGAGGATAAACAACGGCGGAATAAGTCCCCGTGTTTGAAATGGTTTGGAGTTTCGCGGCACCCGCAACGAGCCGAAACGAACCGCTTCAACCCCGAACTCCACACCGGAGGTTCATGGGAATCCCGTTCACCATGGCCCGCACCCGGGGCCGGAGTCGGGCCAAACCCGTGAATTCGCTCCAAATCAGGCGCGCCGCCGCTTCGAGCGAGGCGCGGTTTGAGGGCGAATCGCGAGCTTTTCGCGCAGGCATCCGGCATTTCCATGTTGAGTCAGACGGACTCGGACGCAAAATGCTCCCCGAACAGGCGAACGGAGTGCGACAATGCAGGAATGGACCGCTGCCACACTCCCCAACTCCCAAATTCCAAAACTCCTTAACTCTTTAACTCTTTAACTCCCCCCCAACTCCTTCCAGACAACTCTGTTCAAACGGTTCAGGCTCCGGTAGTGTCGGAGTCACATGGGCTTGGAAGCCGAATTGCTCGCGCGCTGCCGCGGCGGCGAGGCCGAAGCGTGGGACGAATTGTTCGACCTCCATTACGCGGCGGCGGGACGTTTTATCTTTCAACTCGCACCCGATTTCACGCGTGAAGACGCCGATGAGATTTGCCAGGAAGTTTTTCTTTCGGTCATCCGAAACCTCGAATCGTTCCACGGCGAGAGCCAGTTTCAAACCTGGCTCTTCCGGATCGCCGCGAACAAGGCGCGCGATTATCGGGAACGCCGCCAAGCCGCCAAGCGCGGCAGCGGCCAAACCCCGCTTTCCTTGTCGGCTGAAGATCCGGAGACGGGCCTCACTCTGGAGCCCGCCGGCCATTCAGCCGGACCCGATGAGGTCCTGATGGGCGCCGAACGAATGGCGCTGGTGCACAGGACGCTGGATGAACTCGGCGAACCCTGCCGCGAAATCGTCGAGTTACGCTACTTCGGCGACTTGAGTTACGAGGAATTAAGCCGCACGTTGAAGCTAAACCCGAAAACCGTCAGTTCGCGCCTGAGCAAGTGCCTCGACCGGCTCGAAGCCATCGCGCGGAACACGTTTTCCAGGGCACAGACGGATGTTTTCCCGTCTAACTTGTAGCTGGCCTATGGAACCGGAACGCCACATAGAAAAATTGCTGCGCGGCTATGCGAAAAAACGCCGCGAGGAAAGCGGCGCCCCGCTGGAACTGCATCCGGCAACGCGCCGGCTGTTGCAAGGGGAAGTGGCGCGCCGCGCATCCAGGAAGAGTGCCGACAGCTTTTTTCCGGCCCTGATCGCCGGCTTGCGGCGCCGGGCGGTGCTGGTGTCGTGCTTCGCTGTGCTGGTGCTGATCGGCACGTCGCTGTTGATGCCGGTGTTGAGCAATTCAAAAAAGAAGGCCCAGCTTGCGCTGGCACAAAACCAGGACCTGCCGCGCGAGCGGGCGCCCGCCTCCGCGCCGCCGCCGCCAGCCCAGCCGGAGCCTGCCTTGGACAAAGAAAAATCCCAACTCGACGATTCCGGGGCAGGCGTTCGGAGCGCCGAGCGCCTTGAGAACTACAAACTCGGCGCCGCCAACGCGGATCGCAACCCGGCGCGCGAATCCGAGATCGTCTCAAAAGTTCCTGCCATCGGAGGGGCGAGTTACACGAGCCCCCGTTTTTCGAAGGATTCCGTCAGCCAGGGGATCGCAGAGCTCGCCCCCCCGAAAGTTTTGAGACAATCTCAAGCTGCGGCGCCCGCGACTTCCCGGCCGGATTCCAAGTCCATCGCTGAACCCGGCCAAACAACCGTGGCCATGACTACCGGCGAGGCGGTTCCCATGAAAGGGGCAGACGACAAAGCGGTTTACCGCTTGTCTGACTCTCTGGTCACGGCGACGAACGCTTGGAACGTGGTTGCCAAGAATGGTCCTGCTGAATTTGAGACCGCAAAGAAGACCGACTCGACGCTTGGCGCAGTTGCAGAGTCCGAGGCCACTGGAACCTTTGCGCTCGCTGGCAAGTCTCCCGGCGCCGTGGCTCCAGCTGTTGGCGGCGTGGTGGCTGCCCAGAAGGAGGCTTTTGAAGCGGCGGCCGGCCGGGCAGTTAACGAATCAGCCGCCTTTGCCAATTCGCAACGATATGCGCCGATCGATGCCGCTGCCAACGCGCAATACCGGGATCAGAATATCCCGGCTCCCGTGCTCGCGTCGTTCCAAGTGCAGCAAAGCGACCAGCAAATCCGTGTCGTGGACCAGGACGGATCGGTTTACAGCGGTTACTGGCAGCCGGGCGGTTCCGCCATCGCGGACCAGGCCGGAAGCGACCTGAAAACGACCGCGCCGGCAGCGCCTCCGCCGGGGCAGTTTCAGGAAAAAGATGCGCGCAGAATCGAAGCCGGGCAGCCGGCGGCCGTGAATTATTCCTTCCGCGTCGCCGGCATGAATCAAAGTCTAAAACAGAACGTTGTGTTTGCGGGCAGCCTGACCGGGATCAGCAACGGTGCGCCGCTGATCCAATCGAGCAGCTCCATCGGCAGCCTCGGTGGTGGTGGATTTCAAAACAAGAGTTCGAATGCGTCGCTCCAGTTGCTGCTGGGGAACGCGCGCGTTTCCGGAACGGCGGTGATCGACAACACCAAACAAATCCAGATCAACGCGATGCCGGCGAAACCCTAGCCCGAATGTTTCCTGGCGCGACACCGGCGGCGACCAGGCTCTCGTTCCTGGAGCCGGGCGCGCAGGTTGCAGGTTGAAGGTTAAAGGTTAAAGGTTGCCAGGAGCGGACGGGGCACCCCGATTGTAGCGCAGCTTTGCAAGCTGCTGTGTCAGCAGGTTTGTAACCTGCCGCGGGTTTGATTTCCTGCTGCTCTTTGAGTGTTTCCACGCGTTCGCCGGTTGGAAACCGGCGGTACAGCAGCTTGCAAAGCTGCGCTACAACCGGGCATTGCCGACTTTTCTTCACCTCGCTGGCAGAGTGGAATGCGCCGGTGGCAGGAACCGCCCGCAACCTGCAGCTTTCAAGCAGCAACAAGCGGAACACCTTTGGAAGCCACCAGCCGTCATCTGTCAGCGCAGCGCCCGGAGAACCTCCTCAAAATCCGCCGGCCTCGGCGCTTCAAAACCCAGGCGTTTCCCCGTGCGCGGGTGAACAAACGCGAGCCGATGCGCATGAAGCATCACCCGCGGCGCGGCGAATCCGGCCAATTCCTCGAACCGCCGATTCTGGCGCTGGCCGTAGGTGGCGTCGCCGAGGACCGGAAAACCGAGGAATTGGAAATGCACCCGAATCTGATGGGTGCGGCCGGTGTGCAACCCGGCTTCGACCAGCGTCGCCCCGCGCAAACGTTCCAGCACCTGATAGGTCGTCCGCGCTTCGCGCCCGCGATCTTCGCTTGCCGCCATGCGTTTGCGGTGGGACGGATGCCGCGCGATCGCGGCCCGGATTTCGCCCCGCTCGCGCTGAATTTCACCAATGACAATCGCGTGATAGACCTTTTCCACCTTGCGGTCGGCGAATTGCGCCGAGAGCGCGACATGCGATTCGTCGTTTTTGGCCACCACCAGGCAGCCGCTGGTTTCCTTGTCGAGCCGGTGCACGATGCCGGGCCGCGCCACGCCGCCAATGCCGCTCAATTGCCCGGCGCAGTGATGCAACAACGCATTGACCAGCGTGTGCTCCGGGTGGCCCGCCGCCGGATGCACCACCAGCCCCGCCGGCTTGTTCAAAACCAGGACGGCGTCGTCCTCGAACAAAACGTCCAGCGGAATTTCCTCCGGCTGCGCCTCGGCCGCGCGGGCTTCCGGCCAGCGCACCTCAATCTGCTCGCCGGCCTGCGGGGCGTGGCTGGGTTTTGCCGCGTGGCCGTTGACGCGAATGTGGCCTTCGACGATCAGGCGTTGAATCGCGCCGCGGGAGACCGCGGGAAACCGGCCGCGCAAATAGCTGTCGAGCCGCTCGGAAGGCCGGCTCTGTTCCACGGTGAAAACTTCAGTGCGATCGGACATTTCGAAACAGCGCTCAGAGGAACATCCAACATTCACCAGTCTTCGCCACGCTTCGCCTCGTCAAGACATCCAACACCCCGCGTCCAAATAAGACCGTCGGGCGCTTCACTTCGAGGCCGAGGGTTCGGCGGGTTTCGGTGCGTGTTCGCTGCGCCAGGTGATCAGAAAGATCAGGCCCACACCCGTGCAAATGGCGCTGTCGGCCACGTTGAACGCCGGAAAGCCGATTTCGCCGCCCCCGCGCTGCTGCAAATAGAAATAAATAAAATCAATCACGTGATGAACGCGGATCCGGTCCACCAGGTTTCCGATGATGCCGCCGATGATCAGGCCGAAGGAAATTTGCCCCGGCAGCGTGCGCGAATCGAAATGGTGCCGGCTCAAAAACAGGATCAGCAACGCGATCAGCGCCACGATGGCCAGCACTTCATTGTTTCCCCGGAACAGGCTCCACGCAGCGCCGGTGTTGCCCCAATGCACGAACTTGAAAAAGCCCGGCACCACGATCTTCTCGTCCGCGTAACCCAGAAATTGGAGCACGATGGCCTTGGTGATCTGGTCCAGCGCGACCACGGCAAGGGCCATCGCCGCAATACGGCGATTACGCGAGCCAAGAAGCAAGCCGAATGAGTTCATGCCGGAACAAGCGGTGATTTAACCGGTTGCAAGTCAGAACACAAATTGTTTCGGCAAGGGTGGATGACCCGGTCTGCTGAGGCGAGGTTTCCATGAATCGGACGCAGCGCAGGTTTCTAACCCTGCCGTACAATTATTTGTCCCATATGAGACAAATAATTGTACTCTCAGGTCCATGGTCCCGATGCGATCCCCATATTGGAATTTGTGCCGCCTGTGAGCCGGCCTCGCAAAATCATGAACGAGCGCGGGAAAAACTGGATGTCAGAGGAATGATCGGCAGGGGAATAATTTTCTGCTCATGTCCCGATTCCTCTGACGATCATTCCCCTGACTATTTCGCTTTCTGGCCCTCACTCCATCCCGTCTTGAACGAAAATTCGGCGCTGCGACTTGCGGATGGAAATCTGGACTCACCTCAATCGCCTGCTATACTGGCTTCCGCGTGAGACATCGGGATGAAATGAGAGATCACTTCAATGCCAGGAACCGACGGGTTTGTTGGTTGATTGCAGTTGCTCTCCTTGGTCTCGCCGTCTCATGCGACCGCAACGGAGTCATCAGCGGCATCTTTCGTCTGAGAGAAGATTCTCCCTTGCCTTCCTGGGTAATGCTTCCGCCGGGCACCAAGCGAGACGAGGTGAGTGTCACGATTACCACCTACGAAGCAACGACCACCCCAAGGTGGAAAGAGAAGTTTCAGGTGCGAGACAAAAGGAATGGAAGGATTATTCAGGAGGCGATTGGCTCTGGCTATTGGCATGGTGATTCGGAGCGCGAGAAAGCGCCGTCAGCGACTTACCCGAATTGGGTGATTATCGAAGTCAACGGGACGAATGATATCTATGAACAGTCGGAGGCGAATGACTTGCTCAGGATTGTTAAGAAATGACGCCGCTGAATCGAACACAGGGCGGGCCTGGCCAGATTGGTCATACACGGGTCCGAAACATTTGCAGTCAATCACCGATCCTCACCGAATGGCCAAAAACCACCCGAAAAGGCTATTGACTTCACCGGTTGGTTTGCTAGTTTTTCTGCTCCTTTGATTGGGACTTAGATGAAAACGCATTTGCCGAAAGTGAATTTGGATCAGCGCAAGTGGCATGTCATTGATGCCGAAGGCGTGGTGCTGGGCCGTCTGGCGGTCCAGGTGGCCGATATTTTGCGCGGGAAAAACAAGCCCGTCTTTACGCCGCACCTGGATGCCGGCGATTTTGTCGTGGTCGTCAACGCCGAAAAGGTCGTCCTCACCGGCAAGAAAGAGACCAAGAAGAAATACATGTCCTATTCGGGGTGGAAAGGCGGCGAGAAATACACCACGGTCGCCGAACTGCGCGCCCACCATCCGGAAATGCTTATCCATCGCGCCGTCAAAGGCATGGTCCCGAAAAACCGGCTCGGGGATGTGCTGCTGACCAAGCTCAAAGTGTACAAGGGCAAAGAGCACCCGCACTCGGCACAGCAGCCCGCGACGCTCACGCCGGCGAAATAATCAATTTCTCAACTCTCAACTCTCAACCATCCACCCGTTAGCATGGCAGAAACGAAAGCCCCAGAATTTCTCGGCACCGGCCGCCGCAAGACGGCTGTGGCGCGAGTGCGCCTCACGACCGGCAGCGGCAAAATCATCGTCAACGGCCGGGCGTTTGAAACTTATTTTCCGACCGACGCCCTGCGGATGCAGGCGGCGCTGCCTCTGACCATTACGGGCAACACGGAAAAATTTGACGCGCGCATCAACGTGAGCGGCGGCGGCCCCAACGGCCAGGCCGGCGCAGTCCGGCATGGCATCGCCCGCGCGCTGCTGGTGGTGGACGCCAGCCTCCGCCCGGCGCTGAAGGCCGAGGGTGTGCTGACCCGCGACCCGCGCATGAGAGAGCGCAAGAAGTACGGCCAGCCCGGCGCTCGAAAACGATTCCAATATAGCAAACGTTGATCGAATCGGAACTTTTGAAGCCCCGCTGGCCCGTGGTCAGCGGGGTTTTTGGCTTTGGGATTGGAGTAATGCAGCATTGCAAAAATCCATGACTCCTTTACTCCATTACTCCGTCGGTTTTGAGTTATGAAAGCAAAATCAAAGAAAATCGCGATCGTCGGTGCCTCCGGTTACTCCGGCGAAGAGCTCGTCCGGCTGCTGTTGGGCCATCCGCACGCCGAACTGGCTGCCGTCACCTCGCGCCAATACGCCGGGCAAACTCTCGCCCGGGTGTTCCCGAAATTCGCCAATCATCCGCGCGCCAGGACCTTGCAGTTCAGCGAACCCAAACCGGCATCGCTCGCCGGGCAGGCGGAAATCGTTTTCCTGGCGCTGCCGCACGGTGTCGCCGCGGAATTCGCCGCGCCGCTCCTGCGCGCCGGCCGCACGGTCATTGACCTGAGCGCCGATTTCCGGTTGAAGAGCGCGGATGTTTACAAGGAGTTTTATGCGCACGAACATCCCGCGCCGGAGTTGCTGGCGAAATCCGTGTATGGACTGCCGGAGATTTACCGCGACCAAATTAAAACAGCGTCGCTGGTGGCCTCGCCTGGATGCTATCCAACCAGTATTCTGTTGCCGGTCATCCCGCTGCTCAAATCCGGGTTGATCAAGCCCGCGGGCATCATTGCGGATTCGCTCAGCGGCGTCAGTGGCGCGGGCCGCAAGGCGGAACTGGAATATCTTTTTGTCGAGTGCAACGAGAGCGCTCGGCCTTACGGCGTCCCGAAACACCGGCACGTTTCGGAAATCGAGCAGGAACTGTCGCTCGCCGCAGGCGCGCCGGTCACAATCCAGTTCACCCCGCACCTGATCCCGGTGAATCGCGGGATACTGACCACGCTTTATCTCGCCCCGGAAAAGCGTTTCTCGACTGCAGCGGAAATGCAGGCGCTGGCTGAAAAAATTTCCGCGTGCTATGCGAAGGCTTACGGCCAGGAGCCGTTCGTGCGGCTGCTCGATGGCAAGGCATTGCCGGACACGAAGAACGTCGCCGGCACCAACGTGATCGAGATCGCGTGGCGGCTGGATGCGCGCACGGGGCGATTGATCGTGATGAGCGCCGAAGACAACCTGGTCAAAGGCGCGAGCGGCCAGGCGGTGCAAAGCCTGAATATCCTGTGCGGCTTTCCCGAAACCGCGGGGCTGGTGTGATTTAACCGTAGGAGCCGACGTAAGGAGGCTCTGACTGAAGGATGAAGCAAGAATTCGGAATGAAAAACCGTCTTCATGGCATGAAACGATCCCGGAACAGCTCCTTTTTTTCACCCACTCGCTGAAATGAGCCTCGTGACCTCGTCTCCTACAAAAGAAAAGAATCCGGTGTGGAACGCGGCGGATTACGCCGCGAATTCCGCCGTGCAGCAAAACTGGGCGCGCGAGCTGATTGCCCGGCTGGAATTGCGCGGCGACGAGCACGTTCTGGACGTCGGTTGCGGAGACGGCAAAGTGACGGTGGAGCTTGCCAGAGCCTTGCCCAAAGGCGCGGTCACCGGGATCGATGCGTCGCCGCAAATGATCGAGTTCGCCCGAAAAAAGTTTGCCTCCAGCCGGTTTCCACATCTGGAATTCCGCGTCATGGATGCGCGCCACATTCAACTGCCGCAGCCATTCGACGTCGTCTTTTCGAGTTCGGTATTGCATTGGGTGGACGATCACCCGGCGTTTTTGCGCGGCGCGGCGGGGTGCCTGCGCCCTGGCGGGCGGCTGATGGTTTCATGCGGCGGCAAAGGCAACGCGCAGGAGGTGTTCCTCGCGCTGCGGCCGGTGATGCGGCTGCAGCGCTGGCGCCGGTTTTTTCGCAAACTGGAAACGCCGTATTTTTTTTATTCGCCGGAGGATTACAAGAAATGGCTGCCGCGTTTCGGGTTCGAATCGCGCCACGTCGGTCTGGCGCCCAAGGATGCGCTTTACGACGGGCGAGCGGGGTTTGAAGCCTGGTTCCGCTCGACCTGGCTGCCCTACACGCAGCGCGTGCCCGAGAATGCGCGCACGGAATTCACCGCCGCGGTGGTGGACCGTTACCTGGCGAAACATCCGCCCGATGCCGAGGGCCGCGTCCGCGTCCGCATGGTGCGCCTGGAAATCGACGCCAGGATCCCACACTTTGAAACCCGCGAACCGCACAAAACCATTCACGAGATTGTGACCTGAACTCCGTCCGTTTTTCGTGTCATTTCGTGTGTTTCGTGGTTCAATCCATTCCCGAAAATGAAATCGAAATTCAAAGCGGTTCCAGGTTCCATCGTGGCGCCCAAAGGGTTCAAAGCTGCCGGCGTATTTTGCGACATCAAACGTCTCGGCACGGGCAAAGGTTCGAACAAGGGCCGGAAGC
>CAZFOA010000016.1:0-28161 GCA_964520205.1 uncultured Verrucomicrobiota bacterium | reverse complement strand
TATTGCTGCGAGCCGAAAACGGAAACCTGCGCCACGCCGTTGATCATCGAAATGCGCTGCGCCATGAGCGTCTCTCCGTAATCGTCCACGGTGGAAAGCGGGAGCGTCGACGAAGACAGCGCAAGATAAAGAATCGGCGAATCGGCGGGATTGACTTTGCTGTAGGTGGGCGGCGTGGGCATGTTCGGCGGCAATTGCCGCGCCGCCTTCGCGATGGCCGCCTGCACGTCCTGCGCCGCCGCGTCAATGTCACGATTCAACGTGAATTGGATGGTGATCGACGCATTGCCGAGGGAACTGACCGAGGACATGGAGTCGATGCCGGCGATGGTGGAAAACTGCTTTTCCAGCGGCGTGGCCACCGAAGCGGCCATCGTGTCCGGACTGGCGCCTGGCAAATTGGCCGACACCTGAATGGTCGGATAATCCACGCTCGGCAGGTCGCTGACGGGCAGATAGCGATAGCCGATGATGCCGAAGAGCAGGATGCCCGACATGACCAGCGTGGTCATGACGGGCCGGCGGATGAACAACTCGGGAACGCTCATGATAAATCAACAGCGAATGCTCTGCGGACCCGGCGCCGATTCGAAGCTCGGAGTTGGATGTTCCTGCCGGCTGCTGGGGTGAAGTTCCCCCATTGGATCGACGCGCTGCATGACCTTGCGCCATTCATCATTTCTGCCCGGAGTTTGCCTTCGCATCCACGGCGGCCGCGGATGATTCCGATGATTTCACGCTGATCCTGGCGCCGGGCGTGAGCCGCAATTGTCCGTCGGTCACCACCGTTTCGCCGACTTCCACGCCGCTCCGGATGACGGTCAATCCGTCATAGGTAATACCGGTGGCAACCGGCTTGTTTGTGACCGTCCCGTCGGGCTGGGCCACAAAGACGAATTCACCGCTCTGGCCGGTTTGTATGGCCTGCGTCGGGACCACCGTCGCCTGGACCAGGTTGCTCAACGTGAGCGACACCCGCACAAACTGGCCGGGCCAGAGCACGTCGTTCGTATTGGCAAAGGTGGCCTTCAACAATATCGTCCCCGTGTTTGTGTCCACCATATTGTTGATAAACGTCAATTCCCCCGACGCCGGGCGATCCGGTTCATCCGGAACGACGGCTTCGACAGGCAAGGTGCCTTGCCGCGCTTGCCGGCGAATGCCAGGCAGGTTCTGTTCGGGCACCGAAAACGCGACGTAAACCGGACGAATCTGCGCCACCGTCAGGATCGCGTCGTCCGGCGATTTGACGACGTTGCCCGCTTTCACCGTCAAATTGCCGGTGCGGCCGTCGATGGGCGAGCGGATGGCGGTGTAGTCGAGGCTGACCTGCGCATTCGTAACCGCGGCGGCATCCGCCAGCACTGTGGCGTCCAAAGCCTGGTAGGAAGCCTCGGCGGCTTCGTAATCCTGCTGCGAAGCGATCTTGCTTGCGAACAGATTGCTGGTGCGCAGAAATTGGAGCCGGGCGCTGAGCATCTGGGCCTGGTCCCGGTTTAAATTTGCCTGGACCTGATTCAGCACCGCCCTCCAGGGACGGGGATCGATGGTGAACAACAGATCGCCCGCCTTCACGTCTTGTCCCTCCTGAAAATGCACCTCGGTGATCGGCCCGGTGATTTGGGAACGGATTGACACCAGGGAATAGGCCTGCACGTTTCCGATCGCCCGGACCTCCACCGGCACATCCCGGGCCGTGGCGGGGACCGCCAGCACCGGTACCGGCGGACGCTCCCGCCCCGCCGTCGAGGCCTGGCGCGAACAGGCGTTGATCAGCAAAACCATCCCCAGGCATCCCGTGAATGCCGCCAGCCAGGCGCCTTTCCAGCACGGGAACCGCCGCGGCGCAGGAGAATATCCGGGAGAATTTTCGCAATCGTTCTTCATTGGGAAACGGCTTCCTGACGGGGAAACCCTGCGGGCACAGCGGCCGCAACCTTGAGGGCGGCGGCAAACTGCCGCAGGAATTGAAGGCGCTGTTTTTTAAATTTGGCTCCCGAAACCGAAAGCCCGGAGGCCAGCCGCGCCAATTGAGGAAACGCCAGCGGATATGCCGTCAGGGCCATCATCGACAACAGCAACTGGGCCGGATCGAGCGCCGCGGAGACCTGTCCGTCGGCTTGTTGCCGCCGGATCCGCTCCACGGCCCGCACAAAAGCCGCCTGGCGGTGCTTCTCGTCGATGACTTTTCGCCCGCCCCACTGCAGCGCCTCCCACTCCAGCAACCGCACCCAGTCGTGATCCCGGCAAGCGAGCTGGAACCAGTAGGACAAATCCTCGACCGGATCGTCGGGCGCCGAGGCCAGCCACGCGGCGCGTTCCGCCAGTTTCCGCCGCAGCACTTTCCGGAACAAGCCTTCCTTGTCCCGGAAATAGTGGTACAGCATCCGCTTGTTGATGCGCGCCCGCCGCGCAATCGCGTCCACACGCGCGCCGGCAAAACCTTTCGCCGCGAATTCCTTCAGTGCCGCCTCAAGAATCCGTTCCTGGCTCCGCTGCGGATTCCGGCAGGCTGCTTTGTTAAATTGTCCAGATTTCATGTCCGGGTGACTTGGAGGACACTAGAACAGCCAAAGTAACTGTCAAGTTACTTGGTGGGGCGGAGTCTCGCTCCGCGCGCTTTCAGACCGGAGACCGGCGGAGACCTGCCCGCGCTCCTTAAGTCGCAAATGGATGCGTTGCCCGCGTGAGACCGGCCGCCGCGCCGCGATTTTTTGTCCATAAAAGGACCAGGCCGTAGCAAAACGGTAACAATCGCAGCTTATTGTGCGTGTCGGATAAACGCATTATTGCTAACTTGTGTCTGGAAGAAATAAAAGCATGAAAACCGAAATTGGAGCTTATGGGGCGGCCTTTTCGCGAAGCTCACAATCAAATGCCAGCCCCGCACCATCGTTGCGGATACCGGTCACGGCCCGCAACCGCGCCCTGCTGCGCCAGTTGCGCGCGGCCGAGATGTCCGCCTGGGCGGACCCGACCACCCCTTCCGTGTCGTCACAAAACTCCCGAATCTAAAACTCCACCCCCCAAAACGAATGAAAAAAATTGGAAGTATCATCCTCAGCCTGCTGCTGACAGCCGCGGCCATGATCGGCAACACCGTCTCCGCCGCTTCGACCAGCGAACTGCTCCAGCAGGGACTCTACGCCGAAGAGGTCGAAGGCAACATTGGCGCCGCGATCAAAACTTACGAACAGGTCATCAAGAACAGTTCCGCACCGGGAAGCCACGTCGCCCAGGCCCTGTACCGCCAGGGCATGTGTTATCTGAAACTAAAAGACGAACCGTCGGCCAAGGCGGTTTTGGAAAGGCTGGTGACGGAATATCCAGGCCAGACCGAGATTGTGGAAAAGGCCCGGCCGGTGCTGGACGATCTGACGAATTTCGACCCCGCCACGCTGATGCCGGCCGGGACATTGGTGTATGTGGAGTTCGGCAGCCCCGGCAGACAGATTGAGACGATCCTCACCATGCTCAAAGGCACTCCTTTCGAGAATCCTCTTGCCGCCATCGGCGACCAGCAGGCAGCCAACTCCGGCCAAAAATCGCCCGGCGATATCATGGGCGCGCTGCTGAACCCAAGCATGATGGCCGAGTTTAAAAAAATCCGCGGCATGGCCGTCGGCATCACCGGCTTCGCTCAAGACCATCCGGCCATGGTGGCGGTCCTGTATCCCGGCAAGAGCGACGCGCTGCGCGGTTTGATTCTGGCAGGCCTGGGCATGGTCGGAACACCGGGTGAATCCATCGAAGGCATGCAAACCGTGGCCATCCGGAATGCCGGGGCGCAGGTGGCTTACGATGACAAGGTCATCATCTTTGCGCAACCGGCCGGCCAGCTCCAGTGGTGCGTGAAACAATACAAGGGATTGAGTTCCGAGCCGGCACTGGCTTCCAGCAACAAGTCGTTCGCGAAACTCAGCAAGAGCCAAAGACAGAAAAACGTCCTGACGGTCTGGGCCAAAGTGGATGAAACCTACGCGCAACTGCTGAAAATGTTTCCCGCCGGCCAGGTGCCCCCGGGAATTCTTTCGGCCAACGCCATCGCCGATTTCAGCAACATGGATGAGATTGTCCACACGAAATCCATTGAGGCCAATGGCTTCAGCGACCGGACCGAAATCCAGTTCAAGGACGGGCATCACTGCCTGGCGTATGACCTGATCCGAACCCCCAATATCAGCAAGGTCGCGCTGGAGGCGGTGCCGGCCGAGGCCATTGCCGTGGCCAGCTTTGCCTTGAGCCACACGGATTCCGCCCAGGCTGAAAAGGTCCGGGCCAAGATTCAAAACGTGACCGGCCTTGACGTGGGAAAAGAAATCTTCGCCAACCTCGAGCAGGTCACGATTTTCGCCATGCCTGCGGAAACAAACACCCCTGTCGAAAAAATCCCCTGGCGTCTGGGTCTGGCCCTCACGAGCCGCAATCCCGAACAGACGCAGCAGGTTCTCGGCACGCTTCTGGGGATGGCCGCCTTCCCCGGCCAGAAGGAAGCCAAACCCGGCCAATATAGAATCGCGTCGAACCCCAAGCAGGAAATTTATTGTTACGTCGAACAAGTCAACGGAATCACGCTCGTATCGTTGAACCGCAACGTCATTGACGCCTCGGTCGCAGCCATCAAGAATCACAAATCCATCTGCGCCTTGGGGACATTGAATGGCGCCGTCAACCGGCTCGCTCCGACCGCCAGCAAACTGCTCGTGGTGAATGCCGGTGGCGCCCTGCGGTTGCTCCGTCCGCTGATGAAGCTCACGACTCAGAACGAAGAACAGGCCGCGCAGCTCAACACGAACTTCGAGCAGCTTGCCCGGGCTGCGGACCTCACGATTGTCGATCTGCGCACGGAGGAACAGCTGAACACTTTCGCCGTGAACTCGGACCTGACCGGAATGCCGGCTCTGAATCAGGTTCTCGGTCCGGTCACCCAAATTCGACAGATCACCCGCCAGGCCCGGGCCGAGACCACCGCCAGGCAATTGCGTCAGGAACAACCCGCCACGATTTGCCCGGCGGCGGTGGCGCCGGTCATTGACGGCAAAGTGGACGACATCTGGAACGCCGCCAAACCCTACAAGATTGCCAACTCCCTGTATGATCCGCCGAAGTCCTCCGGCGACCTCTCGGCTGAATACAAAACGATGTGGGATGAAAACAATCTTTACCTGCTCGTGGAGGTCACGGATGACATTCTCAAGCACGACACCAGCCCGGAAAACTGGTACGAGTCGGACAGCGTGGAGGTGTATATTGATGCCACCGACAGCAAAGCCGCTCAATACGGCCAGACGGATTATCAGTACGGTTTCAATTGGGACAAAACCTCGCCGCTGATGCAGGAAGCCAAGCACGGGCGCACCAACGGGGTCCAGTACGCGCTGGTGACGACGGACACGGGCTATCGCGTGGAGGCCAAGTTCCCGTGGTCAACGCTCGGCGCCAAGCCTTCCCCCGGCGCCAAGATCGGATTGGACGTCCAGGTCAACGACAACGACGCCGAGGGCAAACGTCACGCCAAGATCGCGTGGCATGCCACGGAGGACAACGCCTGGGAAACTCCACAGGCCTTTGGCAATGCGGAGTTCGCCGGCCTCGTCGGCTGGTGGAAGTTTGATGAATCACAGGGCAAAACCGCCAAGGACAGCAGCGGGAACAACCACGGCGGCACGCTGGTCGGCAAAGCCAAATGGGCCAAAGGCCGCATCGGCGGCGCCGTGGCGCTGGACGGCGCCGGCAGCTTTGTGCAGATTGCCGACAAGGCCGCTTTCGACATGGCCGACCAGATCACCATCGCCACCTGGGTGAACATCCACTCGGTGCCCGCCGAGTGGATGGCCATTGTGACGAAAGGGGATAGTGCCTGGAGGCTGTCCACCCTAATGCGGGAAAGACAAGTTCATTTCACCGTCAATAACTCCTCGACCGTTGTGTTCAATAGCTCGACCACGATCAACGCCGGCGAATGGCATCACCTGGCTGCAGTTTACAACGGCAGCGTCATGCAGCTCTATGTGGACGGCAGGCTGGATGCCACCCAGCCGTGGACCGGCGGAATCGGCAAGAACGACGCCGATGTCCTCATCGGCGAAAATGTTGAACAACCGAACCGCTGCTTCGACGGTCTGATTGACGATGTCCGAATCTATAACTACGCTCTTTCCGAAAGCCAGATCAAGGCTATCGCGAACGATCAATAGAGGAACAATCATTGAAATTCGGCGGCGGCGTTATCACCGGGCGTAATCAGTTGCAGTGGGTGGCGCTGCTGGCGGTCGCAGTGCTGCTGCCCACGGTGAGTCTGCTCTGGTTCATGAGCCGCGTCGTGGCCAACGAACGGCTGGTCGTCCGGCAAAAGCTCGCCGCGCTCTACCAGGACAAACTCGCCGACGCCACCGCCAAAACCGAATCGCTTTGCGCCACCCGGCTCGCCAGCCTCGACAAAATCAAGCCGGCCGCAAACCCGTATTCGCTCTTCCGGCGGCTGGTTCTGGAAGAGAATTTTCAAGGTGCGGTGGTGTGGGACGCCGACGGTGCTGCGGTGTATCCGCAATCGGCCGATGTCGCGGACAACGACGCGCCGCCGGACGGCCCGCTGGCTGACGCCCGGCAGCAGGAGTTCGCCAGGGAGCAATACGCCGAGGCCGCGCAACTCTACGACCGGTTCACAACCGACACCAACCCGCGCGTGGCCGTCGCGGCGATGGTTGGCAAAAGCCGTTGTCTGTCCAGGCTCGGCCGGATCGAGGAGGCGATTCAAGAGTGCCAGAAGGCCGCGTTTGCCGCGCTGCCGGATCGCGAAGACCCCTCCTTGCGCCTCGCCATCGAGAACGCCCGGCTTTTGCTTTTGTCCCTGCTCAAACAATCCGGCCCATCGCAATTGCCCCCTGACAGCGCGTCTGAAAATCCGGGTTCGGAGTCCCGCCTTCCGGCGGCATCGGCTCCCAACCGACTGAAGGCGGAACTCCAAACCCAAGGCGCTCCCGCAAAACCGAATTCTCAAACCCACTCGGAATTGCTTCACCGGACCCTCAGCGCCTTGGGCAACGATCTCTACAATCCGACCGGCGACCGCGCCTTCCTGCCGGCGAACCAAAACCTTTTCATCGCCAAAAAAGTTCTGGAGGCGCTGCGAAGTTTCCCTCCCGCCGATGACGCAAAAGCCATGGACAAACTAGAGAAGCTGGCCGCCGCCGAAGAACTTTCCATCGCCGCCGCTGAATCCCTTCGGCCGTTCACGGGCCGGTTCGACGGGTTCTTTCAAACCGATCTCGATCAAACGCGGGTCTATGGCCTCCGCCATCGGACCCCATCGTCAACGCTGCTGATTCTGCTGTCCGAAACGGGGATCACCTCGGCGCTTTCCGGCTATCACGACACGTTCGCCGGCTCCGAGTCGGCTTATCGGATCCTCGACGCCTCCGGCAACTTTGTGGCGGGAACGCCCCAGCCGGAAGGCAAATCCTTTACCACCGCAGCGTTGCCCGCAACCTTCCCGGATTGGAAGGTGGAATTGTACTTTCAAGGCGGCGACGTTTTCGAGAAGGCAGCCAAAAGGCAAATCGCGGTGTATGTCTGGACCGGCGTCCTGGTGATTCTGCTGATCCTGATTGCAGGCGGCTTCGCGACCCAGGCGGTCGGCAAACAAATCCGTCTGAACCGGATGAAAAACGACTTCATCGCCACCGTCTCGCACGAACTCAAGACGCCGCTGGCGTCCATGCGCGTCCTGGTGGATACCCTGCTGGAAGGCAACGTCCGGGACGAGGCGCAGACCCGCGAATATCTGCGCCTGACCGCGAAGGAGAATGAACGGCTCAGCCGGATGATTGACAATTTCCTGACTTTCTCGCGGATGGAGCGAAACAAAGTGGCATTCACGATGGCGGATGCCCGGCCCGCGGCTATTGCCCAGGATGCCGTGGAGTCCGTCAAAACAAAATTCACCGCGCAGAATTGCCAACTCGCCGTTGACCTCGCCGAGCCTCTGCCCGAAATCCAGGCCGACCACGACGCGATGGTCACCATCCTCGTCAACCTCCTGGACAACGCCTGCAAATACACCACCGAAGACAAGCGGATCGCGATGAAGGTTTTCCCCGACCACGGCTTCGTCTGCTTTGCGGTTTCGGACAATGGCATCGGCCTGGCGCGAAGACATATCCGGCGGATTTTCGACCGCTTCTATCAGGTGGACAGTTCGCTGGCGCGAAAGGCCGAAGGCTGCGGACTGGGCCTCAGCATTGTCAAATTCATCGTTGATGCCCACAAAGGAAAAATCGCCGTGGAGAGCAGGCCGGGCAAAGGAAGCACGTTCACCGTTCGGGTGCCGGTTTCCAGGAGCAACGGCGATTGAAATCAGAATAACTCCCATGCAAACCGTGCTGATCATTGAAGACGACCCGACGATGTTGATCGGGTTGAAGGACAACTTCGAGTTCAAGGGTTACAAAGTCGTCACCGCCGCGGATGGCGAGAAGGGGCTCAAGGCCGCGCTGAACGCCAAACCCGACTTGATCGTCCTCGACATCATGCTGCCCAAGATCAACGGCTATGAGATTTGCCGGCTGATCCGTGAACAAAAACTCGCCACGCCGATCATCATGCTGACCGCCAAAGGCGAAGAGTCGGACATCGTGCTGGGCCTCAACCTCGGCGCGGACGACTACGTGACCAAGCCGTTCAGCATAAAAGAGCTGCTCGCCCGCGCCGCCGCCTTTCTGCGGCGCACGAAAAGCGAAGTCCAGGACGCCTACGAGTTCGGCGGCTTCCGGCTCGATATTTCCGCCCGCCGGCTGACTCACAAGGGGAAGGAAATCGAACTGTCGCCCAAGGAGTTCAATCTGCTCGAATTCTTCGTCAAGAAACCGGGCCGGGCGCTGACGCGCGACGAGATTCTGAACGCCGTCTGGGGCTATGATTGCGTGGTCACAAGCCGGAGCATCGACCGGTTTGTCACCACGTTGCGAAATAAAATTGAACCCGACCCCGCACGGCCTGTTTTCATCCATACCATCCGGCAAATCGGTTACCGCTTCGAACCGCCCGAGCAAAAGCATTGATCAGCGGAGCGGGTGAGATTCCACGCCTTTCAGCTTCGCACGTCTCACCCAGTCTGTGCGTCACGCCCACCACCCTCGCCACGCTCGTCACGCCTGGCTCGGCCGGCGGCGGACTAATTCAAAGTTGCAGAGGCGGACCTCCGGTTTGCCCGACGTATCCAGCACCGCCTTCTCCGCCGCGTCGAACGAAAGCAACAGATGGTCCGGCTTGGGATTCAGATCTTCGAAGCCGCAGCTCGCCAGCCGTTCCGCCTTGAGTCGGACCAGTTCCTCCAGGACCGGTTTGGAAACCATTTTGTTGGCAAAGGCTTGTTTGGCGTTGATGGCATGATAAAAACGGCCGTCAGCCTCCGCGAGCAATTCGTCCGGCCCGTTCCAGAATCCCCAAATGGTGATGTAATCATACTCCTTGCAAACGACCGGGTCGCCCTCCGGAGTGCGCACATGGGCCAGCGCCTCGTGGCGCCGGTCGTCAACGATCTGCCGGGACGATTCGCGCCGGCGGCCGGTCATGTAAATGGCGCGGGGATAGACGGTCTTGACGCCATTGCGGGTGAGTTCGAGTGCGAAGGCAAATTCTTCAAACGGACTGTTGAATCCGTATTCGCGCGCCGCCTCCTTCCTCGCTTCGGGATTGGTCAGCCACGGCGGATCTCCCATGCGCGAGACTTTCCAGACCAGGTTGATGTTGTCCTTGGTGCGCGTGGAAAAGAGCTGGTTGCGTGAAGACAACTTCTTTTTGGGCGTGCGCCGCCAGCGTTCGGGCAGGAAGTAATTGAACAGGTCGGGATCCTTGCCGGCCACCCAGAGCATGCCGCCGGTGCTCTCGGCGCGGCCGGAAACGTAATCGACACCCAGGATGTTGATCGCGTGGAGGTGCGCGGGCAGCGGTTTCGCCGTGCCGGTTTCGAACCGGCGGGCCATGTGTTTGAGATAGATCTGGCGATTGGCGCTTCGCACCGCCTGCTCGTGTTCCCGGGTCCGTTCGAGAAGTTCGTAGTCCACCAGCGCGTAGGCGAACTGGCCGTTGCGGTCGCGCAAGAGCAACCGGTCCGGGCGGGGCCGCAGAATGATGTGCGCCGGCTTCATGTCCACCACCCGGTAACCTTTCTGCCACAGTTCGTGCGTCACCAGGCTCGTCGTGCGGGCAAGAAATTCGGCGCGGGCGCGCCCTTCCAGTTTGAAATCATCCGCCGTCTCCACCGCGTCCCGTCCTTTGATCCAACCGAACAACACCACGTATTGCCGGAGGATGTCGATCTCAACGCCGGGATGGCGCGTCACTTTTGCGCGGATTTTATCCTCGGACCGGCCGGTTTGCCAGAGTTGCAGCCGCTCGCTGGGCACGTAAATCGCCATGGGCCGCTGCGTGTGGATATGAATCGCCGCGGGACCGGCCTCGCCCTTGCGCAATTCCATCAGCAGCGAGAACTCCTCGAAGGGGCTGTTAAACTCGGCATGAATGAATTTGTTGACCGAGAAGGTGTCGAACGGCACCGCTTCGCCGACGCGCGACCATTTCACCACCAGGTTCAGCGCCGTGCCGTTTACCGCGCGCGTCGGCACCTTATAGACCATGCTGGTGCCTTCGAGGCGCTCGCGCTTCGCCTCGAACCAGCCGGACGCATACCAGTTTTCCGGAAGCAGATTCTTCCAGAACGGCAGGCCGTAGCGGGTCAGGTACATCTCGCCGCCATCGTTGGTTTTCAAGTGATGATAATCCACCCCGAGCAACGACACCGCGGCGCATTGCGGCGGCAGTTCGGGAACGCGGACCCGTCCGCGGGCGGAGAAAACGTTTGGCTCTGGCGACGGCATGCTGGCTGGCGGGATCCAGAAAATTGATTCTGGATTCCTCCGGTTGAAAAATCCGGCGCCGGGATAAAATGCGCTCACCGGATTTTGGCGAAAGCGCAGCCTGCTTTGCGGATCGCGGGGCCGGTCGTGATCTATCCCTTGTCTGTATTCCGAGTGCTTGGTTGAATCGGGTGTGGTCTAGCGGGACAGTGTGCGGGTTCGAAATGCGGACCGCGCCCGGGTTCCGAAGGACTGCACCTCGATGCGTTTCGTGGTTTAACGCTAAAATCCAAGGTTAATTTAACCTGAGATTTCCGAGCCTTTCAGCACTGCTGTTCCGGCTAACGTAAAGCTCGTCTGGCCTGGCATTTGCTGATGAATAACTCAATTGCATGGCAATGAGTCTGGAACAGTTCATTGTTAGGATCTCCTCGGGGAGCACCGGCTGCTTCAGGCTCGAAACGCGGTGCGACATGTCAGACTCGCGACCTGAGTGGATGCCGTTGCCCCAGCCCGCCAGCATGTCCGTTATATGTCTGCTCTTGGAGCTACCACTTTAATCACCGGCGCACTGCAATTGAGCGTTCCTTCCTATGCGCTCCGGCTTATTCGCAGGTTCGGCACTCAACGCGTCGGCTGGTTTATTGTGGCCGCTTTTGCGTCTCTGGCAGCGCTGCATTTGATGGGACCGCTGAAAGCCCCGGGCGCCAATGCCGCTTCGACCGTCTTGACGGACGCCATCTACGCCATGGGATCCATGCTGCTGCTTGCTGGCATGGGTCACCTGGAAACTTTGTTTCGAGATCGCGAGCAGGCCCGACGGCACGAAGAAGCCGTTCGCAGCGAATGGGAGTCGCGGGCCAGGGAAGAAACCGAGCATCTGGCCAGAACCAACCAGGAATTGCTTCAGGTGATCGCCGATCGGGATCAGGCAGTCGATGCCCTTAAGGAATCAGAGTCGCGATACCGGTTTTTGTTTACTGAAAATCCGCAGCCCATGTGGATTCTCGATATCCGATCCTGCCGGTTCCTGGCGGTGAACCAGGCTGCCCTGCGCCAGTACGGATTCACCGCGGAGGAGTTTATGGCGCTGACGGGCCGGGACCTGATGCTTCCCCCATCGGCAGCCGCCTTTTTGCAGGATGTTTCCAAACCGTGCCCGGAAGCCGAACCTCGCGGGGTATGGCAGCATTGCAAGAAAGATGGAACGTTGATCGATGTCGACATTTCAGCTTTGGATTTAACGTATGGAGATTTGCAGGCCCGATTGATTCTCGCCACCGACATTACCGAGCATCGCCGCCAGGAGATGGCCTCGCGCAAAGCTCACAAAATGGAGACGATCGGCCAGGTGGCCGGCGGCGTCGCCCATCATTTCAACAACATCCTCACCATCATCGAGGGCCATGCGTCGCTCTTGATCGAAAAGCGGATGGACCTTAAATCCGCCGAGCAACTGGAACATATTTCCGCCGCGGTCACACGCGCTTCCGGCCTGACGCGCCAGTTGCTCGCCGCCGGCGGCCGGATCTCGATGCGCCTGGAAACGGTGGATCTAAACGAGTTGATCCGGAAATTAAACCCCTTGCTCTGCCGTCTCGCCGGGGAGGATATCCTGATCGAAAATGCCTGCTCCTACCTGCCGCACATTCAGGCCGACCGCCGCTCGATCGAACACGTCATCGTGAATCTGGTGCTCAACGCGCGCGATGCCATGATGCCCAATGGAGGCAACCTCATCCTCAGCACCGCGAAGGTCCATATCGATGACCGACACATCGAAAGCGGTCATCCGGGCAAAACCGGGGATTTCGTCCGCCTGTCCGTGCGCGATACCGGCAGCGGCATGACCCCGCAAGTCCAATCCCGTCTCTTCGAACCTTTCTTTACCACCAAGGATTCGGGTCAAGACTTGGGCCTCGGTCTGGCCGGCGTCTATGGCATCGTCAAACAGCATTCGGGATGGGTGGAATACAGCACCGACGTCGGGGTGGGCACGGAATTCCACGTTTTCTTCCCCTGCCCTTCACCCAGCCCAGCCCTGGCGCAAACAGAATCCGGAACGGACCGGCTGGCGAAAGGAACCATCCTGCTCGTCGAAGCCGACGAGCGCGCCCGCACGCTGGCGCGTTTTGTGTTGAATCGGCATGGCTACCGGGTGATCGAGGCGGATTGCTGCGCCACCGCGCTTGTGCTCTGGCAGAGCCAGGCTGCGCATGTGGATTTGCTGTTCACCGGCGCAACCCTGCCGGGTGACATCTCCGGGTGTGAGTTGGCCAACCGATTGCGCCAAACCAAGCCGGAACTCAAAGTGGTCTATAGCTCGAGCCAGGCTTCGGAAGCCGAGGGACCGAGCCCGGCGCTGCCGGAGGGGGCGGACGTTATCTTCAAACCATTTACTCCGGATAAGCTGGTCCGGATCGTTCACACTTCGCTCGGTTCCTGACGCTGAACGAAGTCCTGGCTCCGGGCGGGAATTGGAGATCGCCCTTGCCGGCGAGATCGGCGGCGGCGGTGTCACGTTGCAACCCAACACCCTTTCCGGCGTCGACCAGAATCCGCCCGACAATTTCCGCTGCAGGGGAGTGAAGCAGGGATTCAACCTCGTTTTTGAGCCGGTTCAATTCGTCGCGGCTGGCTCCAATCGGCTGCCGGCTTAACCCTCGCCAAAATTAGATCAACCCGCCGGTCTTTGGGCCGCAGGAATTCATGGCCGCCTTCGGACGGAGGCTTGGCGCCGCCCACAACGGAAGAGGCAACCGCATTCCGGCTTTGGCTTGATTTTTTCGCGCCGCAGTCGGGGTGATTTTGCTTGACGAACGCCGGGGAATGATTATTCTCGCGTCGGTTGAATCCAAGTTTCCCTGTTCGTTGCTGCGCGCATTTGTATTACTCGGACAGGTGGAGGAATCAAACCATTAATTATGAAACTCAGCCAGGATATTTTTAATCTCACTCTCTCGTTACT
Organism: uncultured Verrucomicrobiota bacterium; assembly: GCA_964520205.1. GTDB lineage: Bacteria > Verrucomicrobiota > Verrucomicrobiia > Limisphaerales > BOG-1460 > CAZFOA01. Next base: position 14,337 of record CAZFOA010000016.1, on the reverse strand, counting down.
AGTTGCAATCGTGGCATTTGCCGCCCCAACCGCCGGAGCGCAATCCCAAGCTGCCCGGGTATTGGTTCACTCGATAAACGGCAATGCCACGTGTTCTTCCCCCGAAAACCTCCAACCGCAACCGCTTAAAGCCGGCAGCAATTTGGCGGCGGGCACGGTCATCAAAACGGCTCCGAATGCGACGGTGGACCTGCTTATGGCGGACAGCGGCACGGTTCTGCGGTTGTTGCCGGGCTCGGCGCTGCGGTTTGATCGTTTGCTCGCAATGCCGGCGATCGAGACGGCGGTTACCACAACCCGGTTGACCTTGCTGTCCGGCGTCCTGCTCGGTTCCCAACGCAAGCTGGCCCGCCCCTCCGTGTTTGAAGTGAAACTCTCGACCGGAGTGGCCAAAATCGTCGGAACGGAATATCTGGTGGGAGCTGATGGAGCCGTGACATGTCTCAACGGAAAAGTGTCGGTGACCTGCAAACCAACCGTCGGGAGCCAGGCGATCCAGGTCGCTGTTCCGGCGGGTGCCTCGTTCAATCCGGCAACCGGCCGGGTCGCCGCGACGGCTGCGAGCTGTCTCCAGAACGTGTCATCCGACCTCCAGGCGGTTCGAGATTGCGCACAGACATTCAAGATCGGTCGCGAACCCGCGCCCAGGGACCATTGCCACGATGATATCTCCCCAAACCACGATCGCGACCATGACCATGATCGCGACCATGACCACGATCGCGACCATGACCATGACGACGATCACGGCCATGACGGACATGACAGCCACGATGGCCATGGGGACAAAGGCCATTGAAAGAATCGAGTTGCAAGAATGAGTTGTGTTCGGCCGCGAGCGGGCCGATTCCGCTGATGCGATGGTTCCTGTTGCCAGTTCGATTCTCGGAGGGGGCTAAATCGCGCAGATCAGGAGTTTCCTGATTCATTTGGAACGGCTCACGGACCCTGGCCCGTTTCTGAGCAAGAATTCAACGCTCTACATTCAACACCGAACTTCCAAGGCTCCAGCCCGCTTCATTCCTCATGTTCGAAGTTGAGCGTTGAAGGTTGAAGGTTGAAAGTTGAATGTTCGATTCATGGGTAGGCATCCCCGATCGTTCATTTGAGCGCCAGGATCACCTGCTCCGCCGAGATGAGGCAGTCGCGCATGGTTTGGGCATCCGGCGCCAGGCGGAGTTGCGCGATCACATCCGTCTTTTTTGCCATCAGGCAGAGGCGTGCCAGGGTGAGCAGGTGCAACCGGTCGTCTTGACAACAAATAAGGAAAAAGAGGTCCGTTGGCTGGCCATCCGAAGCGCCGAAATGAATTTCCTGTATGGGTCGTCCCACCACCATGAACGAAGAGGCGAACAGGTACGGCTCGTGAAAGCGGGGATGTGGCAGAGCCAAGCCGCCCGGCAGGGCGGTGGAACCGAGTTTCTCGCGCGCCTCCACGCTGGCCAGCAGATCCTTCGCATCGTTCACCTGCCAGGTCTTTTCCGCCAGCGCGACCAGATCGCGAAGCACGGATGCCTTGGTCTTGGCGGTCATCCCCGAATCAACAGCCCCGCGTTCCAGCATTTCGGGGAGGAGAGCTTCCTCCGGCAGGAGCTTGCGGATTTCCCGGGTGGATTTCAGATGGTACTCGGCCAGCCGCTGCTCGGGAAGGCCAAGAATCCGTTGTGACGCCCATATGTCGATGTCCTTTTTCCGGAAAACAATTCTTTCACCGCGTTTTTCAAAAGGGATTTCGCCGTCCTTCACCCGCCGATGAACGTCGGCGACCGTCAGGTGCAGGTACCCGGCCACTTCTTCGACGCTAAAAACGCGATGCGGCATAAAATGCGGACTGCTGTTTCCAAGGGGCGTTGTCCTCACGCCGCGTCCGACGGATTAAATCGTGTCCTGTCTTCATCAGTTACACCGTCGATCAGCATATCGCGGTCTGGATAAAATGCCATTCAATCCTCAAAACCCGCGGTGCGGGCGGCGCCTGCGTCCCGTTGAACTGGCGGTGGATTTCGCGCGGCCTCCCATGCCACCATGGCCCGCTTGCGAATCCCGCCCCAGCGATAATCCCCAATGACCCCCGTCTCGCGAATCACGCGATGACAAGGGATGAGATAGGCCAGCGGGTTCCGCCCCACCGCCGTTCCGACGGCGCGGGCGGCATCCGGGCGACCCGCCATCGCCGCCACACGGCGGTAAGTCGTGAGCTTGCCGGGCGGAACCCGCAGCAGCGCGCGCCAGACCCGCACCTGAAACAGCGTGCCGTTCACGAACGCGCGCAGCGGCCGGTCCAAAATCCGGCCGCTCCGGCGAGCGAATATCTGCTTGCCCATCCTGGCTGCCGCCGCGTCGTTCCGATGCAAATGCGCATTCGGCCAGTCCGCCTGAAGCTGCCGCCACGCGGCCGCTTCGCCTCCGGCTTCGACAAAGGACAAATGACAAATGCCGCGAGGGCCTTCGGCCCCAAGGCAGGTGCCGAACGGGCTCAGGGTGAAACCGGCTTCCAGCGTCCAACCTGCGCCGCCCGATTTCATTTCACCGGGTGACGCCGATTCCAGGTTCAGGCACAAATCATGCAAACGTCCCGGCCCGGACAGCCCGGCGCCCAGCGCCGCGTCCAGAACGCTTTCACCGTTGCGGAGCCGTTCCTTCACCTGAACAAACGTGAGGCATTGGAGAAAATCCTTCGGGGTCACGCCCGCCCACGAGGAAAACAGGCGATGAAAATGAAACGGGCTCAGACCGGTCCGCTCCGCCAACTCGGCCAGGCCGGGCTGCTGGACGCGCTGTTCGTCCAGATGGCGAATGACCCCGGCGATGCGTTCATAATCGTTCACCGTGGCAGCTTGTCACCGGCGCCGCCCTTTTCCCACCCGATTCTTGCGGCCAGGATCCGGCCACCCCGGCCAAGGCGAGAGTATCTGCTGGATTGAAGCCCGGATTTGGCACAGGATCGATTCCATTGAATGCAACGCCTCAACCGGGTGAGTCCGTTTTTTTATCGGGAATGGTCGTCAAACGATCGTTGCCGGTTCTTGATCCTTCTGCCGGCGCCGATCCACTATCGCTAAAACGCTTGTTGCTCCCGCAAGGCGAACTGGCGCAATTCTACGACTCCGATGATCCAATTCGTTACATCGCGTTTATCGAACTCAAGGAAGGCAGCGTACGGGGCAATCATTATCACAAGATCAAAGAGGAGTGGGTTTATCTGATTCACGGCGAAATCGAACTCGTGGTGGAAGATATCCAATCAAAAACCCGCGAGGGGGTGCCGCTTCAGACCGGCGAACTGGCGGTCCTCAAACCCGGCGTGGCGCACGCGCTGCGAATCCTCAAGCCCGGTCGGGCCATCGAGTTTTCAAAAGTGCGCTTTGATCCGGCGGATATTCATCGGTACCCTTTGACCTGAGCCTCGCCAAATCTGTCGGCGTTCTGAATTGTTGGACAATCATCGCCCACCCCGGCCCCCTGCGAAGACTTGCCGCGCAAGCCGATCGAGGTTACAGGATCTCATGGCCAACACGATTCCAGTCCGGCCGGTTGATCCCCAAGTCCGGATCGGTCATGTTCATTTGAAAGTGGCCGATCTCGATCGGTCACTGGGATTTTATCGCGATGTGCTCGGCCTGGAGTTGACCCAGCGCTTCGGAAGCCAGGCGGCGTTCCTGTCCGCCGGCGGTTATCATCATCATATCGGATTGAACACCTGGGAAAGCGAGGGCGGATCGCCGCCGCCGCCCGGCACGACCGGCCTTTATCATGTCGCGATTCTCTACCCCACCCGCGCACGGCTGGCGGACGCGCTCCGGCGCGTATCGGCGGCGGGCATCGAGCTTGAAGGCGCCGCCGACCACGGCGTGAGCGAAGCGCTTTATCTGCGCGATCCGGATGGCAACGGCGTGGAGCTCTACTGGGATCGTCCGCGCGATCAATGGCCCCGCGCCGCGGATGGCAGCCTCGCCATGTACACCCGCGGGCTGGACTTGGATGCGTTGCTCAAGGAATAGAGCAACCGCGACGGATTATTTCGCTTTGACGAACAGGAGCGGCATGAATTCGCCCAGATATCTGCGCCAGACGGGCCAGGCATGGCTCCCCGCAGTCTCTTTGAACGTGTGTGGAATGTGCCTCTCCTCCAGTGCGGCGGAAAGTTGACGGGATTGCTCCAGCAGGCGGTCGTCTTTGCCGCACGCGAACCAGAGCAGGTTCAAGTTGCTCTTTCCATCTGGAAAATCCTCGGCGACGGCCTGCTTCAAATTGGGCACGGCGGAGCTCATGCCGCCGACCCAGGCGAACAGCTCGCGATGCTTGAGCCCGATGGCAAGCGATTGTCCCCCGCCCATGGACAAACCGATGATGGCGCGATTTTCGCGATTGGCCTTCACGCGATAGGTGGATTCGATCAGGGGAATCACGTCGTTGAGCAGGTCTTTGCTGAACGCTTCCAAATTGAATGTGCTGGTGTTCCTGCCCGCTGAGTTGGGCGCGATGGCGTGCCCGTCGGGCATGACGATGATCATCGGCCTGGCCTGATTCTGCGCCACCAAGTTGTCAGCAATGAAGTTGGCGCGCCCGTGCACTGTCCAGGTGGCGTCATTGTCACCACTTCCGTGAAACAGGTAGAGCACCGGATATTTCTTGGAATTCTTTTCGTAGCCAGGCGGCGTATAGACGTGCAAGCGGCGCTTCACTCCCAGCGATTTGGAGAAATACAGGTGTTCATGGACGGTGCCGTGCGGAACGGGCTGGAACTCCCACAGCCGCGGCGGGTCGCCCGGGATTTCCACGACGCTGGTACGCGTGGCGCGCATCGGCTGCACCCACGGATTGGCCGGATCGGCGATCCCCACGCCGTCCACCGTCATCCGGTAGTCGTAAATGTCGGGTTCGAGCGGCCCAATCGTGGCACTCCACACCCCGGCGTCGTCCCGCTTCAAAGCAACCGTGCCGCCGGGCCATGGACCCGCCACGGTGACTTCGTTCGCGTTCGTGGCAAGCAATCGAAACGTCACCGTCCGGTCCGCATGAACTTCCGGAGACACGCCGGCCGCGGGTGGATTCGTGCTCTGCGCGAATGCCTGCGGAGCCAGGGGTAGCGCCAGGAGGAGGAGCAGTGTGATTCTCATATCGGTGCGGAGCTGATTACACTCCTGGCTCAGGAGTTCCAAGTGGAAAATCAGCAGGCCCGCTGAACTTACAACTCAATCCCGTCCGTCTCGGCGATGGCGGCATCAAGAAAAGCGCGCAGGACTTTCAGCCGCGGCTCGGCCAGGCGGCGAGCCGTCTCCAATTGGAGCTGCGCCGGCAGTTCTTCAACATTCTTCCGCAACACCCGGAGCGCGTCGGAGAACCGGATGAAGCGGGTGTCGCGTCCCACCTTGCTGACCGTCCGCAGAATGGCAACCGCGCCCAGCTGTTCCAGAATGTCCGCGTCGCGCAGGAGCACCCCCTCAAACGTGGTTGGCCGGGTCGCGGGCAGATGCGTGCGAATCCCTTCGAGTACCGCCGAAATCTTTCCGTCTGGAAATCCAAATTGCTGAAGCAGCAGCGGGACCTTCTTGAACGCATACTCGATGGGATCCCAGCTCGCCAGTTTAGCCGGGTCTTCCGGACGATGGCCGACGAACACGCCCAGGTCGTGGAGCCATGTCGCCGCAAACAAGACATCGTCGTCAAAGGATCGGTCTTCCGCGAGCCGCACGGCCAGCCGGTAGAGCCTCGGCTGGTGGCTGAACTTGTCCGGCGGTTTCGCGTTCACCCGGATGTATTCCACGATGGACTGACGGTAATCAGATGGATTCACAGTGCGAGTATCCCATCGCCGGGGAGGTTTTCCAGTCTGTTTCACCATCCCCTCCCCGAGCTAAAGCCGGACCGCCTCGACGGAGGCATTGACGGCCGGTCACGACTGAGATCCCGTTTGAAAACACCCGTTTCGAGTCCCGCCATCACCTTGCAGTTGGAATTGGGGAGCACACGCGCCATCGCGTGTTCCGACCGGCGCCCTCGCCGGTCGGAGGAGGGCGTTATGCAATCACCAAAGGGTGATCCGGCGTCACGCACGGGCGGGCCAAACAGGTGCGGCGCCCAACGGTGCCCGCGGCTGCCGCATTAAACGCAGTTCAACCTTCGGGCTTTTCGCTCAAGCACTGCGCCGAAAATGCCGATGCAATAACACGTGGTTTATGTCGTTTCTGTTCTCATTCAGACGGGGCAGTCGGATGAATAGCTTCCTCGTGATGTTGAACGCCGCTTGCACTCTGCAATCGGAGGATCTCCCTTTTCCACGGCCAACCCCTTTAATTTCCGCCGGTCCGCATCGCCAGCAATGAAACCGTTTGCCACGCGTGTTCAGGGCAAAGGGCAATGGCTTGGCCGCGCGTTGCTGGCGGGGGTGTGGCTGCTTCAGTTCTTGCTGTCTCCCGAAGGTTTCGCCCTGGATCCGTCGAAACAGATTTCGCAATACAACTGCCAGACGTGGACCCGCCAAAACGGCCTCCCCGTGAATGGCATCAGCGCGATTGCACAGACCAAGGATGGTTATCTCTGGCTGGGCACCTCCGCCGGGCTGGTGCGGTTCGATGGCATCGATTTTGATCTTTCCGATCTGAAACAGGTGGCTCAAATCCACAGTCCTCGCGTCCGGAGCCTGTCCGCCTCCGGGCAAGGCGGGCTGTGGCTTGGGCTGAACCTCAGCGCCTTCGCCTATTGCGACGGCAAAGAAGTTTCGTTCCGGGGCAAGAACGAGTGGGGAGGCGTAAGTCAGAATGTCCTTTCGATCCTGGAAACAAGAAACGGGGACCTCTGGCTCGCGTGCCAAACGCGGGCGTGCCGGCTGACCCGGGCCGGAGTATTCGAGACCCTTCTTCCCGCGGCGGGTGATGACCAATCCTACGAAGTGAACGCCGTGTGCGAGGATTCCCAGGGGCGCGTCTGGCTGGGAACGTCGGCGAAAGGTCTGTTCTGCTGGCATCAAGGAGTCATCACCAAATCGCCCAACCCCGCGTTCGATGAGATGAACATTCGTTCCTTGATCGAAGACCAGCAGGGCCGGATCTGGGTCGGATCCCAATCGGGTCTGTTTGGTTACGATCCGGATTTTCAAAAGCCGCCGCTCCGGATTTCGCAGACTGAACCGTTCGCCTTGCTCGTCGATCGCCGGGGCGTTCTCTGGGCGGGTCTCAGCGGCGACGGATTGTTGCGGTATTGGAACGGCAGGGTCACCTACTTGCGGAAGAGCGATGGCCTGGCGGACGATTTTGTCACCGCCCTGGCCGAAGATCGGGAAGGCAGTCTCTGGATTGGAACGCGGAGCGGGCTAAGCCAGCTCAGCGAAATCAAACTTCCGACGTTCGGTCAGGCAGAGGGACTGCCCGGCGAGGTCCAAGTCTCCGTGTCGGCTTCGCCGAAGGGCGGCCTCTGGGTGGCGACGGGCAGCGGGTTTTTCCGCTTCGACGGTGGCACGAACATACAATCGTATTCCGCAGCCATGGGACTCAAAAACGCGTATATCACCCTGGTCAGGGAGGCAAAGGATGGAAACCTTTACGTGATCAACGGCGCGCGGGAGATCGAGGTCTTCTCGGGCGGGAAGATCGTGGCGAGTTATCCGAACAAGGAGTGGCCAACCGCCTTGGCTGAAGACGCCCAGGGCGTGGTCGCCGCCGCCGGCGGCGAGCTTTACCGTGTCGGGACCAACTCGTTCGTGCCCTATGCCTATGCCGATGGGGGGAAGTTGCCGCTGGGTTACGTGTACAACATGGCCTCTGGAATGGACGGCTCCCTCTGGATCGCCAGCACCTCCGGACTGTTCCAGGTCAAGGATGGAATCGCCAGGCACTGGACAGTGGAAAACGGTGTCGGTGACACGGGCCTGCTTTGGGTTGACCAGGATGAACACGGCGTCGTTTGGGCGGGCACGACGGCGGGTATTGCCAGATTCAAAAACGGGCAGCTTCGCTGCATCAGCCGAAAGGACGGTCTGTTCGACGACATCATCTACGCCATGATCCTCGACAATGGCTGTTTTTGGGCGCATTCCGACAGCGGTTTTTTCCGAGTCAGCCGGCAGAGTCTCGATGATTTTGCGGACGGAAAGACAAAGCGGGTCGAATGCACCGGCTTCAACGACCTCAACGCGGTCAAGAGTGCGGACCGGAACCAGCAGTATCCTTCCGGCTGCAAAACGCTGGACGGGCGGATTTGGTTCCCGACCGCCCGGGGTCTCGTGATGATTGACCCGGCGCATATCCCGACCAACGAGATTGCGCCACCAGTTCACATTGATCACGTCCGCGCCAACGGCAGCGAGTTCGCCCGGAATGAAGTAAGGTCCGTGCCACCCGGCAAAGGCGAACTGGAGTTTCATTTCACCGGGCTGAGCTTTATCGCTCCGCGCAAGGTGCTCTTCCGCTATCAGTTGGAGGGCTATGACAAGGAATGGGTGGAAGCCGGAAACCGCCGCATGGCCTTCTACACCAACCTCAAGCCCGGCCAATACAAGTTCCGCGTCATCGCCGCCAACGCCGACGGGATTTGGAATGGGACCGGCGATTCCCTGGACATCGAATTGCGTCCACACTTTTATCAAACCTTTTGGTGCGACTTGCTCTGGGGAGGGCTGGCGATGGCCGTTTTCGCCGGGTTTTTTGCGTGGCGAGTGAGCTATCTGAGCCGCAAACAGCAGGTGCTGCAAGAGGCCCACAATCTCCTGGAACAAAGCGTGAAGGAACGCACCATCGAGCTGGCCTATGAGCATGATCTGCTGCGCTCGTTGTTGGACAATGCGTCCGATCTGATCTATTTCAAGGACGCGAACTCGAGATTCGTCCGCTGCAGCAAGTCCTTGTGCGAAAGGTCGGGCACCACCCCGGAGGAAATCGTGGGCAAGTCGGATCTCGATCTGTATCTCGAAGAACACGCGCGTCCAGCATTTGAGGACGAACAGGAAGTGATTCGCACGGGCAAGCCGCTCGTCGGGAGGCTCGAAAGAGAGGATCATCCGGATGGCCGCACCACCTGGGCGCTCACCACAAAGATGCCCTGGCGGGATGCAGAGGGAAAAACCATCGGCACATTCGGCATCTCAAAGGACGTCACGGAAATAAAAAGAGCGGAAGAGGAACTGCGCCGGAAGACGGCGCTTTTTGAGGCGCTGCTCAATGCTTCCCTCGACGGCATCATGGTCGTCAATGACCAGGGGCTGACGCTTGTCCAAAACCAGCAATTGGGCCGCCTGCTCAAAATCCCGGCCGGGATCGCGGCGCTCGCCGGAGATTCCGCGCGGTTCCAAGTTGTGGCGGAGGCAACCAAACACCCTGAAGCATTCCGCGAAAAGATCCATTACCTCCTCTCCCATCCGGGCGAAACCAGCCGGGATGAGGTCGAGTTTCAGGATGGAACGGTCATGGACACTTATTCGTCCGCCGTCCTCGATGAACACGGCACCTATTACGGGAGGATTTGGGCGTTCCGCGACATCACCGAGCAGAAGTGCCTGCAGCAGGAAATGGAACGCACCCACAAGCAGTTGATGACGGCATCCCGGGAAGCGGGCATGGCGGAAGTGGCGACGAGCGTGTTACACAACGTTGGGAACGTGCTCAACAGCCTCACTGTCTCCACCACGATGATTCTCGGTGGCATCAAAAACTCCAAGATCGAAAACGTCACCCGGCTGGCCAGGCTGTTCGAGAAGCATGCCCACGACATCGCCGCTTATATTACCACCGATCCGAAAGGCAAAGAGGCGCCCGCCTATCTCAGCCGGCTGGCACAATATCTGGAAGAAGAACGCCGGATTCTCCTCCAGGAAACGGAATCGGTCCGGCAGAATGTCGAGCACATCCGCGAAATCGTGGCCATGCAGCAGAGTTACGCCAAACTCTCGGGCGTGGTCGAACTGGTGAAGGTTCCCGAACTGATCGAAGACGCGCTGCGGATGAACGCCGGCGAACTGGCGCAACACCAGGTGCGGGTGGTTCGCGCTCATGACTCGTCCACTCCCGAAATCGCCGTCGATAGGCACAAGGTCCTGCAAATCCTGGTGAATCTGATCCGCAACGCCAGGTATGCGTGCGATGAGTCCAACCGCAAAGACAAGGAATTGACCCTCTGCCTGACCCACGGGGAGCATCGGGTGCGGATCGGCGTCCAGGACAATGGGGTCGGGATTCCCGCGGAAAACCTCACGCGGATCTTCAACTACGGCTTTACCACACGCAAAGGGGGCCACGGCTTTGGCCTGCACAGCGCAGCGATCGCGGCCCACGAAATGGGCGGACAACTCACGGCGCAGAGCGAAGGCCCGCAGCGCGGCGCGATTTTCACCCTGGAATTGCCGCTCCAACCACCGAAAGACTCGCGGTAAGCGGCTCCTCAACACACCCCAATTCAACCCATTTTTCAGCGCAAAGCCTCGCTGATGAAGGGCAAAGATCATTCTTGCCTATCCCCCGGCAACTTTTACTGGGGAATGCGTCCGGCGCCCGGTTTCGCGTAGAGAACCCGGGCGCTTTCCGGAATCTTCACAATGGCATTCGGTCTGCTCCCCGAAGGGAAACTGTTTATGGACTCCGCGATGGCCACCATTGAATCCACCGTTCCCAGAGAATTCTCGAAGCTGACCAAGGTGCAAAAACTGGCGGCGCTGCTCCTGATGCTCCACAACGAAAACGCGGCGCATATCCTCAGACAACTGGACGAACATGAATTGGAAGCCGTGACTTCGGAAATGGCCAAGTTCACCGCGATCAGTCAAGAACTGCAACTGGAGATTTTACGGGAGTTCTCAACCGTGGCGGTGGAGGCGGGATCAGCCATTCCGGTCGGGGCGGAATCCGTGCAAACCCTCCTGGAAAAATCCGTGGGGCTGGTCCGGGCCTCCGATATCATTTCCCGCGTCTCGCCAATCCGCCCCCCGGCCGCCGCCATGCAACGTATCCTGGAGATGGACGCCCGCCACATCTTCAACCAACTGCGACATGAGCAACCCCAAACGATCGCCATGATGGCCAGTTATCTGACTCCCGACAAAACCTCGCAGATTCTGTCCCTGATGCAGCCCGAGCTTCGTGAAAAGGTCATCGAACGGCTGGCTACCCTTTCGCCCACTTCGGTTGACGTGGTGGAAAATGTGGTGGAGATGATCCATCGCAAGTTCGCCAATCATCAAGTCCGCACGCTGAACCAGACGGGCGGGGTCAAGGTCGCCGCCGAAGTGCTCAACGCCTTGCCCAAGACCGTCAGCAAGTCGATTCTCATGTCGCTCAAGGAGCGAAATCCCGAATTGGGCGACGCGGTGCTCAAAAAGATGTTCACCTTCGAGGAATTGGCCCGCCTCGAATCCAAGTCGCTCCAGAGAATCCTCCAGACGGTGGATACACGCACGCTCACCGTCGCCCTCAAAACGGCGAGCGAAAAGCTCAAAAACATCCTGCTCTCCTGCATTTCCAAACGCGCGGCCGAAACGGTGCGGGAGGAAATCAGCTTCCTGGGCCAGCTCAAACTCAAGGAAATCGAGGCCGCTCAAGCTCAAATCATCGATGTCGTCAGACAACTCGAGGCCGAAGGAGAACTCGATCTCGACGAAGTCCGGGACAAATCCCGCCACTAACCCGCAACCGGCAACGTCATGCCTATGGATCCCTCCAATATTCAGCCACAGCAGGAAGCCATTATCCCGCAATCCGAAGTCGAACACCTGTTGGCGCAAGCGGGCGGCGGAGACTCACCCGCGGTGGCCGCCCGGCCCGGCGAAAAAAAAGACCCGCCGCCACCGAGTGCGACCCGGCCTTATCGGTTTCGGGAGTTATCCTCCCTGTCCGCCGGGGAATTGCGCAAATTGAAGGCGCGGCATGAAGCCTTTATCGAGTCGTTGGCCACCCGGCTTTCCATTCACCTCCGGCTCGAAGTCAGCCTGCAGATGTCGAAGCTCGAGACCGCGCATTACCATAAATTTATGGACGGGATCGTGAATCCGACCTATCTCGCCATGCTTAAACTGGAACCGCTTCAGGGGATTTGCCTCCTGGATATCCCTCCCAAACTTGGGTTGTGCATCGTCGATCGGGAACTCGGGGGCCCGGCGCAGTGCCTGGAGGACGCCCGCGTTTTGAGCGAAATCGAGGCCCGCCTCCTTTCCCGGGTCGTCGAAATCATCAACAGCGAGTGGTGCAGTGCCTGGAGCGACCTGCTCAGCCTGCGACCCGCCCTCCTCGGATACGAGAACGGAGACGGCTTTGCACAGACCTGCCCGCCGGAAACCATCATGCTGATCCTGGGCATGGAAGCCCGGGTCGGCGAAACCACCGGGCAAATACAAATGGGATTTCCCTGCGCCACGCTGGAGCCACTGATCCTCAAGCTCAACGCCGGCGTCAAAATCGACAAGCCTCGCGCGACCCTCCCGGCGGCGGCGTTGAAATGGAACCCGGCGCTGAATGATGTCAACATAAAGGTCACCGCCGAATTGCCGAATTTGGAACTGACCGCCAGGCAACTGGCGCAGATCAAACCCGGAGACACGCTCATGATCACACCGGAAATGGCCAAACAAGTCCGGGTCTGCCTGGCAAAAAAGTCCAAATTTATCGCCAATCTGGGAACCTGCAACCAACGGTGGGCCGCAAAAATCGTTCGCGTTCTCAACCCTTAACGGCCGCCACCCGCATTATGAGCGAACCTTCAGAACCGGCGTCCGATCTGCAGATCCTCCTGGATGTGCCGGTAACCGTTTCCGCCGAACTGGCTCCCTGCCGCAAATCGATGGAAGAAGTGTTGCGCCTGGAAGCGGGCGCGCTGGTTGCCTTGGATCAATTTGCCCGCAGCCCCGTCGATCTCTACGTCAATCGAAAACGGGTCGCGCGCGGTGAAATTGTCCTGATGGGAGAAAACTTCGGCATCAAGGTGACCGAGTTGATGACGTAAGGTTCGGGAAGTTCCCTGCAGGTCCACTTGATTTTTCTCCAATAGTGTTTTGCTTCGGCTCTGCATTGGCCATCTCAAAACCCTTCGCCGCTTCCATCCCCATCATGCCCGTCAAATATTCCAGCTAATGTCTTACCCGCACAGCCTGAAGCGTCTCCTTTTGCACCCGGTAACATTCAGCGTGTCATTTTTCGGGTTAACACCATTCGATATTTCGCGGGTTCAATATCCCTCTGCCGGCAGTGGATGTCCCTCGCTGCTCACCCTCATTTTTGTGCGGAATATTGGTTTTTCAAATGGCCAAGAAAAGACTGGAAATTCGCCTGCAAAATTGTCAGGATGTCCGCACGATGAGATCGGAGGGGCGGTATTGCTCAAACAAGAATGTCCGCACATTCTTCTGTCGCGTTTGGCTGAGGTTGTCGGTGCTTGGGTTGCTGATGGTAATAGTTGGAATGGCGTCGGCTAAGCCAATCATCAAGACCGACAATCCGACCGAATTCTTTACCAATGTTGCATCGCGCCTGCTCTCAGCGCAGTTGAATCTTGATCTTAAGCGGATTCAAATTTATCCAGTCGATCAGTACACCCCTTCCGTGCATCGGCTGCTCCAGGTGACGGCAAACCTTTACGATGCCACGACCAATCGCACTGCGACCGGCTACCCCTTTTTGCCCTCGGTATTCCGCCCTCTCTTTAGATCCGCCACCAATGGAGACATCCTAATCGCGGGATACCGGGAAGTTCAGGATGCGAGCATGGTCAATGATGGAACGGCGCCGGTCATGGTAGATCTTGAGAGCAGTCCCGACCGCTCTTTGATCCCGCCGGTTGGAACACCCTTTGGCACCAATGACGAGAGCGAACCAATGGTTTACGGTGTGCCGCTCGTGGTCGGTGCGAAGAAAGGGTATCCAAATTTCAATGAGTTTGCCATGCAGACGGCGGTGACCGTCCTGCGGAGGCTGGAGTTTCGTCGGGACCTTGCTAATTCCATTATCAATGAAACGAACCAGATGTATATCGTCGGTATTTCAAACGTAGTCGGCGTGGAGTTTTGGAACTCATACACAAACGCGTTTCCGAGAGATCTTCAAATGATTGTTGTGGCCGAGGTCACGATGATCTTAACCAATGAGTTCGGCTTGCTCGCCTCGAATCACTTTTCACTTGGCAACGTAACAAACATTCCAGCAAATGGCTTTGCTGGTTTTACGAATCCGTTCGTTCTCCAAAATCCTTCATTTCGGGTTCCTCTAGACAACGCTCTAACACTGCTGCCGCTCTCTATCTGGCGGCCCGATCAAGTCCCCGAATTCATTAGCGCGTCGCCAATGTTTGATCGCAATGCCGGGTTTCCTGTACCCCATTGGTGGGTGACTCTGAGGGAACGGTTGCGCTGCGTGCTGGTGGACA
>CAZFOA010000015.1:0-28675 GCA_964520205.1 uncultured Verrucomicrobiota bacterium | reverse complement strand
CCTATCAGGAGTTTTATACCCGCATGTTTCAACTGGGGGCCTTTTCCCCGATTTTCCGCGCGCACGGTTCGGAAACGCCGCGGGAAATCTGGGAGTTTGGTGACTTCACCAAGGTTCTCGTCAAATTCGACAATCTGCGATACCGGCTGCTGCCCTACCTTTATTCGCTCGCCTGGCGGGTCACCGACGATGGCTATACGATCATGCGCGGCTTGCCCATGGATTTTACCTCGGACAAAAAGACCTATGCCATTGACGATCAGTTTATGTTTGGCCCGGCCATCATGGTCTGTCCGGTAACGGGGTACATGCTCCATCGCCCGCCCGAGAACAGCGTCCTCATAACGCCCGAATATTTCAGGACAAAAGACGGCCGGCCGGGGCTGACCGCCAAATACTATGGCGACGCGGAGTTCAAAAATCTGGTTCACGAACAGGTCGAGCCCAACATCAATCTCTTCTGGTATACCGGCTGGCCCGAATATATCACCAGCCCCAAGTTTTCCATGCGCTGGGAAGGCAAGTTGATTCCGGCCGAAACCGGGCCGCATCGTTTTCACATGAAAAGTTTCGGTCCAAAACGGGTCTTTCTGGACGGCCAGGAACTGACCAACAACTTCACTTCGGTGGAGGCCTATACCGTCCCCGTGGATCTTCAGGCTGGAAAGGAATATGACTTCGCCTTTGAGACCGCCAATTCGGCCCTGGGCGCTTTCCGGGCCCAGCTTTTCTGGAAGACTCCGGAACTTTTTGCCCTGGAAAAAATCGTCGAGCCGCGAGATCAAACCCGGCCGGTTTATCTGCCCGCTAAAAATCAATGGGTGGATTTTTGGACCGGACAGAGCTTTCCGGGGGGTCAAACAATTGTCGCGGATGCTCCCATCGACAAGATTCCGCTCCTGGTCAAGTCAGGCTCCATCGTGCCCCTGGGACCCTTCATTCAATACGCGGCTGAGAAAGCGGCCGATCCCATTGAACTGCGCATCTATCCCGGCGCGGATGGAAGTTTCACGCTGTATGAAGACGAGAACGACAATTACAACTATGAAAAGGGCGTCCATGCCACCATTGCCTTTCACTGGGATGACGCAAACCGGCGGCTCACCGTGGATGACCAAAAGGGATCTTTTCCCGGGATGCTGAAGGAACGCAGTTTTAACATTGTCATCGTTGGAAAAGACCATGGAACCGGCGTGGAAACCACGGGCAACCCGGACAAAGTCATTTCATACCAAGGCGAACGGCAAATCGTTCAAATGTAAACGGGAGCCGGTTGAGGTGAAAAACTGATCGTGGACGGAACGGAAGCGGGGTCCGTCCCTAAATCGCCGCGGCCATTTCGGACGATCCATCGGCCGGTATCCTTGGCGCCGGGCTGAGCGGCAAATCCAGGATGAACGTGGCGCCTTTACCCACGCCTTCGCTGTGGGCCGTCAGCATGCCGCCAATCTGCCGCGCCGCCAGCGCCGAGCTGTGCAGCCCAAATCCATGCCCGTTCTTCCGGGTCGTGAACCCATGCGAAAATATCCGGGTCAGATTTTCTGCCGGTATGCCAATGCCGTTGTCCGCAATTTCGATGGCCACCCGGTCTTCGCCGCGCCGCCGGATGCGCACCACCACGTGCTTGTCCGTCTGGCCGCCGTCATCGCACGCATACTTTGCGTTTTGGAAAATGTTGATCAGAATCTGGAGCACCTTGTGGCGGTCCACGAAGATGGGAGCGATTTCGTCGTATTCGCGCAAAATGCGGACGGAGTGACGCTGGTATGCCGCGGCGTGCATTTTCAGCGCGCTCTCCGCCAGATCGGACACCTCCACTTTTTCCACGGTGCCGGAGATTTTCGCGTAGGTCTGCTGCATGGCCACGATTTCTTTGATGTGTTCGACGTTATGGGCCAGGTTGGCAATTTCGGCCAGGAGATCGCTTTGTTCTCCGCCCAGGTGGCGGGCGAGTTCCTGCAAGTATTGCGGCAGGCGGCTGCCTTTCTCATCGGCAGTGAGGAAACGGCCCAGATCGCCGGAGTGCTCCTGGATGAGCTGCACGGCCTTGCTCAGATTGGACAGCCGCAGCTTGTGCAGCCGCTCGGCGATGAGGGTTGTGGAGACGTTAACGCTGTTCAACACGTTGCCGACGTTGTGCAAAACACTGGAGGCCACCTCGGCCTGACCGGCCATTCGCGAAGCATCCACCAATTGACGATGAATTCGCTCGACCTCCAGTTCGGCCCGCTTGCGCTCCTCGATTTCGTTCTTCAATGACAGGTTGCTTTCGGCCAGCTCGACAGTGCGTTCCGTCACTTTGGCTTCGAGAAGGTCATGCGCCTCCTGCAGCTGCTTTTGTTTCCAGCGCAGATGCCGGACCCGCCAGCCGTAAATCCCGAGCAGCAGGATCACCACCGACAGACCCATCAAGGCGATGAACCAGGCTGTCTGATACAAGTGCGGGAGCAGCTCCACGGTGAAGCTCGCCCCGGCGACGTCGAAGATGCCGTCCGCGTTGCAGGCGTGAACGTGGAAATGGTATTTGCCCGGCTTAAGGTTGGTATAGAACGCCGAGCGACGGGTGCCGGCCTGCACGTATTCCTTGTCGTAACCATCCAGCTTGTAATGGTATTCTATCTTTTGGGGGGCGATGAAGCTTAAGCCCGCATAATAAAACTCCAGCTCGCCTTTGCCGGGAGGCACCACAGCTTGGGTGACCTCATTGAGCTCCCTGCCGTTGGCGCGCACCGCGTGAATGTAAACCGGCGGGGGCACCGGGTTGCTCACAATATTTGTCGGGGAAATCATCACGACGCCTTGGGCCGTTGGAAACCAAATCCGCCCGTCCGAAGTCTTGCAGCCGGAAAGTTCCTGCTGGCCTTTTTCAAACGATTTGACGTCTTCCAACCCGTAGTAGGCCGCGCATTCAACGCGATCGATTTTGCCAGCCGCGTAATCATTCAAATTCCGCCGGCTCACCTGGAAAAAGCCCCGGCTCGCCCATGCCCACAACGACCCATGATCGTCAGGAACCAGATTGTAAATAATGTTGTCGAAAAGGCCGTTCTGCTGCCGGATATATCGGATCTGCCCATTCTTGATCCGGACGATGCCGGATTCCGTCCCAGCCCAAATGACGCCGTCAGCGTCTTCGCAAATACACAATGTCTTGGGGTCGGAAAGACCTTGCTCCTTGGTCCAGAGGGTGAAAGTGCCGTTGCTCACCCGGCAGATTCCGTCACTGCTCGCGATCCAGAGGGAGCCGTCGCGGGCGGTGATCATATTGAAAATCCAACTCATTGAAGGCTTCTGGCCGTTGGTGAAAGGGTATGCCACAAGCTCGTTGGTGCTGACCCGGTAAAGCTCACCACCCTGGGCCACAATCACTCCCTCGGCGTCCTCGGCTATCGCCGTCGGCCACGTCTGGCTATGATTGGCAAGTCGCACCACCGCCCGACCGCCGGAAATCATTTCAAGGTCTGTCGCGCCGTCCACCACGTAAACATCCCCGTTTCGTGCCTCGAAAACTTCTTTGATATACAGGTTCTTTAACCCGGAATTGGTGGCGTAGAAGTGAGCGTGTCCATCAAAAAAGTCCAGTCCCGTGCTCGTCCCCACCCACAGTCCGCCTCTCCGCGAGGCGCAGACGCAAATATTCGCGCTCGCCGTAAGCCCCTCGGTCTTGCCGAAAGTGGGAATCTTGACGTCGCTGAACTGGTTCAACCCGTTCCGAGTGCCCACCCAAAGGCTTCCTTCCCGATCCTCAGCCAGCGACATCACGAAATCATCCGCCAATCCGTCCGCCTGCCGGAACTGTGTCGCCACCTCACCAAGATAACGGATCAGGCCGCCGCCGGTGGTGCCCACCCAGACGGCGCCGTGTTGATCCACCAGCAGGGCGCGCGATTCGTACCAGGGATAAGGCAAGGGCCGTTTTTGGGAGTTTCGGTCGTAACACAGCAATCCCAATTCGGTTCCGATCCAGATTTTTCCCTCCTTGTCCTCGGCCAGGGAACGGATGATCCGTTCGTCGAGCGCATCATCCGGAAATTTGGTCACCATGCCGCCCTGCCAGAAATAGAGACCTTTGCGGGCGGTCCCCAACCAAATGCGCCCGCGGGATCCCTGACAAATCGCGGTGACGTCGGAGTTGTCTATGCCGGGAAACATCTCGTAGGCATTGTCCTTCGTCAGCCGTCCCGACTCCGCTTCGGCGGCTATCCAGACCGCTCCATCGTCGGTTTCCAGCACGGAATGCACGCTCTGGTTGACTCCTCCCCACTCGTCTTTGCCCCGAAAGGAGATGTCCGTTCCGTTGCAAAAACCAAACGCGCTGTGCTCCAGTCCGAACCATAAACCGCCGCGTTTGGAGCTGAACAAACTGGTGACGATGCTGCTGCGAAGCTGCGGCACATGAGTCATGTCGAGCAGCTTGAAATCGGTCCCGTCAAAACGCACCAGTCCCACCGCGGTGCCCAACCACAAATATCCATCTTTGGTTTGCGCAATCGCAGTGACCCCGTTTGCCGGCAGGCCGTTTCGCCGGCCCCAAGTCTGGCAGTTGTACTGGAAAACGGTGCGGGTCGGATCCAAAGCCGCAGCCTGAAAGGGACTCAAAAGGGCAAGCAAGAGCCAGAAACCCGCCCAGGACGGGTTCCGCAATAGCTGGCGCCGCATGATCAGACTCTTCAAAACAAGGTTTCTCGACGGATTATCGGCTAAAACCCAGTCCGGCTTGAACGGCGTCCCCTGACGAGCCATGTCGCCGCCCAGGTTTTCGTCGTCCCCAGCGCCCTTGCCGACTGACAAATCACCAAGAAAAGCACGGGAAATGCCAGTTTTCACTCCTTCGGAAACCCTGTCGAAATACAGGAATTCCCCAATGAACACAGCCGAATGTGAAACTTTACCCCCTATCCGGCGCCGCGTTGTCCGCCGCCAAAACCCGGGAGGCACCCGACTCCACCGGCCCACCCACTCCGCCCGGAAGGCTTCGCGCTTCCGAGAAACTATTTAATTTGTCTTAACCAACGAGCACGACAAATAATGTATTCTCATCAATTCCGTCCCGGTTATCGAGATTCTGATATTGGCCGCCCAACAGCCGTGGGATTTCGGCAGGTCCACCCGCTTGGGAACGCGCTGCGGCTGGTGCTTCGCACATCGCGGCGCTCCTGACCCGCAGTTTCAATCGCACCGCGGTTGACCCTGCGGCTTGAAGTCCAGCACCGTGCTCCCTAGGATCGGACAACGTGAAGCCGGCTTATTTGCTTCTGTTGGTCGCCATGAACTGCTTGTGGGCGGCGACGCTGAGCACGTTCAAAGTGTTGTCACCCTGGTTGGATGCCGGGGGCATTGTGACATGGCGCTACGCACTGGCCTCCATCGCCTGTGTTCTGCTTTGGCCTTGGCTGCCCGGCGCCGCGCCTCGCGGACGTGATTTGCTGAAATCGGTATGGATCGGCGTGCTGGTGTTCTGTCTTGGCCCCAGAATGCAGACGGCCGGCGTCCAAATGGGCCAGGCCGGCGACGCGGCGATGCTGATGGCGTTCGAGCCGTTGCTCTGCGCTGTCGCCGCCGCTCTCGTGCTGCGGGAGCGAATCGCACCGCGACGCTGGCTGGGCTTTGCCTGCGGCATGTCGGGCGTGATGCTGATCTCCAAGGTCTGGATGGCCAATTTCCACTGGCATCAACTCGCGGCCAACGGTCTGGTGTTGACGTCGTTCCTGGCCGAGACCGCCTATTCAATCGTCGGCAAGCCGGTCCTTGAACGAGCCGGGCCGTTCAAGGTGATGGCGGTTGCTTTGTTCACCGGGACCGTTCTGAACCTGGCCTGGGACGGGCCTCGAGTGGCATCGCAAGCGACGGCCTTTACCGTTCAGGTCTGGGGACATCTCCTCTACTTGTCGCTCGTCTGCACTGTGTTTGGTTACGGCCTGTGGCTGGTGGTCATCCGCGAGACGCCGGTGAATATTGTTGTGCTGACCGTTTTTGTTCAACCAGTGGCCGGACTCATTATCGCAATGATCTGGCTGCACGAAAAACCCCATTGGGGCCAGCTCTGGGGCGCCATCGCCATCATTGCGGGCCTGGCCGTGGGTTTGCGGAGAAAGGACGATGTATGCGAAAGCGCTGACGGACCGCCCTAACGGGACAACAGCGAATAGCCCAGGGCAAAACGAGACTGCGAGCGACGCCCTGGGTCAATCGTCCACATCATCCACTTATTCCAGGACGACAATAGCCCGGCGTCTCAATACCGGCATGCCAAAAGCAAAAGCCGCCCCGGTTTCCCGGAGCGGCTTTGTTGTTGCGTCGCTGTGTGAGCGACAAAATAGTGCGGCGGTCACCGACCGCCGCCATAGATTACTTCTTCTTTGCCGATTTGGCGGCTTCTTCCTCCAGCGCAGCTTGAGCCGCGGCGAGGCGGGCCACTGGCACGCGGTAAGGCGAACAACTCACGTAGGTCAAACCGAGCTTGTGGCAGAACTTCACGGAATCGGGATCGCCACCGTGTTCACCGCAGATGCCCAGCTTGATGCCAGGACGGGTTTTGTTGCCCTTCTCGCAGGCGATCTTCATCAACTGGCCGACGCCGACCTGGTCAATCGAGGCGAACGGATTCTTCTTTACGATTTCCAGCTCCGCATACGGCGGCAGGAACGAGCCGGAATCGTCGCGGCTCATGCCCAGGCACGTCTGCGTCAGGTCGTTGGTGCCGAAACTGAAGAACTCGGCCGTCTGCGCGATCTCATCCGCGGTCAGAGCGCCGCGCGGAACTTCGATCATCGTACCGACCATGTAGTTCAGCTTCACTTTCTTTTCCGCCATGACTGCCTTGGCGGCGGCATGGACGACTTCGACCTGGAGATCGAGTTCCTTCTTGAACCCGACGAGCGGGATCATGACTTCGGGTTTCACTTTAATGCCGGCCTTCTGCACCTCGGCCGCGGCTTCGAATACCGCGCGGGCCTGCATCTCGCTGATTTCGCTGTGAACAATTCCCAGGCGGCAGCCGCGAAAACCGAGCATCGGGTTGAACTCGTGGAGTTCCTTCACGCGCTGTTTGATCTTCGCAACCGGGACGCCCATCTTGTTCGCCAGGTCCTGCTGCGCGGCGTCCTCGTGCGGGAGGAATTCGTGCAGCGGCGGATCGAGGAAACGGATCGTCGCCGGCAGGCCTTTCAACGCCTTGAAGATACCGACGAAGTCTGCCTTCTGGTAAGGAAGGAGCTTGGCCAGCGCTTTCTTCCGATCGGCCACATTGTCGGCGAGGATCATTTCGCGCATCGAATCAATGCGGTTGCCCTCGAAGAACATGTGCTCCGTCCGGGTCAAGCCGATGCCGCTGGCGCCAAACGCAATCGCGTTCTCGGTCTGCTCCGGCGTGTCGGCGTTGGTGCGGACCTGAAGTTTGGTCACCTTCGAGCACCAATCCATCAGCTTTTGAAACATCTGATACGTCACGCTGTCTTTGGCAGCGAGTGATTTCTCGACCAGCACCTGGACGATCTCGGAGGCGGCGGTCGGAATCTGGCCGGGATAAACGTCGCCGGCGGTGCCGTTGATGGAAAGGAAGTCGCCTTCCTTGTAGCTCACGCCGTCCACGGTCATCGTCTTGGTCGCGTAATCAATCTGCAACGCGGCGGCGCCGCAGACACAGACTTTGCCCATCTGCCGCGCCACCAGGGCGGCGTGCGAGCTGACGCCGCCTTTTGCGGTCAGGATGCCTTCAGAGGCGATCATGCCCCGCAGGTCTTCGGGCGACGTTTCGTTTCGGACGAGAAGAACCTTCTCGCCTTTCGCCGCGGCCGCATCGGCGCGATCCGCGTTGAGATACATTTTGCCGCAGGCGGCGCCGGGGCCGGCGGGCAGCCCTTTGGCGATGCACTTGGCGGCCTTCATCGCCTTCCGGTCGAAGACGGGCGCGAGCACCTGGTCGAGCTGATCGGCCGGAACGCGGCGGATGGCGGTCTTCCAGTCGATGAGCTTTTCCTTCTCCATTTCGATGGCGAACCGGACGGCGGCAAGGCCGGTGCGCTTGCCGTTGCGGGTCTGAAGCATGAACAGCTTGCCGTCCTGAATCGTGAACTCGAAATCCTGCACGTCTTTGAAGTGCGCTTCGAGCGTCTTGCGCACCTGCTCCAACTCGGCAAACGCGGCGGGCAGATGGCCCTTGAGCAGAGCCACCGGTTCGGGCGTGCGCACGCCGGCAACCACGTCTTCGCCCTGGGCGTTGATGAGGAATTCTCCGTAGAAAACTTTCTCGCCGGTCGCGGGGTCGCGGGTGAAGGCGACGCCGGAACCGGACTGGTCGCCGGTGTTGCCGTAAACCATCGCCTGCACGTTGACGGCGGTGCCCCACTCGGCGGGGATGCCGTATTTGCGGCGATAGACGATGGCGCGGTCGTTCATCCAGGAACCGAACACAGCGCCGGTTGCGCCCCAAAGCTGCTTCCAGGGGTCCTGCGGAAATTCCTGGCCCGTCCGCTCCTTGATCAATGCCTTGAAACGATTCACCAGTTCCTTGAGATCCGACACCGTCATCTTGGTGTCTTCAATTTCAGCGTGATGACGGTCGTGTTTGAGTTTGTGGATGACGACTTCAAATGGTTCGTGGTCTTCATCCGGGCGCTTCTGCACGCCCATGACGACGTCGCCATACATCTGGATGAAACGGCGGTAGCAATCCCAGGCGAAACGCTCGTTCTTCGTCGCCTTGACCAGCGCCAGGACCGTCAAGTCATTGAGGCCCAAATTGAGAATGGTATCCATCATGCCCGGCATCGAGTCGCGGGCGCCGGAACGGACGGAGACCAGCAGCGGCATGGCGGTCTTGTCGCCGAACTTCGTGCCCATGATGGTCTCGATGAAGGCGACGCCTTCGCGGGCCTGGGCGTCGAGAACCTTCGGATAGGTGCGCTTGTTGGCGTAGTAATAAGTGCAGACTTCGGTCGTGATGGTGAAGCCCGGAGGCACAGGCAGTCCGATGCGGCTCATCTCGGCCAGGTTCGCGCCTTTCCCCCCCAGCAACGGTTTCATGGAACCATTGCCATCAGCTTTCTTGTTTCCGAACAGATAAACGTATTTCGATGTTTTTGCCATAAAAACTAAATGTCCATTTCCAAAAATGTTAGCGGTCGAGTTGTTAATTTCGTCGGAAGAAATCTCCGCAGAAACGCGTGGTGACTCTAACAAAGGCCGGGGGGGTGTCAACGGATGAATAACTCAAAAAACGCCGCGGAACACACTTTTGCCAAAAGAAGGTAAACATAAGACAAAATCGGTGAACCAACCGATTTTTCACGGACCGGAAACACCGCCCAACGCCCTCCCGAAACGCCGCTAAAAACCGGGCTATTTAGAATACATATCATCATATCAAGATATGTTGATTTTTATTTTGCATTACGGCGGATTTTTGGTTAGTTTTCAGCCGGATAATTTGCATGACGCCGATGCCTGATCAAATTGAACTGCTCCAACGCCTGCTGCGCCAGCGCATCGTCATTATTGACGGCGCGATGGGCACGACCCTCCGCACGTATGGACTGGGCGAAGAAGAGATTCGCGGCGAACGCTTCAAAGACGCAAAGAAGGATTTGAAGAACAACGGCGATCTTTACTCGCTCACCCAGCCCGGGGTGATTGGCGATATCCACCGCCGCTTCCTCGAAGCCGGCGCGGACATCATCGAAACCAACACCTTTTCCGCCACGAGCATCGGTCAGAGCGAATTCTTCGTCGACGACCCGCGCGAACGCGGCGGACGCAAAGATCCGGCGTTCTATCAAGGCGTCATCGAAAACAAATTCCTCAACGGCCTCGCGTGGGAAATCAACGAGCAATCCGCCCGCCAATGCCGGGAATGGGCCGACCGCATCGCGAACCAAACCGGCCGGCCGCGCTTCGTCGCCGGCGCCATCGGACCGCTCACGGTGTCGCTCTCGAACTCACCGGATGCGGACGACGCCGGCTTTCGCGTTTGCACGTTCGACCAGGTGAAAGCCGCCTACGCCCATCAGGTCCGCGCGCTCATCGCCGGCGGATCGGACCTCCTGCTCGTCGAAACCATTTTTGATTCGCTCAATGCCAAGGCGGCGCTCGTCGCGATTCAGGAGGTGTTTGAGCAGGATGCAAAAATTCTGCCGATCATGATTTCAGCCGCTGTCGGCCGAGGTGGTGAGACAATGGTTTCGGGTCAAACCGTGCAGGCTTTTTGGAATGCCGTGAAGCACGTCAAGCCGCTCTCGGTGGGTCTGAACTGTTCCATCGGGCCGGATTTAATGAGGCCGTTCATCGCCGAATTGGCCGAGCATTCGAATACTTTCATTTCGTGTTACCCAAACGCAGGATTGCCTGATCCGCTCTCGCCAACAGGGTATCCGCTCGGACCCGAGGATATGGGGAAATTTCTGGGCGAATTCGCGCAAAGCGGATTGATCAACATCGCCGGCGGTTGCTGCGGCAACACGCCCGAGCACATCGCGGCCATCGCGAAAGCCCTGGAAGGTCGCCATCCGAGGGAGTTGGCGCAACGCGCGACGACGCGCGCGATTGTGGCGCCGGGCGTCCCGCCTGCCGGAGAGCCGGGCGTCCCGCCCAGTGGAAGAACCGCTGACAATTCCAAACGCGCAGAAGATTCCAGCCCCGGTCCGGGCGGCAGGATTCCACCCTCTACGGCAGGCGGGACGCCCGCCGCCACCCTGCCCCTCCGCCTCTCCGGCTCGCAACCGTTCACGCAGCAGCCCGGCTCCTTTATCATGATCGGCGAACGCACCAACGTCGCCGGGTCGCCAAAGTTTGCGAAGCTCATCAAGGAAAATAAATACGAGGAAGCCGTCGCCATTGCGCGTCAACAGGTCGAGAATGGCGCCAACGTCATCGATGTTTGCATGGATGAAGGGATGATCGACGGCGTCGCGGCCATGACCCGTTTCCTGCTCCTGCTCGGCAGCGAACCCGAAGTCGCCAAAGTTCCGTTCATGGTGGACTCCTCGAAGTGGGATGTCATCGAAGCCGGCCTGAAATGTCTTCAGGGCAAAGGCATCGCGAATTCGATCTCGCTCAAGGAAGGTGAAGCGAAGTTCAAGGAACAGGCGCGCAAAATTCTCCGATACGGCGCGGCGGTGGTTGTGATGGCATTCGATGAACACGGCCAGGCCGACACGTTGGAGCGGAAAACCACCATCTGCGGGCGTTGCTACGACTTGCTCACCCGGGAAGTCGGCTTTCCGCCCGAAGATATTATTTTCGACCCGAATGTCCTGACCGTCGGCACGGGTATCGAGCAACACGCGAATTACGCCGCGGATTTCATCACCGCCACGCGCTGGATCAAGCAGCACCTGCCGCATGCAAAAGTCAGCGGCGGCATCAGCAACGTTTCCTTTTCATTCCGCGGCAACAACGCCGTGCGTGAGGCGATGAACTCGGCGTTTCTCTACCACGCGATCCGCGCCGGCCTGGACATGGGCATCGTCAATGCCGGCATGCTGGAGGTGTACGAAGAAATCAAACCGGAGTTGAAGGAACTCGTCGAAGACGTCCTTCTCAATCGCCGCCAGGACGCGACCGAACGCCTGGTGACCTATGGTGAAAAACTCAAAGCGGCCGGCGCCAGCACAACCGCGACCGAAAGAAAAGCCGAGGAGGAATGGCGCAAAGGCACGGTCGAGGAACGCCTCTCGCACTCGCTCGTGAAGGGCATTGATGCGTTCATTGACGCGGACATCGAGGAAGCGCGCCGGAAATACGGCAAACCGCTCGCGGTCATCGAAGGGCCATTGATGGCGGGCATGGGGGTCGTGGGCGATTTGTTCGGCGCCGGCAAAATGTTTTTGCCGCAGGTCGTGAAATCGGCGCGCGTCATGAAAAAGGCCGTGGCCTATCTCACGCCGTTCATGGAGGCCGAGAAAGCGGAAATGGCGGCCCGGGGCGAAGCGGTGAGGACACAGGGCAAAATCATCCTCGCCACGGTGAAAGGTGACGTGCATGACATCGGCAAAAACATCGTCGGCGTCGTGCTCGCCTGCAACAACTACGCGGTCATTGACCTCGGCGTCATGGTGCCGTGCGAAAAGATTCTCGAAGCGGCGAAGAAGGAAAACGCCGACATCATCGGCTTGAGCGGACTGATCACGCCGAGCCTCGATGAAATGGCGCACGTCGCCCGCGAGATGGAACGGACCGGCTCCAGGCTGCCGTTGCTGATCGGCGGCGCCACGACAAGCAAGGCCCACACGGCCGTCAAGATCGCGCTGAATTACCGCGAACCGGTCGTGCATGTCCTCGATGCCTCGCGCGCCGTGCCCGTGGTCAGCAGCCTCTTGAGCAACGTCGGCAAGGACGCGTTCGTGAAGCAAATTCGCGAAGATTATGAGAAACTTCGCGCGCATCATTCCGGACAAACGGCAAAACTGCTTTCCCTCGAAGCCGCCCGCGCCAACGCGCCGAAGCTGAAATTCGACGATTTGCCGAAACCGGAGTTTATCGGCGTGCGGGTACTATCTTCCGATTCCGCCGCAGGAGACGACGTGAGGGGACTCTCCACTTCCGGCGAACAATCAGATGGAGACTCGTCGCGTCGTCACCTGCAGGTGTCTTTGGCGGACCTCGTGCCCTTCATCGACTGGTCGCCGTTCTTCCACACCTGGGAATTGCGCGGGGTTTATCCGAAGATTTTTCAACATGAAAAGCACGGTGAAGAAGCCCGCAAACTCTTTGCCGACGCCCAGGAATTGCTCGGCCAGATAGTCGGGAAAAAGCTGCTCCAACTTCGCGCGGTATACGGTTTGTTCCCCGCGAATGCGGTCGGTGACGACGTGGAAGTCTACACGAACGGCTCCCGCAAGCATGTGCGGACCACATTCCACTTCCTGCGCCAACAAAGCGAAAAGGGCGATGGCACACCGAACTGGAGCCTGGCGGATTTCATTGCGCCAAAACCTGCAACCAGCAACCTGCAACCAGCAACCTGCAACGATCACATCGGCGCCTTCGCCGTGACCAGCGGGCATGGATTAAAGGAAATTGTCGAAGGCTTCAAGGCGAAGCACGACGACTACAACGCCATCATGGCCGAAGCGCTGGCCGATCGGCTGGCGGAGGCGTTCGCCGAGTATTTGCACCGGCGCGTCCGGGAAGAGTGGGGCTACGGCAAAACGGAAAACCTTTCACCGGAAGATCTCCTTGCCGAAAAGTATCGCGGCATCCGCCCGGCTGCCGGCTATCCCGCCTGCCCCGACCATACCGAGAAGGCAATTCTCTGGGATCTGCTTGATGCGGAGAAACACGCCGGCATCACGCTGACCGGGAACTTTGCCATGTGGCCCGGCAGCAGCGTGAGCGGCCTTTATTTCGCGCACCCCGATTCCAGGTATTTCGCCGTCGGCAAACTCGGCCGCGATCAGGTGCTGGATTATCATGTGCGCAAAGGCATGACCCTGGCGGAGGTCGAGCGGTGGTTGGGGCCGAATTTGAATTACGAGCCGGGTTAATTCAGCCGCAACCGTTCATGCGCATCCCACTGCGACATGTCGGACAGGATCACCTGGTCGCCAACCTGCAAACCTTCCACGATCTCGATGGTGCTCACGGAGCTGCGCCCCAGCTTGACCGGCACGCGCACGGCTTCTCTGCCGCCCTCCTTCAGCTTAAAAAGCCCGGCGGTGCTGTCCGGCTGGCCCTGCACCGGCCGTCCCACATACAACACATTTTCCAACCGTTCGAGCTGGATGGTGCCGTCCACACTCAGATCCGGCCGGGCGCCTTTCGGCAGCGCCGCGTCCAATGCCACGTCCACCGTCACCGTGCCATTTTCCACCCCCGGATCAATGCGCGTG
Source organism: uncultured Verrucomicrobiota bacterium (assembly GCA_964520205.1). Taxonomy (GTDB): domain Bacteria; phylum Verrucomicrobiota; class Verrucomicrobiia; order Limisphaerales; family BOG-1460; genus CAZFOA01. The sequence goes on along the minus strand of CAZFOA010000015.1, from coordinate 14,849 downwards.
ACATGGCCGGGTATAATGCCGTTGCGCGTGTCGATTTCCGCCAACTGATCCAGTTGAACGTCCCGGGCTTGTGTTTCCGGAATCTTAATGGCGGCCTTCAGTTTGGTCATGTTGGCGACGCGAGCCACGGGCGCGCCCGCGGCCAGTTGCTGGCCCAGTTGCAGCGGATTGGTCGGGTCGCCCAGCCGCTGCAGCACCCCATCCATCCCGGAACAGATTTTGAGCCCTTCCACCTGCCGGCGTTTGAGTTCAAGCTGCGCATGCAGTTGCGACACCTTGGCCTGCTGGACCTCAAGCTGCGCTTTGGCCGCAACGTCCGAGGCGTCCAGGCGCTCCCGCTCGATTTCCAGCAGCTTGGCCAACTCCTCGGCTTTGGTCCTGGCTTGCTTCAGGGTCACTGCCGAAGCCAGCTTGTTCTTCGCCAGTTCATCCTCGACTTCAAATTCCAACTTCGCGTTGCTGTATCCCGCCTCCGCCGTGGCCACGGCCATTTTTTGCGTCAGCTTGTCGGTGCTTAGTTTGACGCGCACATTGGCCAGCTCGGCTTCGGCCCCCTTGAGCTCCCACTCCGCGTCGAACGCCGCCTGCTCGACCTCCGGATTGCTCAACTCCACCAGCACCGTGTCGGCTTTCACCCGAGCTCCGGGCAACACCAGAATCCGCTCGACGCGCCCGGCGTTCACCGTCGGGATCCAGCGAATGTCCTCGGGAACCAGCGTCCCGTTGCCGCGCACCTGCCGGAGCATCTCGCCACGCTTGACCGTGTCCATAAACAGCGTGGACTTCTCAACGCTGGGCGCAGCGGGTTGAAGGCGCGACAGGCCAACGGTAACGAGCGCCAGCAGGGCGATCGCGCCGACGGTCAACAACCATCGGCGCCGTTGGCGGCGCTTCTTCGAGGCGGGTGAAACAGGCACGTCCATGGTCAGAAGTAAGTTATGGAGTTTCGGGGTTTCGGAGTTTCGGAGTGGGTGAGTCCCGGCAAGATCGGGGTTCGAGTGGATCCAGGACTCCAAAACTCCACAACTCTAAAACTCCCAAACTCCCAAACTTGTTGCTCGCGCTTCATCGCGTTGCCACCACTTCCTCATTCACCACCTGCCCGTCGAACAGGTGAATCGTCTTTTGCGCATCCCGGGCGTAGCGCATGTCATGGGTGACCAGGCAAACCGTCGCCCCTTCGGCGTGCAAATCGCGCAAGAGCGCCATCACCGCGTCCCCGTTCTTCGAGTCGAGGTTTCCGGTCGGTTCGTCGGCGAGCAGGATCGAGGGCCGTCCGCCCAGCGCCCGCGCCACGGCCACGCGCTGCTGTTGTCCGCCGGAAAGCTGCGCTGGAAAATGCTTCGCCCGTTGCGTCATGCCGACTTTCCCCAGCGCCTCGTCCACCCGCTCGCGGCGCTCGGCCGCGGTCAGCCCGCGATAGGTGAGCGGCAATTCCACATTTTCCCACACGGTGAGGTCGCCGATGAGATTGAAGCTCTGAAAAATGAACCCGATCTCGCGGTTGCGCACGCGCGCCCGCTGCGCGTGGTTCAATTGCTCGACCGGCTCGCCGCGCAGTTGGTAGCTGCCGTTCGTGGGCGAATCGAGCAGGCCGAGGATCGAGAGCAACGTGGACTTGCCGCAGCCCGACGGCCCGGAGATGGACACGTAATCGCCGTGGCAGATTTCGAGTTTGACGCCCGAGAGGGCGTGCGTTTCGACTTCGTCGGTGAGGAACACCTTCTCGATGTTCTCCAATTGAATCAATGGACTGGTTGATTGCATAGAGTTGGTTTGCCAAATTGTCAGAGCTTTTTAATGTGAATTTCTCCGCCGCTGGTGCGCAACACCACCGCCGGCCCTCCGCCGTTGACCGGGCCTTTCAAATGGCCGGGCTCGATCCTGCCCTGCACGGTGACCGGAAAATCGCAGGTAACCCCGCCGCCCAATGTCTCAGCTTCAAGGTTGAACCCGGCATTGCCGGGCACCTTCACCTTCACGTCGCCGCCCGAGGTCGAAAGCACCACGTCGCCGGGAATGGGCGCAAGCAGCACTGCGCTGACCGGGCCGCCGGACGTGGAAGCCCTCACTTTGCCGTTGACGTTCTCGATCGTCATTCCGCCGCCGCTGGTCTCCACGGACACAGGCCCGCCGAAGTTCTTGACCGTCACGTCGCCGCCGGAGGTGCCGCCATCGAGCGAACCTCCTCCTCTCATGACCTCAATGACGCCGCCGCTGGTGTTCACTTTGATCGTTCCTTCGCAATCAGCGGCCCGGACGTCGCCGCCGGAGGTATTGCCGTTCAACGGCCCGCGCAATCGCGTGAAGTGAAGTTCGCCGCCGCTCGTATCGGCTTTCACCTCGCCGGTAAGATCGCTGACGGCGATATTGCCGCCGGAGGTGTTGAGATCGGCGTTGAGCTGTGCGGGGACGTGGATCTTGTATTTTGCTTCATTCCGGTTTGCCCGGCCGCTGAACCAGCGGTTCTGTTCCTTCGTCCGGCACCGAACCGTCAAGGTATTTCCTTCGGACACGAGCTGGACGGGGTTTTCGCGGAAGAACTGTTCCTCGGCGTCCTTGTTCTTGCGCCCGACCTTGCGCCATACGTCCACGGAAACCTGGTCCGCGGCGGCGTTGGTGCTCACATCGACGGATCCGAAATCGACGTCCACGACGAGCTTGCCGCCGGAGGCGATCGGGAAGGTTTTGTTGATGTTTTCCTCGGTGGCGGCGAACGCCGCGCACGAGACCAGGAGTAATATTGCAGTTAGTTTCATATCAGTCAGTTCATGTTGTGCGATCGACAGCAAAAAAGCGCGCGGCCGGAAAGCCGTGTTTCGTCTTCAACGCCCGCGAGCCGGGCAATATGTTTCAAATTGTTCATAGTGTTTTGGGTTCCACGCATCATGCATCACACTTCAACGCTTCCCGCCTTCGCTGCGCTACGGCGCGGCATGCAACGCTCTGACGCTTCAACGCTTCAACGCTCTCACGATTCCCCTTCATTCGCACCTCAGCGCTTCCATGGGTTCAACCTTCGCGGCTCGGCGCGCAGGCAGCCAGCAGGCCAGCAACGCGACAATGGTAAAAAGAGCCGCCATACCGGCAAATGTCACCGGGTCGGTCGGCTCGACACCGTAAAGGAATGCTCTCAAAACGCGCGCCGATATCAGGGCAATGCCGACGCCCAGGAGCAACCCGATGCCGATCAGTCTCAAGCCTTCAGACAGCACCAGGCTCAGAACATCACGGCGCTGCGCTCCGACCGCCATGCGAATGGCAATCTCCCGTTTCCTGGAACCGACCGACAGTGAAAGCACGCCGTAAATTCCGACCAGCGCCAGGACACTTCCCACGAGCGAAAAGCCCACCAGAAGCCGCATCGCGAAGGTTTGTGCCGCGACTGAATCATTGCGGAGTTGTTCCAGGGTTTTCACGCGGCCAATGGCGAGTGACGGATCAATCGCCCGCAATTCCCGCTGCACAACACCAATGAGCGGCTGCGGATCTGACGTCGTCCGGATGATCAGGTGTTTGCTGAATACGTAAAGTTGGTAGCTGCAATAATAGACTTCGGGGCCAGGTTCCTGCGTCAGGTCATCGGTGCGCGCATTAGCAACCACGCCGACGATTTCCGCAGCGCGCCATGACCAGACACCGGAACGGAGCTTCTTTCCAATTGGATTCACATTCGGGAAATACCTGTCTGCCAGCGTTTGATTGATGATGGCGACCATGGGCGCGTCTCCGGAGACGGCTTCCATGCCCTTCCAATTATCGCTGTTATCGGCGGGCCGGAAACTGCGGCCGGCAACGAGGTTAAAGCCCAAGGCGTCAAAATAATCCGCCGTGACGGAACGCACACGAATAGCGACGCCGTTTTTAAGCGTTCCCAAGTCCGGGCGGCCTTCAATTTCGACAGGGACATTCCAGGCATTGCCGGTCAGAGGCACTCCCCAGGCAAACGCGGCGTTCTTCACTCCGGGCAGCGCGGCGATGCGCACCAGCGGGTTGAAATCCTCCCAATTGGTTCGCATGGAGGTGACGCTCAGGGTGAGAATGTTCTTCGTATCATAACCCGTCTGTACTTTCGACAACGCGTTCGTAGTCCGAACCAGCAGCCCGGCTCCCACCAACAAAGCGAATGTCAACGCGACCTGGATTATGGTCATGCCAGCGAGCAACCGGCGTTCCGCGCGCCCCGCGCTGACGGTCAGCGCGATCCCTTTGACTGCCTGCGCCGGATCGAAACGCGAAGCGCGCAACGCGGGCACAAACCCCGCCAGCACTGCCGCCAGAGCCGCCAATCCCCAACAAAACGCCATCATCGGCCAGTCTAGCGTCACCGCTTCCAGACGCGGAATGGCAAATCCGCCGGTCACCTTCAGAAGTTTGACTGCCGCCAGCGCCAGGGCAGCGCCGAATCCGGCTCCGAAAAAGGCGAGCAGCACACTTTCGGTGAGCGTCTGGCGAAAGAGTTGCATTCGCCCCGCTCCCAGGGCACATCGCACTGCATATTCCGGCTGACGCCGGAAGCCGCGAGCGAGCATCAAGCCGGCGACATTCGCGCAGGCGATCAGAAAAACCAATGTTACAGCGCCAAACAAAGGCAGCAACAGCCGGCGCCCCTGCCGGTTCATCTCGACAGACAACAATTGTGCCCTGGCGGTTACGCCCTCAAGTTCATGGTTTGCCCGCGCCTGTCTCGCGGCAATCGTGGTCAATTCGGCCTGCGCCTGCGGCACCGTCACCGCCTCACGCAACCGGGCAACCACATTCCAAAACGACCATTTCGGCGTGGTTGGCAAAGGGAACCAGAAATCCGGTTCCGCATTGACGTCGTAATTCGGATCACCCGAATTGTGGGCCGACGGCAGGAATCGGATGCCCGGCGGCATCACACCCACAATCGTCATCGTGGCGATCGGAGGAGTGCCGCCATTTCGCCTGAGTTGAATGGTTTTGCCAATGATCGCCGGATCACCGTTGAACATCCGCTGCCAAAGGTTGTAACCAATCAGGATCACGGTTGGCATGGATTCACCGGTAACGGCGTCTCCATCCGAATCTACAAACTCGCGGCCCAGCAGCGGCTTGACTCCCATCACGCGGAAGTAATCTCTCGTGACTTTCTGGCCCTCGACCGGCTGGCTGCCGTCCGGCCTGACCACAAAGCAGAACTCCCATCCATAGCCGGCCATCGCATCGTATGATTTTGCTTCTGTCCGCCATCCCAGCCATTGCTCTCCGTCGAGAGACCCGGCATAGGGCTGGCGATCCAGCCGCTCGGGTGTGATGAGCACGATGCGGTCGGGCCTGGCATAAGGAGGCGGTGTCAAGAGCACTCCCTGGACGAGATCGAAAACCGCGGCGGTTGCTCCAATGCCAACGGCAAGCATTAGCACGGCGATGGTCGTAAAGCCGGGATTCTTGCGCAACATCCGCAGGCCGAACCTAACGTCCCGCCACGTCGTCTCCCCAAAACTCGCCCCGCGCGCCTCATGGCATTCCTCGCGAACGCTCTGCAAATTGCCAAACCGTTTGCGCGCCTCGCGCGCGGCTTCCTCCGGCGACATGCCGGCGGCGATGTTCTCCGTCATGCGCTGCTCGATGTGGAACTGGAGTTCTTCGTCAATCTCCCGCTTCACCTCGCGCCGATGGCACAGCGAACGGATTCTCAACCAGATTGTTCGCAGTGTTTTCACGTTTTACGATTCACGTCTCACCATTGTTGGCTCCTAAGGCCAACGCCAAGGCGCAAAGATGCAAAGACGCCAGAAGCATCTCTGAAAAGTACCCGGCGAATCCCTAGCGTCTTTGCGCCTTGGCGTCTTTGCGTTGAAGTTGTTGCTGAATCTTTCATAGCTTCACGATTTGGAGATTCATTCGCACCTGAGAGCTATTATCGGATCCACCCGCGCCGCGCGGCGGGCGGGCAGATAGCAGGCCAGAAATGAAACCGCCGCCAAAAACACGGCGACGACGGCGAAGGTCCACGGGTCCGTCGGGCTGACGCCGTAGAGAAACGACGCGAGCAAACGAGTCATTCCAAACGCACCGGCCAACCCAAGCAGGATGCCAAGGACGGTCAATACCATGCCCTTGCCCGCCACCATGCGGTGGATGTCGCCGGCTTGAGCCCCGAGCGCGATTCGGATGCCGATCTCCCGCATTCGTTGGCTGACGGCATTTGCCATGACTCCGTAAATGCCGAGTGCTGCCAGGACCAGGGCAAGCAGCGAAAACGATCCAAAGATGCAGGCCGCCACCCGCTCGGAAAGGATGGAATCGTTCACGACTCGTTCCAAAGGAAGGGTGTCGGCAAAAGCCAGTTCCGGATCGAGCTTCCGAATTTCGTTCTGGACCGTTTTCAGCAGCGAGAGAGGACTGGCGCCTGTTCGAATCAAAAAATGAAGAGGGTCCGCCAACCTGCTTTGAGCATACGGGACGTATAAAATGGGCTCGGCAACGCTCTTCAGGCCAAAGACTCGTTCGTCGCCAGCAACAGCAATGACCGTTCGCGGATTGGCCAAACCATCGCCGATGCTCAGGCGGGCGCCAATGGGGTCTTCGCCGGGAAAATATCTGCGGGCCATGGCCTCGTTGATGATGACCACGGAACCGGCGTCCTTCCCGTCAGCCTGAGTGAATGCCCGCCCCCTCAGCAACGCCACATTCAAGGTCCGAAAGTAGTCCGGGCTGATTTGACGCAATTGGGAAACGTCGCCATTTGGCAGGCGAGGCGGCTTGCCTTCGATTTCGATGCTGAGGCTAAAGCCCCCGCCCATCGGCAGGGTGTTGATGACAGCCGCGTTTCGAACACCCGGCAAAGCTTTTACGCGCTCCAGCGCCGCATCGAAAAACCGCGACCGCTCGCCGCCTCCTGGATATTTGGATTCCGGCAGGGTGACTTTCATCGTCAGAACATTCTTTGAATCAAAACCCGGATTGACCTGATGCAGTTGAACGAGATTCCGGACAAACAAACCCGCCCCAACCAGCAACACCAGCGCCAGGGCGATTTCAGCGACCGCCAACGCATCCAAGGTTCTGTGATGCGCAAGACCGGCGGAGGTTTTCGCACCCTTGAGTGCCATTTGGAGGTCCGGTTTCGTCGTCTGGAGGGCGGGCACCAATCCGAAAATGATTCCGGTGATGACCGAGAGGACAAAACAAACGGCAAGGACCGAACCGTCCAGCCGGATGTCCGTCCAAAACCGGATGTCCTGCGATTGCATCCAATAGTTGAGCGATTTCATTCCGCCAGCCGCCAACGCCAGACCGGCCGCTCCGCCCAGCAACGCCAGCAAGACACTCTCGACAAGCAACTGCCGGATCACCCGGAATCGGCTTCCTCCCAAGGCAACACGAATCGCCAATTCCTGCTTTCGCGATGCCGCGCGCGCGAGCAGCAAGTTGGCCGTATTGGCGCAGGCGATCAACAGAACCAGCAGGACCGCTCCCTGCAAAAGGAAGAGGGTCCGGCGATCAGGCCATCCCCCGAGGTAATCATCCCGCAATGACAGGATCGAGACGCCCCATCCCGGCTCGTACACTGTTTCCAACCGTTGAGCGATGCCCGACATGGCCGCCTGACTCTGCGCAATGGACACGCCGGGTTTCAGACGCGCGATCACCTGATAATCGTGCCACACATTGCGTTTGCCTCTCCCATTCCCGGCGACTTTCTCCTCAACGAGCGGAACAAAGGCCGCCTCGCCGCAATCCAGAAACAAACCGGGGGGCAAAACTCCGACCACGGTGTGGGACCGGCTATTGAGCATGACCGTTTGGCCGATCACGTCTGCTCGTCCGCCAAACCGGTTCTGCCAAAGGCTGTGGCAAAGTATCACAACCTGGTTCCTCCCCTCCCGGCCCTCGTCCTCCGCAAAATGACGACCCAGAAGGGGGCGGACTCCCAAGACGCGCAGATAACTCGGCGTGGCCATCAATGCCAGAATCGGAGTGGGTTCCACACCGCCACTGAGGTTGAAGCTTCCCACCGCCAGGGCTCCCATGTCTTGAAACACGGGATTTTGTTCGCGCCAGTCCAGGTATTTGGGCCCCGAAACCGTGAATTGTTTGAAGCCCGCGCTCAAGTTGTTTTCATAGACGGAAACCAATTCCTCGGATTTCGGGAATGGAAGCGGACGAACCAGGAAAGCGTTCACGACGCTGTAAATCACCGTGTTGGCCCCGATGCCTAGCGCCAGGATCAGCACGGCAACGGTCGTGAACCCCGGATTCTTGCGCAGTATCCGCAGGCCGAAGCGAATGTCCTGGAGCAGCGTCTCACCAAAACTCGCACCACGCGTCTCGCGGCATTCCTCGCGAACGCTCTGGATGTTGCCGAAACGCTTGCGCGCCTCGCGAGCCGCTTCCTCCGGCGACATGCCGGCGGCGATGTTCTCCGCCGTGCGCTGCTCAATGTGAAAGCGCAGTTCTTCGTCGATCTCCTGCTTCACCTTGCGCCGGAACCAAAGCGCTCGGACCGCTGACCAGATTGTTCGCATCGTTTTCATGTCACGCACTCACCGCGCCAGCTTGTCTCGCCGAAGCCTCGGGCGAAGGCGGAAGCGAGCGGATTCTCAACCGGGTTGTTCTGAACGGTTTCATGATTGTTGGCTCCGGAATTCAACGCAAAGGCGCAAAGACGCAAAGACGCCAAAACAGATTGAACTCTGCGCCCCTCTGCGCCCTCGGCGTCTCTGCGTTAAAGTTTTTCCGATCCGCTTACTCATAGCGTTTTCCTCGTCACGCTGAAACGCTCCAACGCTCCAACGCTCTAACGCTGCAACGATTCATATTCATTCGCATCTCAGCGCCTCGACAGGATTGACCTTGGTCGCGCGGCGCATAGGAATCCAAGCACCGAGCAGCGTGGTCAGTATGATAATGAAAGCCACGCCGCCAAAAACCATGGGGTCCGCCGGGTTGACGCTGTAAAGCAAGCCCGCCAGCATCCGGGTGAGTCCGAACGCCAGCAGCAGACCGCTGATCAGCCCGATGAGTGTGAGCTTGAGGCTCTGGAGTGTGACCAATCGGATGATATCCATCCTGGTCGCCCCCACCGCCATGCGGATGCCGATTTCGCGGGTGCGCCGGGTCACCGCAAACGAAACCAATCCAAAGATGCCCATAGCGGCGAGGAGCAGGGCGATCATCCCCTGCGCGCCCGCAATCGTGGCGCCCATCCGCAGCGGCATGAGCCCCAGCGGACTGTTCGCCATCTGCTGCTCCATCGTGCGCAGGTTGTAGAGCGGCAGGTCGGGATCCAACTGCCGGACAATCTGCTGCACCGCGGAGTTCATCGGTGCGGGATCCGCCTGCGTCCGCGCAACCAGCGTGACTTGGCCCCGGTAGTTCTGCGCGAGCGGCAGGAAGAGCAGCGGGCGGGCCCGATCCGTGATGGACCAGTAACGGCCCTCGCCCACCACACCGACCACTTCGAATGCGTTGCCGTTTATGATCAGCCGCTTTCCCAGCGAACTTTCCCCGGGCCAAAAATGCTGCGCGAGGGCGGGATTGATGATTGCCACGCGCGGCATCGTTTCATCGTCCCGCGAGGAGAAATCCCTTCCTTCGGCAATCCGGATGCCGGCGGTCTGCAGAAATGCGTGTTCCACGGGCAGGCAGGGAATCATCTGAAAGTCCGCATCCTTGATTATGGGGTGCCCCTCGGCGGTGATGCCGCCTTGCATGCCGCCGCCGATATCGAACGGCACATGCTCGGCCAGACTGGCTTCGCGCACACCCGGCAGGGCGCGGACCCGTTCCAGCAACTGCGCCTGAAACTGCCGGCCTTGTTCCTCGGTGTAACGCTGGAGGCCGATATCGAACGAGGCGAGAAACAGATGGTTCGGCTGAAATCCCAGATTGACCCGGGACAGTTGCTGCAGGCTGCGGAGGGCCAGCCCGGCGCAGATCAACACCACGCAGGAAACGGCGATCTGGCCGATCACCAGCAGGCTGCGCAGCGGATGCCGCGTGCCGGCCATGGTGCGCGCGCCTTCGTTCAACTGAGGCAGAATGTCGAGGCGCGTGGCCTTCAGCGCGGGGAGCAGGCCGGTGAGCAGGCCGGTGACCAGCGACGCGCCAAAGGTGAAGACGAACAGGCGCCAATCCGTGCCGGTATAGGCGGGCGGCGCAAAGTCCCCTCCGGGCCCGATCCCGGCCAGAAACGGATTGATCCAGAGGGCGGCGATCGTGCCGACTACGCCGGCGCCGAGGGCGAGCAGCACACTTTCGACCGACAATTGCCGCAGCAGTTGCCAGCGGGAGGCGCCCAGGGCGCCGCGAATGGCCAGTTCCCGCTCGCGATCGGCGGCCCGTGAAAAGAGCAGATTGGTCACGTTGGCCACAGCGACTCCGAGCACCAGCAAGCTCATGACCGCCAGCACCCCGACGATGAACGGCGTGTAATTGGCCACGAAGGGCGACGGCCGGCTCCGATCCTCGCGCATCACCACGGCCTTGCTCTGCGGTGCGTGATAATCGGGGTAGGCCTGGAGCAGACGCCCCATCACGACATTGGCCGCCGTGCGGGCTTGCGCAAGGTTCGCATCGGGTTGCAGGCGTCCCATCATGAAAAAACCGGTGTCGCCGCGTCCGAACAATACGCCGCTCCGGGCCGGCGACATTTGCCCCAGCATGGTGGCCGGCACGAATCCGCTCAGCGCCGTGCCCCACGCTGCGCCGACAAACCCGGGCGGAGTGATGCCCACGACCGTGAACGACACGCCATTGAGTTTGACTGCCTGACCGACGATGCCGGGATCGGCGGCAAACCGGGTGCGCCACGCCTCATGGGTCAGCACGATGATGGGATCGGCCCCGGGCTGCTGGCCTTCGGTGGGCAGAAAAAGGCGGCCGTGCAGAGGCTGCACGCCCAGAACCGCGAAATAGTTGTCGCTGACCACGTGGACGAACGTTCGCGCGGTTTCCTCGCCGGACCGGCTCAAGTGTACGGGCGTCTCCATGTACGCCATGAGGCCGGAAAACGTTTTCGCCATTTCCGCATGTTCGCGGTCGGCACCCTCGGCCGAGCGGCGGAAATCCACGAAGTCGAGATACGAAATCGGAAATGGCATTTCATACTTGGCGCTCTTTTGCACGATCACGACCAGTTGCTCCGGATGCGTCGCCGGCAACGGGCGGAGGAAGAAGTCATTGACGCCCAAGAAAACCACCGCGTTGACGGTGAGACCAAGGGCCAGCGTGAGCACGGCGACGACTGTGAAGCCGGGACTCTTGCGCAACGTCCGCAGTCCGAAACGAATATCCTTCAAAGTGGTTTCGCCGAAGCTCGCGCCGCGCAGATCGCGACATTTCTCACGCACGCTCTGCAAGTTGCCGAAACGCTTGCGCGCCTCTCGTGCCGCTGCCTCCGGCGCCATTCCGGCGGCGATATTCTCCGCCGTGCGCTGCTCGAGGTGGAAGCGCAGTTCCTCGTCAATCTCCTGCTTCACCTCGCGCCGCCGGCACAGCGACCGGATTCCCGACCAGATTGTTCGCAGTGTTTTCATGTTTTACGATTCACGTCTCACGATTGTTGGCTCCAGAGTTCAACGCCAAGGCGCAAAGGCGCAAAGACTCCAGAAGCATCTCTGAAAAGTACCTGGCGAATCCCTTGCGACTTTGCGCCTTGGCGTCTTTGCGTTGAAGTTTTTGCTGATCCTTTCATGGTTTCACGATTGGGGGATTCATTCGCACCTCAACGCCTCCATGGGATCAACCTTGGCCGCGCGACGGGCGGGCAGCCAACACGCCGCCAACGCCACCGCGCCCAGCAACAGCGGGACAACCGTGAAGGTCACCGGATCCGTGGGTGTCACTCCGAAAAGCAGGCCGGACAACAGGCGGGCCAGCGCGAATGCCCCCGTCAGACCCACCGCGATGCCGATCAAAACCAGCGTCATTCCCTGGCGCAAAACCAGCACCAGCACGTCCTGGGTCCGGGCGCCGAGAGCCATGCGAATCCCAATCTCGCGCGAGCGCTGTGCCACGGTATGGGCAAGGACACCGTAGAGCCCAATAGCCGCCAGCACCACCGCCAGTGCCCCAAACGATCCGAGCAAGGCTGTGCGGAAGCGCGGTTGGGCGACGGACTCGCCAAGGATCGCGTCCATGGTCTGCAGATGCGCCACGGGCTGTTCCTTGTCCAGTTCGCGCACCGCTGACCGCACCGCGCCCGCCAGCATCAGCGGATCGCCGCTTGTGCGCAACACCATGGAGGTCTCCGCGCGGTATTGCGGTATGTCCTGGGCATAGGGCATGTAAATCGCGCAGTCGAACACAGCGCGCATGGGTGCCGGCATCACTGCGCTGTCCAACTCCCGGTGTTTCACGTCCCGCATCACCCCAACGATCTCCATTTCACGGTGGCTGGAAACAAGATGAAGCGTCTTGCCGATGGGGTCTTCATTCGGAAACTGGCGCCGGGCCAGGGCCTCGTTGATCAGGCAAACGAGAGGAGATTCCCGCGTGTCGCCGGATCCAAATGTTCGCCCGGCCTGGAGCGGGATTTGCATCGCACAAAGGTAGTCGGGCGTGACGAAGCAGAAGTCCGCCGAGTAAAATTGCCCGGGTTCAGGCGGCGGATGCCCGACCACCGTGTAAGTGCGGTTGTTGATCGACTCGCCCGACAACGGCAGCACCGTCGTTGCGCCGGCAAATTCAACGCCTGGCAGGGACTTCAATCGATCGCACAGCCGGTCCACGAACGCGCCTCGATCCCGTGTCTCGGGAAAGCGGGCTTCCGGCAAGCCCAGTTGAAACGTCAGCACGTGCGCGGCGCTGAAGCCGGGATTGACCCGTTGCAGCCGGCTGAAACTCCGCAGCAACAATCCCGCGCCGATCAGCAACATCGTCGCCAACGCCACCTCCGCCACCACCAACCCGCTGCGAAGGCGCTGGCCGCGAAGGCCCGTTCCCGCGCCGCGACCTTCCGCTTTGAGCGCGTCGTTCACGTCGGTTCGCGACGCCTGCCATGCCGGCGCGAGGCCGAACAAAATTCCCGTGCCCAACGCCACAACGAGAGTGAACGCCAGCACCCGGCCATCGATGCTGATGGCGTTCCAGCCGGGCGTGCTGGCGACGATGCTGTCTCCCACGTGGGCCGCAAGCAAAGGCACGCTCCATCCCGCAAGCATGGCACCCAGCGCGCCGCCCAGTATCGCGAGAAGGACGCTCTCGACCAGCAATTGGCGAATGATCGCGCCGCGGCCGGCGCCCAGCGCGGCGCGGACGGCAAACTCTTTCTGCCGGGCCGCGGCGCGGACCAGCAGGAGGCTGGCAATATTCGCGCAGGCGATCAGCAGGACCAACCCCACCGCTCCCAAGAGCAGGCATAAGGCGGCGCGCACACCCCCGACGCTCTGCTCGCGCAACGGAAGCACTGTGCAATGCGTGCCCATGAAATACCAACTGTAGGACTGGTGGATCTGCCCCTGGATCGCGTCCATCTCGCTTCGCGCTTGCGCGAGCGGGACCCCGGGCTTGAGCTTCGCGATAACTTTCCAATGGTGATCGCCACGATTCTGCCGCTCCTCGGAGGACACGGCGAGCGGCATCCAGAGATCCGCCGCGGGATCGTAGTCGCCATAGAGCATGCCGGTGCCGCCGGGAAAACAAACTCCACGCGGCATCACGCCAACAACGGCGTAGGTCCGGCCATCAAGCAAGAGGCTTTTGCCAACGACCGCCGGATCGCCGCCAAAGCGCCGCTGCCACAATCGGTGACCCAACACGACGACATCTTCGCGCCCCGGTATTTCTTCCTCGGAGGTAAATCCGCGTCCAAGCAGCGGGTTACTGCCCAGCAGCGGGAAGAGGTTCGCCGCCACCGCGAAACCGGTCACACGTTCAGTCTCGTCACCGACGGTCAAATCCATCTTGCTGGCGGTTCGGAATAGCGCCATCTGCTCGAACGATTGGTTTTGGGCTCTCCAATCATCGAAGTTTGCCGCTGCGACTCCATTGGCCTCGTAGCCATGTTCGGGATTGCGTTCCCACACCGTGACCAGGCGCTCCGGGTCCTTGAACGGCAGCGGCCGGAGCAACACGCCGTTAACAATGCTGAAAATCGCCGTATTGGCCCCGATGCCGAGCGCCAGCGTGAGCACGGCCACGGCCGTAAAACCGGGATTCTTGCGCAGCATCCGCAACGCGAAGCGAACGTCTTTCAACGTCGCTTCCCCAAGACTCGCGCCACGCGTCTCGCGGCATTCTTCGCGAACGCTCTGCAAATTGCCAAACCGCCTGCGCGCCTCCCGCGCCGCTTCCTCGGGAGTCATGCCGGCGGCGATATTCTCCGCCGTGCGCTGCTCGAGGTGGAAACGGAGTTCCTCGTCAATCTCCCGCTTCACCTCGCGCCGTTGCCACAGCGTGCGGATTCTCAACCAGATTGTTCTAAAAGGTTTCACAATTGTTTGCCTGATGTCTCAAGGCCAAGATGCGCACAGCCTCCGGCCGGCAACCAATGACTCCGAGAGAAAACCGGAGCGGCTTTTGGCAGAGCAATGAACGGCAGGGGAATCATTTTGAACAATGCCTCTGTTCCATTCCCTTGCCGTTCATTCCCCTGCCTTAAGTTTGCCGGGCTGAACTCCAAGATCCCAGGAGCGCCAGCATGGCACCGGCGCTGAATTGTGAGTAACGGTTTGAGACAATGGGGACGGCTTCGTTGCAAGGCTGCCCACCGCCGTTCCGGTCGGCAGGTCGCCGACCGGAGAGGGCGAGTCGCCCGCGCTACCCTTTTTTCAGACTGGCTCATGTTCCATTTCACGCTCCCCTCGGAACGGCGATTTCGCCCCGGAGGTACATCACCGCATGGCCGGCAATGGTGACCCGCTGGCCGTCCAGCGCGC
>CAZFOA010000014.1:26856-28962 GCA_964520205.1 uncultured Verrucomicrobiota bacterium | reverse complement strand
GCCGCGGCGGCGCCGAAACCGAAATTGGCAGGGGAATGATCGGCAGAGGAATGAGCAGGAACGTGAACTTATTCCTCTGCCGAACATTCCTCTGCCACACCCGACATTCACGCGCTCGCCTGATTCACATGCGCTGCGGACGGGGCGAGACGGTGTCAAATCTCTCGGAGGGGCGAACTCTGCGAGCCCCTGACTGACGGAAGGCTTTGAAGAATGGGGACTCGTGTAACTCGCCCCTCCGATGCCGGGATACGCCTGAGCCGGAAACGGGTTCATTTTTCCGCTGGTGTTTTTGAATTGAAGCCAGTTACTTTTGTGGTCCGCAGCACTCGAACAACGCTCGAAATGGCTGGGTTTTTTGTTGATCGAAGCTGACAATAGTTGAATCGATGGACCCAATTTTTGTGGAACTGAAACACTGGCTGGTTGGCTTGGCGCCGTCCGGCTGGCAGCCGATCGTGTCCATCCTGCTCTCCATCGTGTCCATCCTGGCGGTGTTTCCACTCTTGTTCGCCATCACCACCGTGCTCGAACGCAAAGGATTGGGCCGGATTCAAAACCGGCTGGGGCCCAACCGGGTCGGCCCTTTTGGCTTTCTCCAGCCGGTCGCCGACGGGTTGAAGGCGATGACGAAGGAGGACATCGTTCCCAGGTCGGCCGACAAAATCGTGCATTTCATTGCCCCGCTGGCGCTGGTGGCGCCCGCGTTCCTGGTTTATGCCGTTCTACCCGTGGGCCGGAACATGGTGATGGTGGACCTCGACGCCGGCGTGTTGTTTTTCTTCGCGGTGGGTGCGGCGACGGAGCTTTCAGTCTTCATGGCGGGTTGGTCGAGCCGCAACAAGTATTCGATGCTCGGTGCCATGCGCGCCATCGCCCAGATGATCAGCTACGAGGTTCCCCTGATTCTTTCCGCGGTCACGGTCATCATGATCGTCGGGTCGCTTTCAACCGTGGACATTGTCGAAGCCCAGGCGGGTTATCACGGCTGGCTGCCGCATTGGTTTGTGTTCACGCCTTGGGGGTTTGCCGGGTTCATTCTGTTCATGATCGCCGCGGCGGCGGAATCCAATCGCGCCCCCTTTGATTTGCCGGAAGGCGAATCCGAAATCATTGCGGGATATTACATCGAATATTCCGGATTCAAGTTCGCGTTGTTTTTCCTCGGCGAATACCTGGGTTTGTTCGCGATTTGCGGACTGGGGATCACGCTGTTTCTCGGCGGCTGGCACGCGCCGCTGCCGGTTCTGGAGGAATACACGCCGTCCTGGTTCTGGTTTTTCGCCAAGCTGCTGGCGCTGATCGCCGGCTTTATTTGGATTCGCGGCACGCTGCCGCGGTTGCGCATGGATCAGCTGATGAATTTCGCCTGGAAATTCATGCTGCCGCTGGCGTTGATCAACATCGTGGCGGCGGGGGTCTGGCATTTCATGCCGCCGGGTTTGGCCCGCTGGGCCGTGGGTCTGTTGCTGGTGATCGGTCCTTACCTCCTGCTGGGGCGCGGGTTGGTGGCGGGGAAACCACCGGCCAAACGCATTTATCGGTTTGCCGAATGAGCGCGCCCCGAACCGTCAATCGAACATGGGAATTGCTTTTGCCATTATTGCCGCGGTGACCCTGGGCGCCGGGGTGGCGGCGATGAGCCTGCGCAACCTCGTCCATTGCGCGCTCGCGCTCACCGTGACCTTTGCCGGACTGGCCGCGGCCTATTTGCAGCTCGACGCCCAGTTCGTCGGGTTCGCCCAAATTCTCGTCTATGTCGGCGCCGTGGCGATCCTCATCGTCTTTGCCATTCTGCTCACCCGCAGCAGCGAGTCGGCGCCCCAGGCATTCCTTTCTCCTTCCTGGCTGACCGGCTTTGGCGTCGCCGTCGGGGTCGCCGCCCTGCTGATATGGGCCATCAACCACAGCGTGGTCATGAGGCCTGAGATTCCCCCGAAACCCGAAGTCACGGTCAAGCAAATCGGCGACGCGCTCATGAACCGGTTCGTTCTGCCGCTGGAGGTCGTCGGGTTGCTGTTGACCGCGGCGCTTATCGGCGCGGTGATTATCGCGATGCAGGATTCGGAGGTGAAGAAGTGAGAAGCGGGTTGCAGGTTGAATGTT
>CAZFOA010000014.1:0-26756 GCA_964520205.1 uncultured Verrucomicrobiota bacterium | reverse complement strand
CGCGATGCAGGATTCGGAGGTGAAGAAGTGAGAAGCGGGTTGCAGGTTGAATGTTTCAGGTTGCAGGTTCCCGTGGGCGCCTTCGGTCAACATTCAACCGGCCATTGTAAGATATGCATTCAACCCTAAGTCCGCTCCCCGGTTACCTTGCCCTTTCGGCGCTCCTCTTCGCCGTCGGGCTGGGCGGCGCGTTGATACGGCGCAACACCATCGTCGTGCTCATCGGCATCGAACTGATGCTCAACGCGGCGAACCTGAATTTCATCGCTTTCTGGCGTTTCAGCGAGCATCCGGAAGCGTTGACCGGCATTCTGTTCGTCATTTTTTCGATCGGCGTCGCCGCGGCGGAAGCGGCCGTGGGTCTGGCGCTCATCATCGCTGTCCACCGGCACTACCGGACAACCGACGTGGATGAGGTGGACAAGCTCAAGGGATGAAAATGTTCAACCCAAAAACACGAAGCGGGAGGACGATTCGATCTCTGCCGCTCCTGCCGGGGCTTGTCTTGTTTTCCATCCGCTTCTCACGGCTGGCGCCGTGGGCTACCCTCTGGCGCCGCTGCGCGGCTAACCGATGAGTTGGATTGTTCAAAACCTCTGGCTGATTCCCGCGCTCCCGATGCTGGCGGCGGGACTGAGCGCGCTCGCGCCGCAGCGTTGCCGCCGGTTCGCGGCGTCGCTCGCCATTGGTTCGATGGTGCTGTCCTTGCTCCTTTCGCTTTGCGCTTTTGCCCACGCACTCAAGCTGGGTGACGCCGGAAGGCAGGTTGTCAATTTAACCTGGCTGCGATTCGCCGATGGGGATGCGGGGATCTTGAAGCTCGGCTGGGTGCTCGATCCGCTCACCGCCGTGATGCTCGTGATGGTCACGTTCGTCGGCCTGCTGATTTTCATTTACAGCCTCGGCTACATGGCGCACGACGAAAACTTCACGCGCTTCTTCTGTTTCCTATCGCTGTTTGCCGGGGCGATGCTCGGCGTGGTCATCGCCAACAGCCTGCTGCTCCTGTTCATCTGCTGGGAACTGGTCGGGCTTACGTCGTATCTGCTCATCGGATTCTGGTATCACAAACCGAGCGCGGCGGCGGCGGCGAAAAAGGCGTTCATCACCACGCGCATCGGCGACGTCGCGCTGCTGCTCGGGATGGTGTGGCTTTATCACGCGACTGGCACGCTGCTTTTCTACCAGGAAGATCACCTGGGTTGCATGGAGCAAACCAAACTTGTTGCGCTCGTCGCACAAACGACGGGTGCCGGCATGGCGGTTTCAACAGGAATTGGTCTGCTGATTTTTCTCGGTGCGATGGGCAAATCCGGCCAGGTGCCGCTGCACGTCTGGCTGCCGGATGCAATGGAGGGCCCAACGCCTGTGAGCGCACTCATTCACGCCGCGACGATGGTGGCGGCGGGCGTGTTCCTCGTCGCGCGGGTTTTTCCGCTGATGAGCGCGCATCCAGACGGTGCTGCGGCTGAGACAGCCGCGCTTCAAGTTATTACCTGGATCGGCGCCATCACCGCTGTTTTCGCCGCGAGCATTGCCGTGGCGCAGAACGATATCAAACGCATCCTGGCTTATTCCACGGTCTCGCAACTCGGCTACATGATGATGGGTCTAGGTGTCGGCGGTGTGGCGGTGGGCATGTTCCATCTCATCACGCACGCGTTTTTCAAGGCGCTGCTGTTCCTGGGCGCGGGATCGGTCATCCACGGCTGTCACGAGGAACAGGACATCCGGCGCATGGGCGGGCTGAGGAAAATCATGCCCGTTACGTTTGCCACTTACGCCATTGGCATGCTGGCGCTCGCCGGATTCCCGCTTCTTTTCTCCGGGTTTTGGAGCAAGGACGAAATTCTGCACGCGGCTCACGGCTGGCCGGTGTCCCAATGGCCGTTCTTTCTCGGCGCGTTCGGCGCGTTGCTCACGGCGTTCTACATGACGCGGCAGGTGGCGTTGGTGTTTTTTGGCAAGCAACGCAGGATCCGACGGGAGGAGGCTCACTCATCCTCCTTGGAACATTCCGATAAGAAGTCAGAGACTCCTCACGTCGGCTCCTGCCGCGTTGAAGGCGAACCTCACGAAAGCCCGGCCGTGATGACTTTGCCGCTGCTAGTCCTGGCGGCGTGCGCCATCTTGCTGGGCTTCATCGGGACACCCTTCTGGCCGTGGTTCCAGGACTTCTTAAACGGACAACGATCTGCGGTCACCGAAGGCGGTGTCGTCCCGCTCATGGTGGTTTCAAGCCTCATCGTTTTCGCCGGTCTCGGCCTCGGCTGGTGGTTTTATGGCCGCAAGCCGCTGGAGAATGCCGTCCAGCCGGACCCGTTGGAACAATTGCGCCCCGACATTTTCCGGCTGTTGCAGAACAAGTATTTTGTCGATGAATTTTACGAAGCGACGATCATCCGATTCACCGCGTGGTGGTCGCGCGCGTGCGATTGGCTCGACGCCTGGGTCTGGAACGGCGCGGTTCAACTGGTTTCGTATTTCGTGATTGGGCTTTCCTGGCTGAGCCGTTCCGCCGACGAATTCATCGTGAACCTCGGTTTCGACGAGGGCTGCCGGGGGCTGACGCTGGGCGGCAAAGTCCTGTCGCGCCTGCAGGACGGTCGCGTGCAGCATTACCTGCGCATCATCGGTGTGGCGTTCGCCGTTCTTGTCCTGCTGCTGCTTTGGGGCTGCCACGCGTCATGAACGGGTTTCCGATCATCACCACCTTGACCCTGCTGCCGCTCCTCGGGGCGGTGCTGGTCATTGCGCTGGGCGAAACCAAGGGGAAATTCGCGCGCGGACTGGCGCTGGGCGTGAGCCTGGTTTCCCTGGCTTTGGCGCTGGTCCTGTGGAGAACGTTCGATGCCGCATCCGGAGAATTTCAATTCGGGGAACGCCACGTTTGGATCCCGACGCTGGGCATTGAGTATCGGGTGGCGGTGGACGGACTCGGGCTGCTGATGGTGTTGCTCACGGCGATTGTCGTGCCGATGGCGATGCTGGCGTCGGGAAATTTGTTCGGTGGCAGGGCGGGCAGTCTGCCGCCGGCCGAAGGCGGCGCGCATCCCGCCACGGCGGGACGCCCTGCCAACGCGCATCTTTACTACGCGTTGGTGCTTTTCCTGCAAGCCGGGCTGTTTGGAACGTTCACGGCGCTGAATTTTTTTCACTGGTTCCTCTTTTGGGAGCTAAGTCTGATCCCGGCGTTTTTCCTCGTGCGCCTGTGGGGAGGGCCGCGGCGCGCGGCGGCGGCGACGCAGTTTTTCATTTACACGATGGTGGGCAGCATCGCGCTGTTGCTGGCGTTTCTGGCGATTTTTCTGGCGACGCATCAATTTGATTTTATCGAACTGGCGAAGCTGGCGGCGCGCGGCGAATTGAATCAGGCCCTGGCCGACAACCTGGGCTGGAGGGATCTCACCGGCAAACAACTCGCCACGGTGATTTTCGCCGGGGCATTCCTCGGCTTCGCGGTCAAGGTGCCGCTGATTCCGTTTCACACCTGGCTGCCCGGGACTTATGCCGAGGCGCCGTCCGCGACGACCATGCTGCTCACCGGCGTGATGTCCAAGATGGGCGTGTATGGTTTCCTGCGCATTCTGCTGCCGATTTTTCCGGAGCAAATGCAGTGGCTGCGCACGCCGTTGCTGGTGCTGGCGGTGGTCACAATCGTCTTCTCGGCCGGCGCCGCATTCGCCCAGCAGGATCTGAAGCGGATCCTGGCCTACTCCTCGATCAATCATCTCGGCTACTGCCTGCTCGGAGTTTTTGCGGTGGCGATTCCGGCTGAAACCTTTGCCGGTTCCGCCATCGAGAAGGCCGCGGCTTTGAATGGCGTGTTTCTGCAAATGTTCAACCACGGTCTCACGGCGGCAACGCTCTTCTGGTTTGTCAGCCTGCTCGAACGGCGGAGCGGAGGATTGCGCGGGCTTCATGACTTCGGCGGATTGCGCAAAGTGGCGCCGGTATTTTGCGGATTGATGGGCATCGCGCTTTTTTCATCCCTGGGCCTGCCGGGACTGAACGGGTTCGTCGGTGAATTCCTGATATTCAAAGGTGTGTTCCCGCTGGCGCCGTGTTCAGCGTCGCTTTCGGTCATCGGCCTGCTGGTCACGGCGATTTTCATCCTCACAATCCTGCAACGCGTCTTCAATGGACCGCTGAATGAAAAATGGTCGAAGCTGTCCGACCTGACGCTGTCCGAGCGCGCGATGCTGGCGTTGCCCATCGCGCTGATGTTCGTGCTGGGCATCTACCCGCAACTGGTGCTGGGCGCGATCAACAGCACCGTGGTGCAAATGGTGGAACAACTGAAATTCTAACCATGCTGGCCTGGACGATTTACATTTCATTTCTTGGCGTGCTGGTGCTGATGCTCCTGCCGCGGGGGAATGCGCGGACCGCGCGCGCTGTCGCTTTGCTGGCGGCGGTGGCGGGCTTTGGGGTGGCGTTGGCCGGGTTCGCCCGGTTTCAGGCGGGTGAAATCACGGCCGTGGCGGACGCGCCCTGGATCCCGGCGCTGGGCATCCGGTATCACCTCGCCGCGGATGGCATCAGCCTGACGCTGGTGCTTCTGACCGGGCTGGCGTCGATTGCCGGCATTCTTTTTTCCTGGAACATCGAACATCGCGCCAAGGAGTTCTTCGCGTTTTACCTCGCGTTGATCGGCGGTGTGTATGGCGTGTTCCTGAGCTTCGATCTGTTCCTGCTGTTTGTGTTCTATGAAATTGCCATCATCCCGAAATATTTTCTGATTGCGATCTGGGGATCGACGCGGCGCGAATACGGCGCGATGAAGCTGGCGCTCTACTCGTTTGCCGGCAGCGCGATGGTGCTGGTGGGGTTGATCGCGGCGTACGTCGTCGCGGGGGCAAAGACATTCGATGTGCTGGAGCTGGCGAAATTTCCATTCCCGCACGGCTTCCAGATGTGGGCGTTCCCGCTGGTCTTTGTGGGCTTTGCGATCCTGGCGGGCCTGTGGCCGTTTCACACCTGGGCGCCGACCGGTCATGTGGCCGCGCCCACGGCGGCTTCGATGCTGCTCGCGGGGGTGGTAATGAAGCTCGGGGCTTACGGCTGTTTGCGGGTGGCGATGACGTTGTTTCCGCATGGTCTGGATTCGTGGGGGTGCCGTGTTTTGGGATTTGGTTCCTGGCGCGATGTGCTGGCGGTGCTGGCCGTGATCGGAATTGTTTACGGCGCGCTGGTGGCGCTGGTGCAGAAGGATTTCAAATTCGTGATCGGCTATTCGAGCGTGAGCCACATGGGATTTGTGCTGTTGGGACTGATGACCTTGAACACGATTGGATTGAGCGGCGCCGTGCTGCAGATGTTTTCGCACGGGGTCATCGCGGGACTGCTCTTCGCGGTCGTCGGGCGGATGGTGTATGACCGGACGCACACGCGCGATCTGGCGTTGCTCGAAACGATGGGTTTGAGCAAGGTGATTCCGTTTGCGGCGGCCACGTTTGTCGTGGCGAGCGTGGCTTCCATGGGTTTGCCGGGTTTCAGCGGGTTCGTGGCGGAGCTGCAGGTCCTGATCGGCGCCTGGCAGGCGTTCCCGACGCTGGCGGTGGTGTCCGGCTTCGGCATCGTGCTGGGTGTGGCCTATACCTGGCGCGCCATGCAGAAAGCGTTTTTTGGCGGAGGCGAGGAGCACCCGGCGCCTGCCCGGCAAGAATCGGAAGCCGGGACGGTGCCGGGCGCGCGGATCGAGCCGATTTCCATTCCCGAAAAATTGGGCGCCGCGCTTCTGATCGGAGCATCGCTGCTCATTGGGTTGTGTCCCGATCTCCTGTTGAAACTCATCGGCCCAAGTTTCGATTCAGCGCTTTTTGACTGGCTGCGGACGGGAGGTGCGCCATGAATTATCTCCACCTCTTCAAACTCCTGGTTCCGGAGACGGTGGTAGTGGTCACCGGATTGGCGGTGCTCGTGGCGGATTTCACGATGCGCGAGTTGACGGTGCGTCTCCGGCTGGTCATCGGCGGAATGATTGCTTGCGCCGGCGTGGCGGCCGCCATCGCCTGGATGCTCGTCGTGCCGGGGAACGCGAACGCGCTGGGCGGCATGGTGGTCGTGGACCCGCTGACACAGTTTGTCAAAATGGCGCTGCTGTTACTGGTTATTTTCACTGTGTTGCTTTCAATGGATTCGGATTTCACGGCGCACCCCGGCGAATACATTGCGCTCATTCTGCTGGCCGCGGTTGGCATGATGTTCCTGGTCAGTTCCGAGGACATCCTGATGGTTTTCATCTCACTCGAACTGACCAGTCTTTCACTTTACATCCTCGCGGCATTCAACAAGCGCCGTGCTGCGTCGGCCGAGGCGGCGCTGAAATACTTTTTATTTGGCGGCATGTCGGCGGCATTCACCCTGTTCGGCTTGAGCCTGGTTTACGGGTTGTCGGGCGCAACCAACCTGCGCGACATCGCCGCCGCGCTCGCCGGCAAGGGACTGGATCCCTTACTGGTCGTGGCCATCGTGATGGTGGTGATCGGCTTTGGATTCAAGGTTGCGGCGGCGCCATTTCATTTGTGGGCGCCGGACGCATATCAAGGCGCGCCCGGCCCGAGCGCGGCGTTGATCGCGTCCGGTTCCAAGGTTGCGAGCTTCTTCATTTTTGCGAGGGTCATGACGATCGGCTTTGGCGGTGCCGAAGGCAGCGGCGCGCTGCGCGGCTATGCGCCCGGCTGGGTTCCCGTGATTGGGGTCATTGCGGCCCTGTCGATGGTGCTGGGAAATCTGGCGGCGATTGTGCAAAGCAGCGTGAAGCGGTTGCTGGCGTATTCGGCGATTGCGCATGCGGGGTACCTGTTGCTGGCGGTGATGTCGAACAGCAAAGACGGCCTGTCGTCGTTGATTTACTATGCGATCACTTACGGGCTGACGCTAGTCGGGGCGTTTGGCGTGGTGTCCGTGGTGGAGCAGGGGACGGGAGGCGAGAAGCTGGCGAATTTCGCCGGGCTAAGCCGGCGCGCGCCGCTGATTTCGTTTTGCATGTTGATTTTCATGCTGTCCCTGGCCGGCATTCCGCCCCTGGCGGGTTTTTTTGGAAAGTTTTATGTGTTCACGGCTGCGGTCCACACCGGCGCGCCCGGTCTCGGTTTGCTCTGGATCGTGTTTCTTGCGGTGGCCATGAGCGCGGTGTCGCTGTACTATTACCTGCAGGTGGTGAAGCAGATTTATGTCGCGGACCCTCCGGCCGGCGCCGGCGCCTTCCGCGTGCCGGTGGTCAGCCAGGTGGTGCTGGGATTGCTCGCGCTTGGTGTGGTCCTGTTCGGCTGTGTTCCGACGCTGATTCTCGATTATCTTCAACACGCGATGCAGAAGGCCGGTCTTTGATCGGGCCGGGCAACCTCTGGGGGCTCTTCACTTGCGCCAACTAGTCGCGGGGTTTTGGCATCCAATCCCAGGGCACTGTGCGAACCCGGATGCCGGGTCGGCGTTGTGCCCGATGGAGTTGCGTTGCCGGAGTTGAGCCCGGGTTCATGCTGCGGGAAATCAGGTCATTTGCACTGCGCCTTGGTTTGACTTTGGGCAAAAAAATCGGCATGCTAACCCTGTGACCAACCCGGAGTTCAGCGATGGGAGACAAAAGGAAACATTTGACCGGTGGCATTGATTCTGGAACAACCCAACGCGCTGGTACATCTTCCTTTCAAATTCAGCTTTCGCCGCTTTGCAATTCATGCTGAAAAAACTCATCTGCCCGCTCAGCTTGGTTTTGGCGGCAACCTTCGCCACCGCGGCCTGGGGGGGCACACACAAAGTGCGTGTCAACGATCCGGCTTTGGCGAAGTCGCTCGTGGCGCGCGGAGGCAGGCTCATCGCGGATTACGGCAGCTTTCAAATCATCGAAAGCGACACAGTCCCAGCCGCGCCGGCGGAGCTGGTGGATGATTTCGATGTCATTCAACTGAATGCCCGGCGGCTGGACACGCGTGCGCCGGAAACCCAGGCTTTGCGCCGGCCGGTGGCCGCAGTTTCGGGCAAACGGCTGCACCTGGTTCAATTCGCGAGTCCCATCAAGCCCGAGTGGGTGACCGCTCTCGAACAAAGCGGCGTGGGCGTCGTCGCTTACATCCCGCACAACGCCTATTTGATTTACGGGAATGGGGAAGCGCTGGCGCGAATGCAATCCTGGGCGCGCGGGGCCGGCTGCGTCCAATGGGAGGGCGCTTACGCGGACGATTACAAAGTGCATCCGCGAGCCGGGATTGTCCCCGCGAAGGCAGCGACGTCCAAAGCCGGCAGCGGCCTTTTTGCGGTGCAACTCGTGGCGGACGCGGATTCCAACCCGGCCACGCTCGCCTTGCTCGATCAATTAAAGGTGGGACCGATAAGAACTCAATTCCGCGTGTTGAAGTATCTGGACGTGATCGTGCCTTTGCCGGCGGATCAACTGGCATCGGTGGCGGCGCGGCCGGACGTGGTTTCGATCCAACCGGATTTCGAGCCGGAGAAATTGGATGAGAGCCAGGACCAGATCGTGGCGGGCAATCTTGCCGGGGGTTTGCCCACGGGACCCGGCTATCTGGCTTGGCTGGCGGGCAAGGGTTTTTCACAAAGCCAGTTCGACACGTCGGGCTTTGTGGTGGACGTGTGCGACAGCGGCATTGACAACGGAACGGCTTCGCCCGGCCACTTCGGCCTCTATGCGCTGGGCGACCCGCGTCTGTCAAGCCGGGTGGTTTACAATCAACTGGAAGGCACGCCCAATCCCGGCAGCACCCTGCAAGGTTGCGACGGCCACGGAAATCTCGACGCGCATATCGTCGCCGGATATCGCGCGTTCACCAACGGCTTTCCGTTTGCGGATGCGGCGGCGTTTGACTATGGCCTGGGGGTCTGTCCGTTCGTCAAGATTGGATCGTCCGTCGTTTTTGACCCGATATTTTTCACCTCTCCGAACTACGCCAATCAAGAGTCGGATGCCTACCAGCAAGGCGCGCGGATCAATGTCAACAGTTGGGGAAGCCAGTACCCGGCCGGCACCTATGACATCAAGGCTCAGACGTATGATGCCCTGGTGCGCGATGCCCAGCCGGACGGCTCGACTTACGCAACGTCCAGCAACCAGCAAATGGTGATTATTTTTCCCGTCGGCAACAGCGGCCCTGGTTCGCAGACAGTTTATTCTCCCGGCTCCGCCAAGAATGTCATCACGGTCGGCGCGGCGGAAAACGTCCGCTCGCTTTCGCCGGCCAACGGCGGAAATGACATGTCGGGCAATGACGGTTGCAACACGCCGGATATCCAGGCGGACAACGCCAATGACCTGGCGGTTTTTTCCAGCCGCGGCCCCTGTGCTGATGGGCGCATGAAGCCGGACCTGGTCGCTCCCGGCACGCACGTCACGGGCGGCGTTGCCCAGGGCGGACTGGCCACCACGAACGGCACCGGCGTGGCCATTGCCTGTTTCAACGCGGTGGGCGTGGCCGCGTTGCCGGGCGCCGGTGAATGCGGGACGCCCGCAACCGGGAACCCCGACAATTTCTTCCCGCTCAGCCAGCAATTTTACACGGTGTCATCCGGCACGAGCCACGCCGCGCCGGCCGTTGCCGGGGCTTGCGCTTTGTTGCGCCAGTATTTCATCAACCAGGCGCTCCCGCCGCCCAGCCCGGCGATGACCAAAGCCGGTTTGATCAACGCGGCGCGCTATTTGACCGGCGTTGGCGCCAATGACAACCTTTGGTCTCCCGCTCAGGGAATGGGCGAATTGAACCTCGGCCCCTTGTTCGATGGCGTGCCGCGCATCCTGCGGGACCAGGTTTCAGCGGATAAATTCACCGCCACCGGACAGACCCGCACGTTCACCGGGACAATCACTGACCCCACGAAACCATTCCGCGTGACATTGGCGTGGACCGACGCCCCGGGCAATACCACCGGCAACGCCTTCAACAACGACCTGGACCTGACGGTGACCGTGGGTGGCATCGTTTACAAAGGAAATGTTTTCAACGGAGCCTCCTCCATCCCGGGCGGCGCCTACGACAGGGAGAACAACGTCGAAAGCGTGTTCTTGCCGGCGGGTCTCTCGGGAGCCTTCGCCGTGACGGTCACTGCGGCCAACATTAATTCCGACGGAGTGCCGAATGAGCCGCCGGCGCTCGACCAGGATTTTGCCCTGGTGGTTTACAATGCGGTGTCGGCGCCGTTGCCGGTCTTTGCGCTGAACAGCGCTGCGCTCATTGCCGAGAGCTGCAGCCCCGCCAACGGCTGGGTTGATCCAGGCGAAACCGTGACCGTGGCTTTTGCGCTGCAGAATGCCGGCACCGTGGGCACCACCAATCTGGTTGGCACGTTGCTGGCGACGAACGGCGTGGTTTTGCCTGGCAGCCCGCAAACCTACGGCGCCCTCCTGGCCGGCGGCGGGGCCGTCACGCAGGCGTTTTCGTTCACGGCCGCTGGCACCTGTGGCGGCACGATCAACCCCGTGCTCCAACTCCAGGATGGCCCGGCCAATCTCGGAACCTTGAACACCTCCTTCACCCTCGGAACCGAGTTCGTCACTCAGGAAACCGCCACGAACCCCGGCGCAATCCAAATCCCGGGTTTCGGCACCGTCGGCCCGGCATCGCCTTATCCGTCCACGATCTCGATCTCGGGCGTCACCGGAACCGTCAGCAAAGTCACAGTGACTGTGGCGGGCTTGACGCATACCTACCCGGCCGACGTGGACATCCTGCTGGTGGCGCCATCCGGAACCAATGTCCTGTTGATGTCTGATTGCGGGGAGGACAACGGCATCAGCGGTTTGACGCTGACGTTCGATGACAGCGCTGCCGTTTCCCTGCCGTACTCGCAGCCGATCAATTCCGGCATTTACAGACCCACCAGCTACGCCGCAACGCCGCATGTGTTTTATTCACCCGGCCCGCCGAGTCCTTTCGGATCGGCGTTGGCTGCATTCAACGGGCTGGACCCGAATGGGACTTGGTCGCTTTACGTGCAGGATGTGGCGGCGCAGGATATTGGAAACATCGCCCAGGGATGGGGGATCAGCATCACGACTTCGAATGCGGTCTGCTGCGGCGCGCCGCTGGTGCTGGCGTCCCCTGTGCTCACCAACGGCACGGCCGCTTTGAGGTGGAGCGCCGTCCCCGGCCAGACCTACCGGCTGCAATACAAAACCAACCTGAATGACGCAACCTGGAGCAGCCTCTCACCCGATGTAACGGCGACAAATACCTCCGCCGGCAAGATTGACGTGCTCAACCCGGCGTTGCGGCGTTTCTATCGGGTCGGCGTGGTGCCGTGAGTTTTCCGCTCGTCGCGAATGCGGTTCAACGCCCGCGGCGCATCGCGCCAACGGTGTCGCCCAATCACACCCTGCTTGAGTGAGCCAGGGACGGCTTGCGAGGATCCGCCTCCGCGGGTTGCTTCGCCGGGACAGGCGTTTTCTACCCCGGAAATGTAAACTATGCCATTGCCAACCTATTCCCGTGGATTGACTTCCAGTGCGGTTCTCCCATAGTACGACGCATAAGTGCACGCCGAAATTTGCAGGATTATTTGTGATAAAAACTTATTCTGTGCGAGGTGGCGGATTATGGCAAAATCCGGACCGCGGAACGTTTTTTGCTTCCTCGCAGGTTACGAATTATGCAAATGAATACTACTCGCTGGTTTGTTGGGGCTTTCCTGTGGCTGACTGCCGGAGTGTGTTTGGGCGCGCCGCACAAGTTGCGCGTCAATGATCCCGCGCTGGCCCAGTCGCTGGTGGCGCAAGGAGGCCGGTTGGTCGCCGATTACGGCGCCTTTCAAGTCGTGGAAACGGACCAGACGCCGTCCTTGAAACCGGACGATGCCCGCATTCAAGCCGCGGACCGGTTCGACTTCATCCAGCTCGGCTCAAAGTCATTGAACACCCGCGCGCCGGAAGCCCGGCTGCTCCGCAAAGCCGTGGGTGCATTCACGGGCCGCCGCCTGCACCTGGTCCATTTCGCCGGCCCGATCAAGCCCGAATGGCACGAAGCGCTGGCACAAACCGGCGTGAAGATCATCAGCTATCTTCCGCAGAATGCCTATCTGGTTTACGGCGATGCCGCGGCGCTGGCGCGCGTCCAGGGCTGGGCGAGCGCGGCAAACTCCGCGCAATGGGATGGCGCATACCTCGACGAGTACAAAATTCATCCGAAGGCCCGTTCCGCTCAAACCGACCTGTTTGCCGTTCAATTGGTCGGGGATGCCGAAGCGAATGCCGCCACGTTGCAACTGATCGATCGCTTGAAACTGGCGCCGGTGCGCAACCAGTATGAAGCATTGGACTACCTCAACATCGTCGTTTCCCTGCCACCGGAACGGCTGAATGAGATCGCGTCGCAACCCGATGTGGTTTCCATCCTGCCTTATTCCGAGCCGCGGATGTTGGACGAGCGCCAGGATCAGATAGTCGCCGGCAATCTCACGGGGACTACTCCAAATATGCCAGTTGGTCCAGGGTATCTCGCCTGGCTGGCCGGGAAGGGGTTCCGGCAGGCGCAATTCGATGCGTCGGGTCTGGTCGTGGACGTGAGCGACAGCGGCATTGACAACGGCACGCTTAAGCCGGGCCATTTCGGCCTTTATCCGCTGGGCGACCAATCCAAACCCAGCCGGGTGGCTTATAGCCGGCACGAAGGTTTTAACTATGTTGGCGGCACGCTGATGGGTTGTAATGGCCACGGCAATATCAATGCTCACATCGTGGCGGGTTACAGCGCCTTTTCCGGCGGCTTTCCCTTCACCGATTCCGGCGGGTACAGTTACGGTTTGGGAGTCTGCCCGTTTGTCAAAGTCGGCGCCTCCGTGATCTTCGATCCGGACAGTTTCACCTTCCCAAACTACTCGGCATTGCAATCAAAGGCCTACAGCAGCGGAGCGCGCGTCAGCAACAACAGTTGGGGGTCGATGACCAGTTTTGGTGTGTATGATATCGACGCCCAGACTTACGATATTTTGGTGCGCGACGTCGGTAAATCGAAGAACGGCCGCCAAATGGTCATTGTATTTGCTGCCGGCAACTCGGGGCCCGACCCGTTTACAGCCAGTTCACCCGGCACAGCCAAAAATGTCATCACTGTCGGAGCGTCGGACAATGTCCGGTCGCTCACGCCGGCAAACGGGGGCAGTGATATTTCGGGCACGGACGGCTGCAGCACGACCGATTCCGACGCCAGCAGCGCGGATGATGTGGTTGATTTTTCCAGCCGCGGTCCCTGCAACGATGGGCGCATAAAACCCGACCTCGTTGCGCCCGGCACGCACATTACCGGTGGCGTTCCCGAGTACAACACGGTCCACACAAATGGCCTCGGTTCGGCGCTGCCCTGTTTTCTTTCCAACCACACCGAAGTCTGTGGAGTTTATGGAGCGAGCACCAGCGACGCGTTCTTTCCTCTGGGCCAGGAGTTTTACACCGTTTCCACCGGCACCAGCCATGCGGCTCCGGCCGTTGCCGGCGCGTGCGCGCTCCTGCGCCAATACTTCATCAACGCCAGTTTGGCCGCGCCCAGCCCGGCGATGACCAAAGCGTACCTGATGAATTCCGCGCGATACCTGACCGGTTACGGTGCGAACGATAGCCTGTGGTCCCCCAACCAGGGGATGGGCGAAGTCAACCTGGGCACCGCCTTTGACGGAGTGCCGCGCATTCTGCGTGACCAGTCGGCTACGGACCTAATCACCGGAACCGGCCAAACCCGGACATTTACCGGGGTCATTTCCGATCCCACCAAGCCGTTCCGCGTGACGCTGGCCTGGACCGATCCCGCGGGCAGCACGATCGCAACTTATGCGTTGGTCAACGATCTTGACCTGACCGTGACGGTGGGCGGCAATACTTACCAGGGGAATGTGTTCAGCGGCGCCTATTCCACCACGGGCGGGACGAGGGATTCAGTCAACAATGTTGAAAGCGTGCTCCTGCCCCCGGGGCTGTCGGGCAGTTTCACGGTGACCATCACCGCCGCCAATGTGACCCGTGACCTGGTCTTCGGGGGGATGAAGCCGGAGCAGGATTTTGCGCTCGTGATTTACAACGCCACGTCAGCCACGCTCCCCTTTGCTCCGCTGGCGGCTTCGTATAGCGGTCTGTTTTATGAATTGAGCGGGGTGCATTTCCTGTCGTCCGGTTCCTTTGCGTTGACCACCACCACGAAGAGCAACTATACCGGCACGCTGTTGATGGGCGCGAACCGCTATCCCTTCAGCGGAAAGTTCAATCTCTCCGGTTTCGCGACGAACACCATCGTCAGAAAAGGCACCAATGCCCTCGCGCTCGCGTTCCAGATGGACACAGCTGATAACAATCGCATCTGCGGCACCGTCAGCAACGAAACCTGGATCGCAGACCTCCAGGCGGAGCGCGTGGCTTTCAACGCCGCGAACCCTTCCGGGCTGGCCGGAAATTATACCCTGATCGTTCCCGGACCGGCGGATGGCAATGCGCTCACCCCGCAAGGGGATGGTTGCGGAACGGTCATCGTGACCGCCGCAGGATTGGTCAAGTTCAGCGGGACGCTGGCCGAGGGCACCAAAGTGGCCCAAAGCGTCGGCCTGGTGGGTGCTGGTCGCTGGCCGCTTTATCTTTCGTTGTATGGCGGCAAGGGACAGATTCTGGGCTGGCTGACCTTCACGAACACACCCGATCTTGGCGGAACGGTGAGTTGGATCAAACCGCCGATTTCGACCGCAAAATATTACCCCGCCGCCTTCGATATCGAGACGAACGTCATGGGTTCGGTGTACCAGCCGCCGGCGACATCCACCAGTCCGGCGCTCGATTTCACCAACGGCGTGGTGGTGTTGACCGGCGGCAATCTGGCCGGCGGGATCACGAACAACGTGACGATCCAACCCAAAAACAAGGTGGCGGATGCTTCGCTGACCAACAAACTGACGCTGGTGTTGACCACTTCCCAGGGCATGTTCAAGGGGACCGTGCTGAATCCGGCGACGAAGAAAGCGATTGCCTTCAGTGGCGCGCTGCTCCAGAACCAGGGATGGGGTTCGGGATATTTCCTCGGCACAAACCAGAGCGGCCGGGTGTGTTTCGGCCCCGGCCCGTAGCCGCCGCCTCGCACCGCTTCAACGTCCGCGCGCCCGGAGCAATCCTACCGGACATACTCGACCTGAATTCGTTTCGGGTCGCTCACGCCCAGTTCGAGCAGCGAGGCGTTGTTGTACAATTCCTGGTTCGTCTTGTTGGGCGGGGCGCCGGCGAGTTGGCGCTGACGGTTCAACTCCTGAAGCGAAAGCACGTCGAGCGCCACCGGGTCGCGGCTGAATCGGAGTTGATTCAGTACGGCGGAATAATGGAGCAGACTGCGCTCCTCCCCTTCATACTGGCAGATCAGCGCGTCCACAATATTCAGCGCCACGTGATCGCTCAGCGCGGGCAGCGCATAGATTTCCGGCACCGCGGTGGCGAGGCGCCCGGGGTCGGATTCAAAACGCGCCGTGTTATCAACGCTGCCCAGGGCAAGGCTGAACAGATTGCCGCAAACACCGGCTTCATTGTGGTTCATCAGCGGCGTGATATTGATGATCTTGGTTATTTCGCCGGTCACGAGCCGGGACACGAAGGATCTTCGACCGGTGCCGTCGCCCTTTTTCCCAAATTCAAAGTCGCCCCAGGCCAGGTTTCCGAGCAGGGGCGTGTCGTAATAGTTTGTTTCATCGTACCCGGCCTCGGCGCTGCCGGCGACGCGCACCCCATAACGTCCGGCCACGCCGAAAAATCCGGCCAGCCGCAAATCCGGGCGGTGTTTGTCCCAGAGAATGACGTGTTGCGGCGGCAATCCGGCGGAAAGCAGCCCCGCAACCACCGCAGCTACGACGGCCGGGCGCGTCCCGCTGTTGGGGCCGGGTTCGGAAAAGACTTTGATGCCGACGACATCCTGCGTGGAAACCAGGCTTTGCCAGGCCTCGGGCACCGTGATCTTCCCGGTCAGGTTGGTCAACGCGCGATTGACCATCGCCTGGACATGATCCGCGCGGGGTTCGAATGCGTCGGTGGCTTCGGGATCCTGGACGATGAACACCTGCGCCTGGAACATGCCGGGACGCAAGGCCGGGGCATTGGTGGCTGAAAAAGCTTTCGGGGCCGCGGCTGCCGCCAGGCTGCCGAGAAGAATCGTCAGCAACAGCTTCACGCCGGGCAACAGCCTTCGTCGCGCCCGTCGGAAGCGAAATAGGTTGGCCCGATTCTGTGCGTTTCTTGACACGTTAGCGCACCAATGCTACCACGAACCTCGATGCGAATCATCAAAAACCTGGCCGCGCAAAAGGCCGGCTTCCTCCTGTTGCTCGGCATGATCCTCGCAGGTTGCCTGCCGCCGGGACCCCGCGCGTTGTGGGAGGGTAAGGATCTCATCGACCGGGGCCGCTATCCTGAGGCGGTGGAACAGTTGAAAGCGGCGGTATCGCTCCAGAACACCAATGCCCTGGCGTGGGAGTACCTCGGCCTGGCCTATCAATACGCCGGCCAGACGACGAATGCGGTGCAGGCGTACCAAAAAGCCCTGGCGCTAAACTATGACCTCGGGGAAGCTCACTACAACCTCGGCTGCCTCTGGCTTGATCAGAATCGACTCGATCTGGCCAGGACGGAACTCACCACCTACACCGCGCTCCGGAAAAAATTTGTTGAAGGCTGGCTCAGACTCGGAACGGCTCAACTTCGCTCCGCGCGAGCCGAGTTGCGCTCGCTCAAAGCCGGCGCGCCGCCGGCGCATTCACCGGACCTTGCCGCGGCGGAAAAAAGTTTCAACGAAGCGCTGCGTCTCCGTCCGCAAAACCCCGAAGCCTTGAATGGCTTGGGCCTCGTCCAACTCTGCCACAATCGGCCTCGCGACGCCGCGCACTATTTCAGCGATGCCTTGAAGCAACAGCCGGATTACCCTCCGGCGCTGCTCAACCTCGCGGTGGTTTCACAGCTTTACCTGAATGACCGCCGGTCGGCTCTGGAGAAATACCGCGAATACCTGGCTTTGCCGGTCCATGCGCCGGATTGGGAACCGGTGAACGCGGCTGCCCGGGATCTGGAGCTGCAGCTGAATTTGGCGCCACCCGCGCCGGCAACAAATGGTCCCAAGGCGCCGGGGATCAGCACCGATGCCGCAAAACCTGCTGTCAACACCCTGGGTCAAGCCGCCGGTTCACCCGCCTCCGAGCCGGCCGCCAACCTTTCCAGAGCCGCAACCGCCGGCGCGCCACGCGAGGCGAAAGGGGAGACGGTCAAGTCGCTCCCGGAACCGGCGGCCAAACCGGCGCGGGACCCAACACCGCCTTCTGAATCCGCCGGGATCGCCAGGGCGAAGGCCGCGCCCGCACCGGGCGAGTCGCCAAAAACGGAAAAACCGGGGTTCCTTTCCCGAATCAACCCCTTGAACTTGTTGCATCGCGAGTCCAGGACCAGCCCCAACGCCGATTCTGCGGCGGCGCAAACGACAGCGTCCGGCTCCCGGCGAACGGCGCGCTACGCTTACCACTCGCTCGCGAGGCCGGCGTCCGGGGACACGTCCGCCGCCGAGCGGGCGTTTGCACAAGGGCTGGCGGCGCAACAGGCCGGTCGATTCCGTGAAGCCATCCAGGCTTACCGGCAAGCCACCGAACTGGACCCGGCCGATTATGACGCTTATTACAACCTGGGACTCGCGGCGGCGGCGGCCGGCGCCGTGCCGCAAGCTCTGACTGCCTATGAATGGGCCCTGGTCATCAGGCCCGAGTCGGCCGACGCGCGTTACAATTTCGCGCTGCTGCTGAAACAGGCGAATTATCCCTTGGACGCGGCGGATGAGCTGAAAACGATGCTGAATTTTTATCCCGGCGAACCCCGGGCTCATCTGGCGCTGGGCAATCTCTATGCCCTGCAACTCCACCAGCCGGCGTTGGCGCGCGCGCAATACGAAAAAGTCCTGGAAAACGATCCGCGGAATGCCCAGGCAGCCGCCATTCGCTTCTGGATGGCCGAAAATCCGCCTTGATTTCCGGCACCCATCGCAGGCCAAACGGAGCGTGCCGCTTGCCGGCCACGCCGCCACGCAGCGGGTTCAATGTTGGTGATTGACGATCCTTCTCTGGCGTCGAAACATCTGGCCGGCTGGAAGGCGCAACTCAGCCGATCAGAGATTTAGAAACAACGAATTGAGCACGCAAGAACGCCGTGGACCACAAGATGACCGTTTCAAACTCAACCTTGAAGCACCGTGCCCGATTCAGGACGGCGGGCATCCTGGTGCTGGTGCTTGGGATCGGCAGCGCGTGTGCTTTGTATTGGATTCGGACTCATAATCGGGATTGGACAGATGACCCCATGATGGCTGGGTATTCCAAACCGGAGATCCGGCAGATGGAAATTATGTATGGCAGGATGGGCGAAATGACTTCGGACTTTATGAATGACCTGAAACGTCCGGGCACCCAGGCCATCCTCATCGCTGCGATTTCAATACTGATTGCCTTGGGCTGCTTCTTCCTCGCCAACCGGTGGGTCGACGATGGCGAAACAGGTTGACGGGGATTGTTCAGCGGCAGAGGTGAGCGGCACCGGGCCGGTGACGCAGGACAACCAGGGACAACCCGCGATTTCCGGTCGTGTCCTGACGAATTGTTGCTGACAACCCAAATTGGCCGTCAGTCTGAAATCGTCACTGTTCCGCTGCGGCCATCATAAACCATTGTATAGTGCTGAAGAAACGTTCTTCCGATTAGTGCGTGATGTGGCTGGCCTCCTGCCACGAGATGAACGGCCGCAAATGCGCCGTGAATGGTTCGATTCAACGAAGGGACACGCACCTGCGAGAGATGCCTATTGACCTCTTGATTTCCGTGAACTCCCGCGACTGGCCGCCTGTCAACAATTGGAAAGTTTAACTGAGTTGCGAGAATGCTGGTTCAGGCAGGGCGACGATTTAATTCTTTTGATCAACGATATGATCCTTGGCAAAACGAAGCATTTTTTCGTACTGAGTTTTGCCACCAAAAACGTCGTATTGCACTTTGCCGGGAAGTGGCAATTGCTTGTTCAGCTCATCCCAATCTCCGCACCGATAGGCGAAAAGCGCATATTCCTGACGCTCTTTGATATCATTGGGATGTGCTTGCAGATATTTTGTGAATGCAGCCCTGAGATCCTGCCACACTCCAGGTCGTTTCCAGTAATCGGGACGTTCGGACTCGTCCAGATAATTCGCGAGGGCTCTATGCGTATCTACCAAAACAAGCGCCACCTTTCCACCCCATTTTTTTGACTCCAGGCACTCCTTTCCGAACGCCAACATGTCTTCCGCTGATCCATACCACTTCGGTTCGAGGTAATAACGTTTGGCTTCGCAAGCACACTCGCCATCTTCAGGATCAAGTGCCATTGCCCGTTGGAACCATAATTCCATGCGATCACGGCCTTTTCCCTGTCCGAGTTCTACGGTGATCATCGTAGCTGGAATTTGCGGGTCATTGGGGTTCAATTTCCATGCCTCATCCAGAGCATTTTCGGCAATCTCAAGTCGTTCCCCGAAGTTTTTCCATCCGTCTTCAGTAACCGTGCTGGCCCAACCACCGCCTCGTGACTGCCATGCCAGGTCGATGTAGGCTTTTCCCTCCACCAGAAGGGCGGTGGATTTGTCATGGTTCGCAAAAAGTGGCTGCTGGATGAGGTTGTAGGCGCGTTGCAACTCAACATTATTTACATGCAATAGACTAAACAAACATTTGCAGTCATCGTAAACTTCTTGCGCGGGCATGGTCTTGTCTTTTAATGCGGAATACAAATAGGCCATAGCCGATTGCCGCAGCGCATGGACTTCAGGTGGTGTATGGGGATCAGACGCGGTTGCGCGTTTACGATGGTCGGCTGCCCAGAGGGACGCATAAAACTTGCGGACATCGGGATATTGCGACGAGTTCATTGCTTGCGCGGTTCTACAAAATGCATCTGCAAGCGCGGTTTCAGTGATGTCTTGGTGTACCAGCGCAAAACGCGCATACAGGTAAGCAATCATCGGGTCGTCACACCCGGCCGCAATTGCAGCTTCACAATTTGTCTCGACGATCTGTAGTTCGATGTCAACGGTCTTGCCTGCCCGCATTCGTGCATAGCTGCTCAAGGCAGCGTTTGCAAACGTATCCCAAATTGAATTGGTTTTTCCTATTTTGTGGTAGGCATCCAAAAGGGTTTGACGGTTCCAGGCGAGCCGAATCTGTTTGGATGTTTCGGCAGAGTTCTCGGACGAGATCGCTTGGTTAAGCGCAGCGCCAAATAAACAAACAGCGAAGGCCAATCCGATCGACATTAAATTCGCCAGCCTTACCGTTTTCATGGCGCTCACACATCAGCAATCAGAATGCCAAGAAATCGAACGGATTTCAGGCACGACGGTGCTCTGCCTCATGATCCTGGCGCATCCCTGGCAACAGCCTTCGGAAAATTTACCTGCCTGATCGAGGAAGGTCTGCAAGAACTCTTCAACGGTGGCGTTTCGCAGCAAATCATTCGGACTGGGCGCTTTGAAAACGGCCAACAATGCGGTTATTCCATCGCGCACCGCTCGCGCCATTGCCGCGTATGCGCTTGCGGCTAGTCGCTCAATATCACGTTCCAGGTAACCTCCAACCAGCCCTGGGCCTTCATGTAGTCCTTGGCCATGGCAGTCGTGATCTCGTTCACGCATTATCCCGAGAAGTGCCGGGCCAGGTTGCTAATATGGCGGGTAAGCACCCGCTTCCTTAGCGTCTTCTGTCCCGTTTGGCGCTTATTGAAATCATCGGCGGCATCCTTGATGGGCTTTGGTGTAAAGGGCGGCTTGTCGTTGCGGTGGTCGGCGTAGAACTGCGCTGCCAGCAATAGGCGTCCGGGCTTGGTCGTCAATCAGTTTGAGCGCCTGGCAAAAGAGCATCACAGACTCCTTCAGTCCCAACCCGACTGCCTTGGCCATTTCCTCGGCCTCCAGGTATTCCTTCTTTTGCCATTCAGTCAACGAGGCGGTTTCGGGCCGACCGCCATTCAGGGCTTCGGCGATCTCCTTGGCCTTGGTCCTGGCTTTGGCCTCGTCGGAAAAGCTCCAAAACCTGCGCTTGCCAGTGGTGTAGTCAGCCACCTTGAACTCAATAAGGCGATTGCCGTTTTTGAGCCGGTCACGGGCATAGATGTTTACGAGGGCGTTTCCCTGCCGGATCGGTATGATTCGTGCATTCATGGCGTACAGAACTGTTTTCCGTTACGCCACCTGGAACCTGTTCGGAATTGGGCCGTTATTCTCAAAATGGCCTTATTTCGAAGGCTCCGGCGTCAATCCCGTTGATTTCTGGCACAAATCTCGCTGCCAAAGACTTCTAAAGTCAGGCATCCCCGGGCGGATGCAGAGCGACAGGATAAAAATGAATTTGCCATTCAACTGGTTTGACCTGCTGATCGTCGTGGTGGTCATCGTGGGCATGCAGCGAGGCCGCAAGTACGGCATGTCCGAAGAATTGACACGGCTGCTCAAGTGGCTGGCCATCGCGGTGGGTTGCGCCTTCTTCTACGAGCCGCTGGGAACCGCCATTGCGTCCAACTCCGTGTTCAGTTTGCTGGCCGGTTTTTTGATGGCTTACCTGGGAGTGGGCCTGGTGATCGCCGCTTTGTTCGCGCTGCTCAAGCGCGCGGCCGGTGAAAAATGGGTGGGCAAGGACGTTTTCGGACGCTCTGAGTTTTACCTGGGGATGATGGCCGGCATGATCCGCTTCTGTTGCATGTTGATCGCCGCCCTGGCGCTGCTCAACGCCCGCGCCTATAACTCCGCGGAAATCCGTGCTGACATCAAGTACCAGAACGACCTTTACGGAAGCGATTTTTTCCCCAAGTTTTACTCCCTGCAGACGCAAGTGTTTGAAAGTTCGCTGGCCGGCCCGTGGATCAAACAGAATCTATCCTTCCTGCTGATCAAGCCCACCGCGCCGGATAAGGACAAAAAGAATTTCAAGCAGAAGGAATCGCAATTGCCATAGTCTCGCGCCACCGGTATAACGGTGTCACGATCTCATGGCCGCCCTTTTTTCTTCCGCTGCCCTCGAACAAATCCGCGCCGCCAGCGATATCGTGGATGTGATCGGCTCCTGTCTGCCCCTCAAACGCGCCGGGGCAAACTTCACCGCGCTCTGCCCGTTTCACAAGGAGAAGACGCCCAGCTTCAACGTCAACCCGCACCGCCAGATATTCCATTGCTTCGGTTGCCACAAAGGCGGCGACGTGTTCGCGTTCGTCAAGGAATTTGAAGGTGTGACGTTCCCCGAGGCCGTCCAGCGCCTCGCTGACCGCGCGAAAATCCCCCTGGAATACGAGCAGAACCCGGGCGAACAACGAACGCGGCACCTGAAAGAATCCCTGCTGCAAATCCACGACCAAATCACGCAACGCTGGCAAAACGCGCTCGCCAATGAGGCTGGCGCCCAGATCGCCCGCGATTATCTGGCCCAACGCGGCGTGTCCGCCGAGGCCGTCAAATTGTTCCGCCTGGGTTATGCGCCTGATCTTTGGGACGACACCGTCAATTGGGCCAAAAGCAAGGGACACGAACCGGCGCTGGTGGAAAAGGCCGGTCTGATTCTGCGCAAGGAAGGCGGCGAGCATTACTACGACCGCTTTCGCGGCCGATTAATGTTTCCCATCTGCGATGAACAGGGCCGGGTGGTCGGTTTCAGCGGGCGCGTGCTGTCGGGCGATGAAAAAACCGCCAAGTACGTCAATTCGCCGGAAACTCCCATCTTTACGAAAAGCAAGATCTTCTTCGGCCTCGACAAATCGAAACGAGCCCTGCTCGACGCCGGGTTTGCCGTCGTCTGCGAAGGCCAGCTCGACCTG
Source organism: uncultured Verrucomicrobiota bacterium (assembly GCA_964520205.1). Taxonomy (GTDB): domain Bacteria; phylum Verrucomicrobiota; class Verrucomicrobiia; order Limisphaerales; family BOG-1460; genus CAZFOA01. The sequence continues at coordinate 3,937 of CAZFOA010000014.1, read as the reverse complement.
ATCGCCTGCTTCATGGCCGGGCTCCAAAATGTCGTGGCGCCCCAGGGCACCGCGTTCACCGCCGACCATGCGCGCATCCTCAAGCGTTATGTCGACGAAGTGGTGCTGTGTTTCGATTCCGACGAAGCCGGCCAAAACGCGGCGGTCCGTTCGCTGGATCACTTGCTCGCCTCCGGCCTGGCGGTGCGCGTGGCGGTGGTGCCGGCGCCGCACGACCCGGACAGCTTTATCAAGGCCAACGGCGGCGACGCTTTCCGCAAGTTGATTGAACACGCCGAGGGTTTTTTTGACTATTACCTGCAGCGGTTGTGCGCGACGAATGGAGTCGACACCGACAAAGGCCGCGTTGCCATTCTGCGCGGCATGGCCGAGGCGGTGCATAAGACCGGCAGCGCGGTGTTGATCGACAAGCACGCGCAGAAAACCGCCTTTCGACTGGGTGTCACCCCGGATGCAGTGCGGCAGGAATTCAAAAAATCAGCGGCTCGGGCGCCTGCGCCGGGCGAGGAGGCCGAAACAGAAACTTCAGTTTGGCAGAATCCTACCGAGTCCTTTCGTCAGGAATTATGGTTGCTGGAACTGCTGTTGGCTCACGAAGAATGGGTTCCCTGGGTGGCTGAACGCTTGAAACCCGAATGGCTGGTCAATGAGCCGATTCGGAACGTGGCGTTTCGATGTATTGAACTGCATGGTCAGCACAATTGGAAAGGTGCCTCCGCGTTTCTGGCCGAATTTGAAGACTCCCTCAGCGTGGAATTGATTACCGAGGCGCTGGTCAATAAGCGCGAGACCGAGGATCCCGAGGCCGTCATCAAAGGCACGAAATCCAGTGCGGGCTTTTTGGTGATTCTCCGGGATCAGTGGATTGATCGGGAGTTGCGCGCGATTCGAACCCGGCTGGCGGATCCGGCCCTGGCCGAACTGGAACAACAAAACCTGGTGCGTCAGCAAATGGATCTGCGGCAACTCAAAAGCCGGCCGATCCAGCCGCTCGATTCGTCGCTTCTGCCGGGTTCGATAAAACCCTAGAACCCATCTCATAAAAGGTAGGGCGCGTCACTCCGTGCGCGCCGCAGCTGGGTTCAGGCTTTGGAATCCCCGGCAATTCCAGCTTTCGGAGACGGCGCGCACGGAGTGACGCGCCCTACCTGAGCCATTTGTGAGACGGGCTCTGGTCCATCGACACTGAAAAATGCGCGATGACACAACGCATCGGTCATCCGATATTTTGATTGCTCGTTACTGCGCTCCCTGGTCAATCCACGCGCGAATCAACCCGATCTGCTCGCCGGTCAGTTGCGGGATGTTGGCCTTGTTCTTGGGGGGAGGCATCCAGTCCTCTTCATCGCCCAGATGCGCCACGTTCAGAATGATCATGCTCTTGGCACTGTTTCCCGGCTGAACCACTTTGCCGTCAGTGCCGCCTTTGGCCACGCCTGCCAGGGAATCCAGACGCAATTTGCCTTTCGGCTTTTCGCCGCTGTGACATTTGACGCAGGACCGGTCAAAAACCGGTTTAATGTCCTTGTCGTAAGTGACGCCCGGCTGATTGGCCGGCGGCGGAAGTTTGCTGGTGTCGATGTCCTTGGCCAGAGCGGCGGTCGCAAGGCCCGCCGCACCGATCAAGGTCAATAGTGTTCTGGTCTTATGAATCATGGCTTTCCTGGAGTTTCCAATAAGACGCTTCACAGGTCAAAAGGTTTCAAACAAAACACGGCGTCCGTGTTCGGTGGGGCGAACGTCCTCGCGAGCCGCCCCTGCGCGCCAAAGGCGAGTGAAGACGGCTCGCGAGGACGCTCGCCCCACCTCCAGGGCCGAGTCTCCTGGTTTACAAACACCCTGGTAAATTATAGGTGCGAATCCGGCCCGATTGTCGTTTCTTCATTCCAGGCAGATGAAGGTCCGTGTTCCAATAATCAAATTTGCGGGTTTGCCCCGGCAGCGGGGCAGGCCGGACATCGCTTTTGGCCGAACCGGAGAAACCGGCGTTCCCGGCCGCGATCCGGAGCGGTCCGGTTTCTTTCAGGCTTGCGCCGGCGGTTTAGTTGAGCTTTTACTGGTCGCAACGAACTGAGCGAGGACTTATGGAATTTCTTATCTATTCAATCTGTTTTGGAGTCGGACTGATATTCACCATCGCCGGCGCGTTCTTCGGACACCATTTTGGCGGGCACGATGCGCATGCGGACGTCGGCACCGGCGGCCACGCGGACACCGGCTTCGATCAAGGCGGCATGCCCGGAATGTCGGTGTTCAGCCCGACGGTGATCGCCTCCTTCCTCACCGCCCTCGGCGCGCTGGGAATGATTTTTTCCAGTATTGACGCCACCAAAAGCGTCTGGCTGAATGCGCCGCTCTCGGCTGTGGGCGGGATTGTCATCGCCGCGGGAGTGTTCTGGCTGTTCGACGCGATTTTTCGGTCGACGCAAAGTTCGAGCGAATCGCACATCGCGACGTTGCTGGGCCACAACGCGACCATCATCACGCCCATTCCCGCGAACGGAGTGGGGGAGATCGCCTACGTTCAGGCGGGCACTCGCTACACGGCCCCGGCCCGCGTCGAGCAGGGCACGGCGGTGGCCAATGGCCAGACCGTGAAAATCGTTCGCATCGTCGGCTCGCAGTTTTACGTGCAATCCGCTTAATCCAGAATAGCAAAAGACCAACCCCCTATGAACTATCCGCTCTGCTTCGCGCAAGTCCTGGCCGGCAATTTTGGCATCGTCGCCGTTGCCGTGTTCGGCATCGTCCTGTTCCTGATCGTCTCCATCGCGGTTTGGGCGGGCCGCTACACCAAAGTCGGCCCCAACCAGGTGCTGGTCGTCTCCGGCCGAAAACATCGCTACACCGATCCCGATGGCTCGGTCAAAATGCGCGGCTTCCGCGTCGTCAAGGGCGGCGGCACGTTCGTCATCCCCGTCATCGAAAAGGTGGACCTGCTTTCGCTCGAACTGCTGACGATTGATGTGCAGACGCCGGAGGTTTACACCAGCAAGGGTGTGCCCGTGCGCGTGGACGGCGTGGCCCAGATCAAGGTCAAGGGCGACGATATTTCCATCGCCACCGCGTCGGAACAATTCCTGAGCAAGGGGACCGACGACATCAAGAGCATCGCCATGCAGACCCTGGAAGGGCATCTGCGCGCCATTCTCGGCACAATGACGGTCGAGGAAATTTACCAGAACCGCGACGCCTTCGCCCAGAAGGTCCAGGAAGTCGCCGCCGGCGACATGGGCAACATGGGCCTCGGCATTGTCAGCTTCACCATCCGCGACATCCGCGACACGCAAGGTTACCTCGATGCGCTCGGCAAGCCGCGCATCGCCCAGGTCAAGCGCGACGCCATCATCGCCCAGGCCGAGGCCGACCGCGATTCCCAGATCCGATCCGCGCAGGCGAAGCAGGCCGGGCAGGAGGCGCAGTTCGCCGCCGACACGAAAATCGCCGAGGCGCAACGCAATTACCAGTCGAACGTCGCGCAATACCAGGCGGCGGTGAACCAGCAGAAGGCGCAGGCCGACCTTGCCTACGATTTGCAGAAATTCAAGACCGGCCAGCTCGTGAAGGCCGAGGAAGTGCAAGTCAGCATCGTTGAAAAACAAAAACAGATTGAGTTGCAGCAACAGGAAATCCAGCGCAAACAGCGCGAACTCGAAGCCATGGTGCAGAAACCGGCCGACGCCGAACGGTACCGTGTCGAGACATTGGCCAATGCACGGAAATTCCAGCTCGAAACCGAGGCGGCCGGTGCGGCGTCCGCGACGAAAGCGACCGGTTTTGCCGGCGCCGACGTCGTGAAAGCCACGGGTCTGGCCGAAGCGGATGCGAACAAGGCGCGCGGTCTGGCCGAGGCATCCGTCATTGAGGCGCAAGGCAAGGCGACCGCCGAAGCCATGCGCGTGAAAGCCGAAAGCTTCAAGCAATACAACGAGGCGGC
>CAZFOA010000013.1:0-29319 GCA_964520205.1 uncultured Verrucomicrobiota bacterium | reverse complement strand
CATCCAACGCAAGCCGAGTTTCCTCTGGCATGGAATCCTGATCCTGTTGCCGGTTGCGGTGCTGGGAATTGTGAGTCTGGCTTCCCTGCGCCGGGATGAGAGGGCCGCCGAACAAGACGCCCGCCAGCGGGCTGCGGAGAGCGTTCAAAGCCTTTCCCGCGCCATTCGGTCCACCGTCAATGACGAACTTCATCAGTTCCTGACTCTGCAGAATGTCTGGACGATGGAGTTGCGGTCGGCGAGCCAGCCCTCCGTCACCGTCACTCCCGATGACAGATTGGCAGCCGATATCGCCCGGTGGGAGCGGAACCACCCCGGACTCAAGCTGGCCGATCTGGCGGCGCCCCAGTGCGAACTCCTGGCCGATGGACGACAACTGGAACCGCCCGAGATTCCGATCGCTCCGGTGCCGCCAAAATGGTTCCGTGAACTGACGCCAAAGCAAAAAGGACTTTGGGAGGATCTGTACCTTGTCGCGGCCACAAATGTCGCCCCCAGGCAGGCTGTCGAGGCTTTCGCAGGCAGCGGCGTGTCCAAGGAAGCTGCCGTTCTGGCGGGGAATCTGGCAGCGACGGCGCCGGATCAGCGGATCTTTATCGGGGACATTTCCGAATCCGGAGTTTCCTTTCGTGGACTCGCGCTTTATCGTCTGCTTCGCAATCCGTCCACGACGCTGTCGAATTCCTGCGCGCGGGAGTTGTTCAACGAAATATTCGCGAGCCCGTCATTCATGGCGCCGGCCCTGCTGGAACTGGCCGAAACACGAACCAACGGGACCGACCCTCTTCCAGCCGGGACGGTTCGCAGCATGCGGCAATTGTGGACGATTCAATCGAAAGCCGATGAATGGCTCGTTTCTTTGCGTCACCTTCCAGAATTAACCAACTCAATCCGGGGGCAGCCGTGGATGCATTGGACGACCGGAACAGCGGAGGAAGCGCTGGCGATTTTCGAGCCCTGCACATTCCAACGGGCGGGGAACGATGCGGACGGAGTCCCTCTTTCGGGCTCCGGCTACATTGTTGCGTTCGTGCCGCGGCGGGTGGTTGAAGCGATCTTCGCCAAGGAGCTGGACGAAAACAGGTACTTGGTACCCGGGTTTGCCAGGGCAGTGGTCTCGGTTCAAGGATTGCAATTGCGCGCATCGCGTGATACGGGGCCGGCGCAGGCGCTACCTATCCTGGGAATCGCCACGCAACGGCTGGGAAAGCACCCGGATCTCGATGCGGGGACCTTCGATCTGACATTTCTTCTCACGAGCCGGGAGCAAATGCTGTCTGTCGAGCATCGGCGCGCTGGACTTTTTATTCTCCTGATTCTTGGAACGGTGGTCACCGCTGTGACGGGATTGATTGCGGCGCGACGAGCGTTTCAGCGCCAGCTTCAGTTGAGCGAGATGAAATCCAACTTCGTCTCCAGCGTCTCGCACGAACTCCGGGCGCCCATCGCGTCGGTGCGGTTGATGGCGGAGAGCCTGGAGCGCGGCAAGATCGCCGAACCGCAAAAGCAGAACGAATACTTCGGGTTTATCGTTCAGGAATGCCGCCGGCTTTCGTCGTTGATCGAAAACGTTCTGGACTTCTCGCGCATCGAGCAGGGGCGCAAGGAGTATGAGTTCGAGCCGACGGACGTGGTTGCGCTGGTCACCCAGACGGTGACCCTGATGCAGCCGTACGCGGCGGAGAAAGGGGTGAGCCTGGAACTGGAAACATTCAACATCCAACATTCAACATCCAACATCGAATCGAACGTGGACGGCAAAGCTATCCAGCAGGCGCTGGTCAACCTGATCGACAATGCCATCAAGCACTCGCCCAAGGGTGAAACGGTCACGGCGGGAATCGAAGTCCGAGGTCCGAGGTCGGAAGACGGAGGACGGAAGCCGGAGCCAGAAATGCTTGACGCATCACGCATCACGCATCACGAAGCCCCTGTCGAGGACAAGGAACGAGAACAATCTGAAAGCTCTTTCCACCATCCACCATCCACCATCCACTTATCCGTCTCCGATCACGGCCCCGGAATTCCTCCGGAGGAGCACGAAAAGATTTTCGAGCGCTTTTACCGGCGCGGCTCTGAACTGCGCCGTGAGACGCAGGGGGTGGGGATCGGGTTGAGCATCGTGGAACACATCGTCGAGGCGCATGGCGGGCGGGTGATCGTCCGCAGTGCGCCCGGCGCAGGCAGCCGGTTTACGATCGAATTGCCGTTGCAGCAATGAAAAATCAACATCCAACAATGGCCCGCATTCTGATCATCGAAGACGAGGCGCCCATGCGCATGGCCCTGCAGGACGTGCTCGAAGCGGAGGGCTATCGCGCGCTGACGGCGGCCAATGGCGAGAGCGGCCTCCAGCGCGCTCTCGAAGAGAAGCCGGACCTGATCCTGCTCGATATCATGATGCCGAAGCTCGACGGCTACGAAGTCTGCGCGGAGTTGCGGCGCCTGTGCAATCCGGTGCCGGTGCTCATGCTCACCGCCAAAGGGCAGGTGGAAGACCGCGTGACCGGACTGGATGCAGGCGCGGACGATTACCTGGTGAAGCCGTTCAGCACCGAGGAATTGCTGGCGCGCGTGCGGGCGCTGTTGCGGCGCGTGCAGCGGCAGGGCAAGTCGGCGGCCAAACTCAAGCTCGGTGAGGTGGAGATCAACCTGGCGCGTCAAACGGCGGTGCGCGGCAGAAAAGCCATTCACCTGACAGCCAAGGAATTTGCCATGCTGCGACTGCTGGCCGAGCAACCTGGCGAACCGGTCACCCGCGAACGGTTCCTCGACGTCGTTTGGGGCTATGCCGCTTTTCCGACCACCCGCACGGTGGACAACCACATCGCCAGCCTGCGCGGAAAGATCGAGCGGAATCCGGATGAACCGCGCTGGATCAAGACGGTGCATGGCGTGGGATACAAGCTGGAAATGGGGAAGGATGAATGAAGAATGCAGAAAAGGATGCAGAAGCATGTGAGCGGCGACACGATTTTACAGAACCATGACAACTGAAACTTACAGTCGAGGCAGAATTCACCGCATGAAGGCAACTTTCGTCCTGCTGGCTCTCATGATTCTTCATTCTTCATTCTGCATTCTTCCTTTGGCAGCCCCCGCCGCCACCAACGACCTCACGTCGCTGCTGCAGCAGGGACTGTTCGAGGAGGAAGCCAACCGGAACCTCGCCGCCGCCGTCGCGGACTACCAGGCACTTGCCGCCCAATTCGGCAAGGACCGGCAGATTGCGGCCACGGCGGTGTTCCGGCTGGGGGAGTGTTATCGCAAGCTGGGCCAAACCAATGAGGCGGTCATGGAATACAGGCGACTCCTCCGCGAATTTTCCGACCAGCAGACTCTCGTCACACTGAGCCGGCAGAATCTGGCGGGCATGGGCGCAAGGACTGAGGAAGCCGCTGCCGGCCAACCAACCTTCACGACACGGTTGATGCATGTGATCGGGCCTGCGGATCGTCTTAGCAATTCCGTGCCGCGATCGGCTTCAACGCAGTTGGAGCAACAGCAATTGCAGTTGAGCCATGAAGAGCGGGATCTGGCCGACGAGCAAAGGCAACTGGAGGTTGCCGCGGCTTCATTGGAGGCGCAACTGGCTCAGCTCAAAGCGTTGACCCCGGAAAAGCTGCGGATTGCGGTGCAACAAAACTACCCCAACCCGGTTCTGACGAAATTGATGCAGGATTTGGTTGAAGCGAAGCAGAAGGAGGCGGTGCTTCGCCCGGACTACACACCGGAGAATCCCGTTATGGTGAGAGCTGAGGAATCGGTCAAATCCCTCAGCGACCAGATTGATCAGCAAGTGGACGGAGTGCTCACGGGATTGAAAGGCAAATTCGAGGCGGCGCAGGATTCTGTCCGGATCCTGCGCGCCCAACTGGACCAAGCCCGGGCGGCCCAGGCGAAAGCAACTGTTTCAACCGCGACGGCCGAGCCTGGCGAGGAAGACCAGGAAATCCGCCGCATCCAGGCGATGATGCAGAACAGCCCGGACCTGATCACCTCGCCGAACGGCAAACATCCCCTGATTCGCGCCGCCGATGCGGGTTGGTTGAAGGTGGCGGCTTTTCTTCTGGATCACGGGGCGGATGTCAACGCGGCCGCGGCCGGTGACGGCGCCAGGAGTTTTGGCCCCACCGCCTTGCATCAAGCGGCGACCTTCGGCAACAAGGCGATGGTAGAACTGCTATTGAGCCGGGGCGCGGATGTGAATGCGAAAGACGACGACGGGAGAACCCCGTTATACGTGGCAACAGACAAAGGCTTCCAGGCGATCGTTGAAGTCCTGCTGGCAAACAAAGCGGATGTGAATGTTTCCGATAGGCATTCAGGGATTACGCCGCTTCATCGGGCGGCGGAAAGCGGTCGCGCAAAAATCGTCCAACAGCTTCTGGCGGCAGGCGCAAATCCAAACATGGAAAGCAGCGAGGGACGGACGCCGTTGAGTTTTGCGGTCGAGAGCGGATCGCCTGAAACCGTGAGGATTCTCCTGGCCGCCAAGGCGGACCCGAGTGGTGGCAGGCTGGACGCGCCGCTTTTGGCAGCCATCCATAAGCAGGATGACGCCTCTGCCGAATTGCTGCTGGAGCATGGCGCGAACCCGAATGAAAAAGGAAACACTGATTGGGAGCGTCATCTCAACGGCACCCCTTCGGTCACGCCACTTTCCCGTTCCGTTTCAACGGAGCAGCTTCCGATGGTGAAACTGCTGTTGAAATACAAGGCTGATCCGAACGATACCCTGTTCGATGGGCGGCCATTGTTGTTCGGCGCGCTTTCCAATCCGGAAATGCTGGAAGTGCTGCTCGATGCCGGTGGAAAGGTTGATTCATGCCTCTCGGATGGCAAGACGGCGCTGGATCAGGCCGTGAATGACAATTCCCCAGTGGCTGCCGTGGAGATTCTCTTGAAGCACGGCGCGGATCCGAATGTGCGGGATCTGCGCGGCAGCACGCCCTTGCATTACGCCGTCTGGGGCTCGGCATTCGGAAAAAAGATTGAGCTGCTACTTGACCATCGCGCGGACCCCAACGTGCGAAACAATGACGGCGAAACACCGCTGGATCACATCAAGAACTGGCTGGCGCAAAACAACTTCGATTCCAGCGTGAAGGCGTCGCTCACGGGGATCGCCGCGTTGCTCCGCAGCCACGGCGCCCTGGACCGTTTGCCGCATTGGGACCGCATCACCGTCCGCCGCCCCGCGACCGATTTCTCGATGACGGTGTTTCAGGAAGGAACCAACGACTGGAACCGGTTCACATTGCTCGAAACGATTCTGAACTTCTACGAGTTGCAAAAGATGAATTCGGGGCCTCCTTATGTCATGCCCGGCGCCCCGCTCGTTGACACGATGCCATTCCTTGACCTGGCGCGGGTGGTGATCGCGCGCCATCCCCGCGGCGCCACCAACGAGACGCGACTCAAAATCAATTTGCTCGACGGGGCCAATGGCGTGGATGGTTCCCGGGATATGCCGCTCGAGTTCGGCGACGTGGTGGAGATTCCCGAACGCGAGCACACCCTGGCGGAAGCGGATACAAATACCCCGGCACTGCTCAAGGCCATGCTTGGTTTCCTTCGCAGCAAGGCGGGCAGCGTCCGATTGATCATCGACGGCGGACAGACGATTCAGGTGCCGCTGGACGAGTTGGAGCCTGACCGTTGTTACCTCGCCAATCTGTTGCAAAGCCCCCAGGCGCAAAACGTCCTGACAACCGATTCCGACCCCTCCCGCGTGAAAGTGACACGGCGCGATCCGGCGACTGGCAGGAAGCGCGAATGGATTTTGCCTGTCAGCAATTGGCATCCGCCACACAACGAGTTCCCATACGGTCTACGCCGCCCTGGCATGAACGGTCCGCAATCGGCAGCGGAACCCAATCTCTGGTTGCGGGACGGCGACGTGATCGAGGTGCCGCAAAAGTGACGCTGGTTTCGTTGAGAAGACAGAAAGGCGAGGGAATGAACGGCAGGGAATGGGGCCGCTTGATTGGTTGTTTCCCTTAATTGCCCGCCGCGATTTCCTGCGGTCCTTTGCCGCCGTTGACGAGGAAGAGCACGGCCATGCGCACGGCCAGCCCGTTGGTAACCTGCTCCAGGATGAGCGAGCGGCCGCTGTCGGCGATTTCGCTGTCGATCTCCACGCCGCGGTTGATCGGACCCGGGTGCATGATCAACGCGTCCGGTTTGATCTTGGCGAGCCGCGTTTTGTTCAGGCCATAAAGGGTGGTGTATTCGTTGATGCTGGGAAACATCGTCTTGCGCTGGCGCTCGTGCTGGATACGAAGCAGGTTGATGATGTCGGCATCGCGGATGGCTTCATCCACATTGTGAGTCACGCGGCAACCCATCTGTTCGAAAGTGCGCGGGACCAGGGTGGCCGGGCCGCAGAGGGTGACCTTGGCCCCCAGTTTCGTCAGCGCCCAGATATCGGAACGGGCGACGCGGCTGTACAGGATGTCGCCGAGGATCGTGACGTTGAGCCCTTCGATTTTCCCTTTTCGTTCACGGATGGTGAACGCATCCAGCAGTGCTTGAGTGGGGTGTTCGTGGGCGCCGTCGCCGGCGTTGATGACGCTGGCATTGACCACGCGCGCCAAGAAATGAGGCGCACCGGATGCGTTGTGCCGGATGACGATAAAATCCGCGTTCAGCGCTTCGAGGTTGCGCGCCGTGTCTTTCAGCGTTTCGCCTTTCTTTAGCGAAGACGCTTCGGCGGTGAAATTGATGATGTCCGCCGACAAGCGTTGTTCGGCCAGTTCGAAGCTGATTCGCGTGCGTGTGGACGGCTCGACGAAGAGGTTGACGACTGTTTTGCCGCGCAAGGCTGGAACTTTCTTGATGGCGCGTTCACCCACCGCCTTGAACGCCCGGGCCGTATCCAGCACGGTGACGATTTCGTCGGCCGCCAGCGATTCGATGTCCAGCAGATGTTTGCGGTTCCAGGTCATGGGGAAAATGGGGTGATGGAATAGTGGAGGGTTGGAGCATGGGGTGCCTGAGACCGCGCACGCCAATTCTCCAATACTCCAGCGTTCCAATTGTCCGTTTTCATTTCTTCTCCAACACGACTTCGTCCTCGGTGCCCGACTCGGCCAGGTGCACGTGAACCTTTTCCAAAAGCGCAGTCGGCACATTTTTGCCGACGAAATCCGCCTTGATGGGCAATTCGCGGTGTCCGCGATCGACGAGCACGGCCAGTTGGATGCGTTTGGGCCGGCCAAAATCGTTCAAGGCATCCATCGCCGCCCGGATGGTGCGTCCGCTGCAGAGCACATCATCAACCAGCACCACGGTTTTGCCGGTCACATCGAAAGGGACCACGGTCGGATGAACCGTCGGGGCGGCCCGCTGGCCGAGATCATCGCGATGCATGCTCACGTCGAGGGAGGCGACGGGAACGGGATGGCTCCAAATGTCCGCGAGGAGGGCGCTCAGGCGTCGGGCGAGCGGCACGCCGCCTTCCGGGATGCCGACCAGCGCGACTTCATTGCTGGGAACGTTGCGCTCGGCGATTTCGTGGGCGATGCGCGTGAGGGCGCGCTGGATCGCCTGGGCATTGAGGATAACGGTGGACTCGGGCATAAAAAAACGAACAGGCCAAGGCAAACCTGTTCGTCGCTTAAGTAATTGTTTTCATCAGCCCTTGGCGGCCTCGCTGGGCCGGCTTAAAGGAGCGAATATATTGGTTTTAGTTGCCAGTTGTTTGCCGGGCTTTGCGCCATTTTGAGCGGTGTTTGATGATCCAATCCGTCAAGGCACGCTCGAAGCCAATGTCGCGTCCGGCTTTCTCGGATTCAATCCATTTGTGTTTCAAAATCTCCTCGCGTTCAGCCTGAAACTCCCGGTAAAGCGAAGAATTCTTCAGTAAATCGTTGGCGACGGGTGACTCTTTAATATCGTTAGACATATTCGCGACAGCAATGTCTCGTAAGAGAATTCTAAGCGGCGACCCTTTCGCTGACAACCCTTATTTGCGGCCAGATATTACGGGCTTCCATAACGGTGATATCTTCTACCGCATTCAAGCTAAGGTGCGTCTGTCAGGTATGCAAATTCTGAAATTGAATCAACGATCAGGGCAACAAACGGCGCAACGTTTCCGCAATATTTGTAAACGACTTGCCGGCAGCCCCTTCGCAATTTCCGATGACCACAGGCACTCCCCGGTCGCCGCCTTCCCGAATCTCCGTAAAAATGGGGACCTCGCCCAGGAAGGGAACTCCCTGCCGCTCCGCTTCGGCGCGGCCGCCGCCATGCCCGAAGATTTCCACACGCTCGCCTGAAGGCGTGGTGAAGTAACTCATGTTTTCCACGATGCCCAGGATCGGAACATTGACCTTATTGAACATCGCAATGCCTTTGCGCACGACGCCGAGTGAAGCTTCCTGGGGCGTCGTGACGATGACGCCGCCGTCCAGCGGCACCGTCTGGCAGAGAGACAATTGCGCGTCACCGGTGCCGGGCGGCAAATCCACAAGCAGATAATCCAATTCTCCCCAATCCACGGCGCCAATGAACTGCTGAATCGTTTTGGTAATCATCGGCCCGCGCCAGATGACGGGTTGATCGCCTTCGAGCAGAAACCCCATGCTCATGAGCTTCACGCCAAAATTCGAGGGCGGAACCATTTTATCCTCGGCGCTGATGGTCGGCCGCTCGTGCACCCCCATCATCAGCGGGATGCTGGGACCGTAAATGTCACAATCCAGCAACCCGACCCGCGAGCCCAGCAGTTGCAGAGCGCAGGCCAGATTGACGGACAGGGTGGATTTGCCGACGCCCCCTTTGCCGCTGGCCACGGCAACGACGCGGCGAATGCCGGGAACACGATTCTGCTGCTGTGTCCAGGAATTTTGGGGACCGCCGGCGGGTGGTCCGGCCTGCTGCTTGATTTCCACATACACAGCGGTTGCGCCCGGCAGATCTCTCAAGGCACGCTCACTTTCAGTTTTGATCTGTTGCGCGGCATCGGGATTATTCGAGGTCAATTGCACCGAAACACTGATGGCGCCGCTTTTCACCGCGATCTCTTTGACCAGTCCAAACGAAACGATGTCGCGCGAGTAACCCGGGTATTTCACCGTTTTCAGCGCATTCCTGATGTCATCTTCAGTAAGCATGTGAGTTCAATGACGATTGCCGAATGTGGATCAGAAGGCAAGTTCCGCGCGAGAATTGCCCCCGCCTTTCACTTGCGTCAGCCCCCTGGGCATGGAACACTGGATGACTCAATTTGCAAAACCATCTTGTGCGAAGCAACGCTATGGCGCAGACAATCGAAAGCGGCGTCGTGAATGCTGCCGGCCCCTATTTGGAGCAATTCAAGCGGCTCGGGCAGCAGGCGTCGCGGCCAACCTGGCTTTTGCCCTTGCGAAAAGCCGGCATTGCCAGCTTTACAGAGCAGGGCTTTCCGACGCTGCAACACGAGGATTGGCGGTTTACCAACGTGGCTCCCATTGCCAAACTGCCGTTCAACCCGGTTTTTGAAGCGATGGACGGAGCGGCCACGAGGGAAGCCGTGAATCGCGCCGCTTTCGCGGGATTGTCCGGCAGCCGGCTGGTCTTCATCGACGGCCATTTTAGCGGGAATTTGTCGTCCCTGCGCCCGCAGCCGGCCGGCGTGAGGATCGTGAATCTCGCGACCGCGCTGGAGCGGGATGCCGATCTTGTGGAAAAGCATCTGGGTTGCTACGCGCAAACCGGGGACAATGCATTCGCCGCGCTGAACCAGGCGTTTTTCCTCGACGGCGCGTTCATTTATGTTCCCGCGGGGGTCGTCGTCGCTGAATCGGTCCAGCTCATTTTCATTTCATCGGCAAAACAAACGGGCGCAGCCGTCCATCCGCGCAATCTGATTATCGCGGAGGCGAACAGCAAAATCACGGTCATTGAAAGTTATCTGAGCGCCGGCGAAGCGCCCGGTTTGACCAATGCCGTGACCGAACTCGTCGCGGGCGCCGGCGCCGCGGTCGAACTGCTCAAGCTTCAAGACGAAGCCGCCGAGGCCTTTCACGTGGCCACCATCCAGGGGCAGTTTGGGCGCGACAGCAAAGTGAACGTGCATTCATTCGCCCTGGGCGCCCGGCTTTCGCGGAATAACATCCGCGCGAAACTGGCCGGCGAAGGGCTGGAGTGTGTTTTGAACGGGCTTTACCTCACGAAAAACGAGCAGCTCGCCGATCATCACATGATTGTCGAGCACGCCGAACCGCGCTGCGCGAGCCACGAGTACTTCAACGGCATTCTGGACGACAAATCGAAAGGCGTTTTCCACGGGCGGATTTATGTCCATCAAATCGCGCAAAAGACCGATGCCAAGCAGACCAACAAAAATTTGCTGCTTTCAGACGACGCCACCGTCGATACCAAGCCGCAACTGGAAATCTACGCCGACGATGTCAAATGCACGCACGGCGCGACGGTGGGGCAGTTGAATGAGGAATCCATTTTCTATCTTCGCTCGCGCGGTCTTGGCGCCGACACCGCGCGGCGGATGTTGATCCACGCTTTTGCCGGAGAGATCATTGAGCGCGTCCGCTGCGAACCGGCGCGCGAAGAACTGGACAGGATCGTGTGGGATCGACTGGAACAAAACCCGCATCTGGTGGAAAAGGGATGAAGACGATGCTGGAGCCGGGATGCCGGGTGCGAGAGAGCGGTTGTTCCGCGGCGGCCCGTTGCGCGTCACGCGTCTTCCATCCACGCCATGTTTGACGATCTGGACGATCTTTATCAGCAGGTCATTCTTGACCATTGCAAGAAACCGCGCAATTTCCGCGAAATGCCGGGGGCGACCTGTTCTGCCCAAGGCCTCAATCCGCTCTGCGGCGATCAGTTGAAGTTGTTCCTGACGCTGGATGGCGACCGGATTAAAGATGTCAGTTTTGTCGGTTCCGGCTGCTGCATTTCCAAGGCTTCCGCATCGTTGCTCACGGAGAGCGTGAAAGGCAAGACCCGGGCCGAAGTTGGAAAGATGTTTGAACTGGTTCACGAAATGGTCACCACCGGCCAGGTCAAAGGCGAGGTCGGCAAACTCGCCGTGTTCGCCGGGGTGCATAAGTATCCGGCGCGCGTCAAATGCGCGATTCTGGCGTGGCACGCGCTCGTTGCCGCATTGAAAGGGGAAGGCAAACCCGTCTCGACGGAGACGGAGACCACGTAATCTGCGCCGCCGGCAAAACGCGCGGGACAAACAAGCCCAAATCGGATATATTCTGATCAATTCATATGGATGGCAAAGACGCCCCAATTACTTTAAGTCGCGACGTGGAAGCCTCGGTGATCCCCGTCGGCACCAAAGTCACGCTGCAAAAAGGCGAGTACGCGCACGTCACGCAATCGCTTGGGGGCAGTTATACCGTCATTGTGAACGGAAACATGTTCCGCATTGAAGGCCGGGATGCCGACGCGCTCGGTTTGCAGGTGTTGGAAATGAAGGCAGACAAAGCGGCCGGGCCGGTGACCCAGACCCAAGAACAGGTGGAGAAGGAAATCTGGAGCCAGTTGCGAACGTGTTTCGATCCTGAAATTCCGGTAAACATCGTTGACCTCGGCCTGGTTTACAATTGCCGCGTCGAGCCGATTGGTCAGAGTAATTATCGCGTGGATGTCAAAATGACGCTGACCGCGCCCGGATGTGGCATGGGGCCGGTGTTGCAGCAAGACGTGCAAAACAAACTGCTCAACCTCGAAGCCGTGGACGATGTTTCCGTGGAGCTGGTATGGGACCCGCCGTGGAATCAAGGCATGTTAAGCGAAGCGGCGAAGCTGCAATTGGGCTTTTTGTTACCGCGATGTATTTTGATGACCACGCTTGCCGCTTAAACAAAACAAAAAAAAACCGACTGGGGCGCGATCCGCGCCCATTTCCCGGTTCTCGACCAGAACGTCAACGGTCATCCCCTGATCTACTTCGATAATGCCGCCACAACGCAGAAGCCGCGTGCCGTCATCGACGCCTTGAGCCGCTATTATGAGCGGGACAACGCGAACGTGCATCGCGGCATCCATGAGTTGAGCAATCGCGCCACGGCCGGTTTCGAGGCTGCCCGCGCCCGCGCCGCCAAGTTCATCAATGCGCGGAGCGCGGATGAAATCGTTTTCACGCGGGGAACAACGGAGGGAATCAACCTGGTGGCGGCTGCCTGGGGCAACCGGCAGGTGAAATCCGGCGACGTGATTCTGCTCACCGAGATGGAGCATCACAGCAATCTCGTTCCCTGGCAGATGCTGGCCGAGCGGACCGGAGCGAAGCTGGCATTTCTTCCCGTCACCGGCGATGTTGGACTGCTTGACCTGGACCGGCTCGACGAATTTTTGACCCGCGCGGTGAAATTGTTCGCGATGACGCACATTTCAAATTCGCTGGGCACGATTAATCCCGTGTCCGAACTTTGCGCCCGCGCCCGCAAGCTGGGGATCACCACCCTGGTGGATGCCGCTCAAAGTGTGGGACATCGGCCGGTGGACGCGCAGGAAATCGGGTGCGATTTCCTGGTGTTTTCCGGACACAAAATGTGCGGTCCGACGGGTATCGGCGTGCTCTACGGGCGGCAGGAGGTTCTCGGCCAAATGGCTCCCTACCAGGGCGGCGGCGAGATGATCCTGAACGTCGAATATCAAAAAAGCACCTGGAAACAAGCGCCGCACCGCTTTGAAGCCGGCACTCCCGACATCGCGGGGGCCATCGGTCTGGCGGCGGCGATGGATTATCTCGACCAGATCGGGCGGCGGAATATTGCGCAGCACGACATGGAGCTTGGGGCTTGCGCGTACGCCAAGCTTGCCGGGCTTAAAGAGATCCGGCTGTTCGGCCCCCACGTCGGCCGCGCCGGGATCGTGAGTTTTCTTTTGAATGAGGTTCACGCGCACGATGTCGTGGAACTGGCGAACCGGCGCGGAATCGCGTTGCGGGGCGGACACCACTGCACGCAGCCGCTCATGCGCAAGCTCGGGGTGGAGTCCACCTCCCGGGCGAGCTTTTACTTCTACAATACCGCCGGTGAGATAGACCAATTTGTGGAGGTGATCCGTGAAATTCAAAAATTCTTTGGACGATGAATAGCGCGGCTGCCCAGGAAAAGATCAGCCCGCAAACGCCGATGAGCGATCTGCTTGAAGCCTTTCCCGGCGCGCAGCGCGCCTTGTTTCGCCGGTATCACATCGGCGGGTGCAGCAATTGCGGGTTCAGTCCGGACGAAACGTTGGAGCAACTGTGTCGGCGCAACGGGGGGCTTGAAGTGAACGAAGTGCTGGAGCACGTCAGGAACAGCCACGAACAGGACACTAAAATCCTAATCGGTCCGAAAGAACTGACCGATTGGTTGAAGCGGGATCCATCCATCCGGCTGGTGGACGTCCGTTCGCGTGAGGAATTCGAGGCGGTGCGGGTCGAAGGCTCGATGTTGTTGTCTCAGGAGGTGATGCGCGGGATCCTGAGCGATGGCTCGAACACGCGCCCGCTGGTGGTCATCGATCATCAGGGCCGGCAAGGATTGGACGCCGCCGCTTATTTCATGGGGCACGGTCTGCAAAACGTGCGATGTTTGCGGGGTGGGATTGATGCCTGGGCGCAGGAGGTGGAGACGACGATGCGCCGATACAAATTGGAGTGATGGGTGGTTGCTTTCCTGATTCAACCGGCCCAATACTCCATCCGGAAATGAACGACGATTTGCAGGAACGAATTCAAAAAGCGCTTGCCGATCCGCGAAACATGGGCGAATTGGCCGATGCGGACGCGGTGGGCACGGTCGGCAACTCCAGTTGTGGCGAGATGCTGCGGATGTGGGTGAAGTTCAAGGAGGAAAACGGAAAAAAGGTGATCGACCGCGCCAGCTTCCAGTCCTTTGGCTGCGAGACGGCCATTGCCATCGCCAGTCTGACCACCGAATTGATTCGCGGCAAAACGCCTCAGGAGGCCCTGGCGTTGAAGACCGAGGAATTGGCAGGTGAACTCGGCCCCCTGCCGCCGATGAAAATTCATTGTGCGCAACTCGTGGAAGGCGCGCTCCGCACGGCGCTGGAACCGCGCGGGGCAGAACCCAAACCGGGACCGGCCAATGTGACGGCACCGGCCTCTTCCCTGCTCGAGAACTTTTCGAAGTCCAGGGAAGGCGCCAACATCGTCTTTTTGGCAAAGGACCCTCCGGACGAAACGTGACCCCGCAGACTTGCTTTCTCCAAATAACTTTGCATTCTCCACTCGTGTGGTTCACAGCTAACCCGGTCAAACCCCTATGAAAGTGCTGATCGCAGAGGATGATGCCGTCACCATGAAGGCGTTGGCAGGATTGCTCGCCGGATGGGATTATGAAACGGTTGCCGCCCGCGACGGAACCGAAGCCTGGAAAATCCTTCAGGGAAAGGATGCTCCGTCATTGGCCATCATTGACTGGCAAATGCCGGGGATGAACGGGGATGAACTGTGCCGGGTTGCCCGGGCTCAATTGCCCGAGCGGCCGCTCTATATCCTTCTGGTCACCGCCAAGAACACCCGGATTGAAGACAAGGTGATTGGGCTTACGGCCGGCGCCGACGATTATCTGGTGAAGCCGTTCGAGTTGCCGGAGATGCGCGCGCGCCTCCAGGTCGGTGAACGCGTGTTGAAACTGCAACTGGAATTGCGCCGCCGCGTTCAGGAACTGGAGCAGGCCATGGCGCAAGTTCGGCAACTCCGAGGACTGCTTCCTATTTGCACCCACTGCAAGAAAATCCGCGACGACCAGAACTACTGGCACCAGGTGGAAAACTACATTTCCGCCCACACTGCAGCCGAGTTCACCCACAGCATCTGCCCGGCTTGCTTCGAGAAACAGCTTCAGGAGTTCGATTCCCAATCGGGCCGGTCTTGAACTGCGCAATCGTGCCAATTGCAAATCGCATCTTGCAAGATGCCCGAATGAAGGTTTGATCGGCGGCTCGATAGTGTCCCAATGCGGAACAGATTAGAATAAAAGTGGACACGAAGCGTCCGCGCTCGCTTAGTGTAAGCGAGGTTTCATTAGGTTTTCATTCTGGCACTTAGGATGCTCGCCAAGATTGCGATGATTGCGGTTTTAATCATTTTTGGACTATTCGCGGCAGGTCTGGGTTTTGGGTTGGTCGCCACGGCAACAGCGCCGATGGGTTACCAGGACGACGACGGTTTCCACTTCGGACGTGAGCAAGCCACCAGCTTGGAAGAGTTTCACTACGGAGTGGCGCAACCGAAACTCGTTTGAATTGCGGGCTGAACCCAGTCCAATTTGCTTTTGTTCAGGCGGCCAAACGGTCCGGCTACGCTTCAGTTGAGCCGACAATCCACATCGAAATTCCCCACGGGTTATGGCGTGCCTTTTGTAAATCCGCCGATGCCCATGCACTCCCCCGCCCGGATCGGCGCGGCCCAAATCGGATTGCAGAGTGCGAAAGTTTGACTATTCGCGACCCGCTGCGAGGATGAGCGGCCGCAATTCCCGCATCAGATTCGCGAAGCCATCCAATGTAATCTGCTGCGCCCCGTCGCTCCACGCCTCCGCTGGATTCGGATGAACTTCGATCAATAGCGCGTCGGCCCCCATCGCTACAGCGCCTTTGCACAGGGCGGCGACCAGATCAGCCCGGCCCGCGGCCTGGCTCGGGTCAATGACGATCGGGCAATGAGATTCCTTCTTGATGATCGGGATTGCGGAAAGGTCGAGAGTGTTGCGGGTGTAAGACTCAAAAGTGCGGATGCCGCGTTCGCAAAACATCAGGTTGCAGTTTTCATTGGCCAGAACATATTCGCCGGCCAACAGCCATTCCTCGATTTTCATCGAAAGTCCGCGCTTGAGCAGAATGGGTTTTCCGGTTTTCGCCGCAGCGATGAGCAATTGAAAGTTCTGCGAATTGCGCGCGCCGATCTGAATGATGTCCGCGTATTCGGCGACGACCTCGGCCTGCGTTTCGGAGAGCAGTTCGGTGACCACGGCCAGCCCGGTTTCCGCGCGCGCCTTGGCGAGCAGTTTTAACCCTTTCTCCCCGAGTCCTTGAAATTCATACGGGGAAGTCCGCGGTTTGAAAGCTCCCCCGCGCAAGATCGTCGCGCCCGCCGCTTTGACGGCGACGGCGGTTTTGAGCAGCTGCTTTTCGCTTTCGACGGAGCACGGCCCGGCCATGACATGAAATTTTTTCCCGCCGATGACGTGTTCGCGCGCCCGAACGGTTGAATTCGCCGGGTGCGCTTCGCGGCTGACGAGTTTGTAGCGTTTCTGGACCGGCATGACACTCTCGACAATCTTCGGAAAGACGGCGGTGAGGGTTTCGAGGGACCGATGGGTGAGTTCATCACCGATGGCGCCGATGACGGTGCGCGCGACGCCGCGCATGACGTGCGGGCGGTATCCGCGGCTGCGGATTTCTTTCAGCACGGCTGTCTCTTGCTGCTTGGAGATGCCAGGTTTGAGGACGATGATCATGTTGCGTTAAAGAATAACCGGATCCGGCTGCGGCGGGACACAAAAAAAGCCGCAGGTGGGACCTGCGGCGAGTTGGGCTTTTTGGGTTAGCGCAGCCGCAGGTACCAGTCCGGCCAGGTAAAAAGAAACCTGCCGGTAAAATCGCTGGCGAAGCAGGGGCTGCAATAATTCACGTGGGGAGACTAGCAAGACGGCGCCGGGCGTCAAGCAGTGGAAGTACGGACAGGCCCAGCTTATCGCCGGGGCATTCCCGGGAACGTCTTTCCAGGAACCGGACGGGGTCGAAGGCGGGAGGCGGCCTTGGAAAAGCGGCGCTGAAGCCGCACGCACTCCAAACGCTTCGCGTCAACCGGAGCCATGAGACGACGCGAAGTCCCGCCACAGGGCGGGAGAGTGCGTCCGATTTATCGGCGCTTTCGGACCGTGGATCCGCGAAGGGTTCAGAATCCCCGTGCGCGCCCGATTTTGGGATTGGAGGCTTTCCAGGTATCGCCCGCGCTGCACTGCTATTTCCAGGGTGCAGGGTCATTCCCGGTGACGCCTGCCATGCGGGTTGGTATGCTGCCGCATGCCTCGCGTTTTCACGCTGGTGATACTGAGTGATATTCATTACGCGTCGGCCGCGGAACGAGCCCGCGGGCCGGATTACGAATTCCGGGCCATTGCCAATCCCCTGATCAGGCTCCTGGTCAAAGCCCATCGGCGTTTTATCTGGCTGCGCGATCCTTTGGAGCGGAATGATTTGCTCGAACGCTTTCTGAAACAAGCCGGTACGGCGGACTGCGTCGTTGCCAACGGCGATTACAGCTGCGACACCCGATTCGTGGGGGTAAGTGATGACGCCGCATGCCAAAGCGCCCGGGAGTGCCTGGGCCGGTTGCGCGCCCGGTTCGGCGGCGGATTTCGCGCGAATTTCGGAGATCACGAATTGGGCAAGTTCAGTCTGGTCGGCGCGCAGGGCGGCATGCGGCTGGCCAGCTACCACCGGGCGCAGCGCGAATTGGGGCTCGAACCATTCTGGAAACTGGAATTGGGGCGCTACGTTCTGATGGGAGTGGTTTCTTCGCTGGTGGCGCTGCCGGTGTTTGAGCCGGAGACACTGCCCGAGGAACGAGCCGAATGGGGGCGCTTGCGCGAACAGCATTTGGCCCGGATTCGGTCCGCGTTTTCCTCGTTGGAATCCGGGCAGCGGGTGTTGCTCTTCTGTCATGATCCGACCGCCCTGCCTTTTTTGTGGCGTGAAGAGGCGGTGCGGCGGCGGCTGCCGCAGATCGAGCAAACGATTGTCGGCCATCTGCATTCCAATCTGATTTTATGGAAAGCCCGCATGCTGGCGGGCATGCCCTCGATCCGTTTCCTTGGCCATTCGGTAAAGCGCATGAGCATGGCCCTGCGCGAGGCTCGCTATTGGAAGCCGTTTCGCGTGCGGCTTTGCCCCGCGCTCGCCGGCATTGAACTGCTGAAGGACGGGGGATTTCTCACGGCGGAACTCGACGCGGACGCACACGGTCCGGCGCGCTTCCAATTTCACCGGCTGGAGCGTTGACTCACCTATTGGCCGAGGAGCGAATACGGCCGCACGGTGTCGCGTCCCAACCCGAATCTCGGCACGGCTTTGAGCGAGAAGGAAAACGCGATGGTGTAGTCGGTCGAACTGCCGGCGCTGTTGAGCACGCCGGCGGTGAGCGCGGCGGTCCAACTGCGCATGTCGCGATAGATGCTGTAATACTGCTGCTGGAGCCGGCCGCTGCGCACGTTGAATTGGTGGGTGGCGCGCAGGCCCCAGTTCTCGTTGAGCCGGTAAAAAAAGCTGCTGGTGACCAGATCGTTTCCCGGCCCCAGCGCCGTCGGCGAACTGCTGATGTCGTCCCTCAAATAATACTGTCCAATGGACCAATTCCAGACATCACTCGGCTCGAAAGTCACATTGTAGAATGCCATGTGCCATTGGTTGGTATTGGGATCGTAACGGATCAGGGACTGCAGCGTAATCCATGAGCGCGGTCTCAACGTCAGGTCGGAGTAAATGTCGGAAAACGTTTCCTGGCCATCGGCGGGTCGCAACCGCCAGTCGGTGAAGAGTTGCCAGTTGAGGAGATCCTGCACCTCGCCCCGGCGTTTGGTCTGCAGCTTGTTTTGCAGGCCGAAACGGATCACATTCTGGCTGTCGATGGAATCAATCGAATTATATTCCGGAAACTCGATGGGCAGCAGGCCCAGGCTCGGCAGTTGATAATCGAACCGGGGCAATTGATCCGGGTGGTCATTCGGCGTCGGTACATACACGTAATTGGCCGAAGGCACGATGATGTGCCGCAGGCCGTCCAGATCGAGGACCTTGCTCTGCGCCCCCGGCCAGAGCCGCGAAGCCTTGAACGAAACTTCCACGCCGGTGTTGAAGACGCCGCGCTCCGCCTCAGCGTTGGTGCCGCCCGGGCCGGTGGCTTCGCTGTAATACGTGAAGCGTCCGCCCACCCGCGGCGCGACGTTCAGCCAGCCGAAGAAGGTTTCCGGCAGCGTGATTTGATGAAAGCTGTCCGCGCGGGCCGCCTGGAAGTAAGGGGGCACCGGGCCATTCGTCTCCGCAAACAGCCGGCGATAATACCCGATGGAACTTTCACTTTCATAATAGAAAGGCAGGCCGCCAAGTTGCTGGCGAAACCCCGTGAGCCGGATGTCGGGCAAACGCTCGACGGTTTCGTAAAAGTCGTTGACGCGAGGGTCCGCCATCACGTCCAGGCTGAAGTTCCGCCAGAATTTGTTCGCCTCAATAAAGGTATTGGGCTGCGGATCCTGTCCATACTCGCCCGGGAAGAAATCGTGGACCACGCCGATATCGCTTTGGTATCGCGCGAGGGACCTGACCTCCAGATTGGTGAACGGCATCGCGAGATAGGAGAAATAGACGCGCTGCCGGTTCTCGAAGACCGGCGCGTTGAGGGTGGAATTGGTCCCGGGCTGCTCGTCGTGGGTATAATAGTAACGCAGCGTTCCCTCTCCCCACCGGCCGAGATGAAAATCGAGATCCGGCCCCGCTCCGACGCCGCGCTTCTCACGGTAATCCAGATGGATTGCGCCATTCAGCTGTTCGTCCAGGAACCAGGTGTAACTGCCGAGCACGAATGGTCCATAGCTGCTGCGATAGCCGGGAATGAAATTAAAATTGTTCACGTTTGCGCCCAGCCGCCGCGAATAATACGGGAAATAAAAAACCGGCACGTCCCCCGCCCAAAGAGTGGCTTGAGTGGCTTCAAAACGCTGGCCCGGCACAATGGTGATATGCTTTGCGCGAATCTTTATGGCGGGATCGGAAACGTCATCGACCGTGATCATGGCGTTCGTCGCCATGTAAACATGGTTGGTGATGTCGCCGTATAACCCGCGGCCCGCGGCGAACACCGGCGCCCGCCCGGTGCGAAACTGCTGCGTCGCCATCTGGTGGGTTTTGAAATTGTAAGTGATGTGGTCGCCGGCCCAGACCTGGTTGTCCTGCTGGATGCGCACGTTGCCGTCGGCGTCGGCCTCGCCGGTTTCCGTGTTCAGCGTGACACCATCGGCGACCAGCACAACGCCTTCATATTTGACAATGATCCCGTTCCTGCCAACGGCTGTGTGCCCCGCCCGGAACTCGATTTGAGTTTCCGGTGTGAGCGGATCGATATGCACGACCGGAGCGGATTGTTGTGCGGACAAGGTGGGAGGGATCGCCGAAAGGGAAAGGAGAAACCATAACGTGGCGCGCGCTCGTGTCATTCGGCGCGGCAAGCTAATCAAAAGCGCAACCGGCTGCCAAGGGGGATTTGCTTCGCGGTCGAGGCGACACGTCAAGTCCGCCTTCCGATTCGATCCGAATATTCTCGCGAATTCAATGGCACGTGACCTGCGGTAGCACGCGCAGCATCGAGCGCATGGCCACAAAGATTAAATTGTTAAAGTTGATACAGGAGATACATGCCTTTGCGGAAATCACCCGCCGGCAGCCTGCACCCAGGTCTTCTCCTCTTTACCTGGTGCAATTGCGATCGCACATGGCTGAAACCAGCCGGCCCAAGCGCCGGTTGCTGGTGAGCATTGATCTGAAAGACAGCCTGGACCTGCCTCACCCGGTGAGAATCAATCATCTCAGACCGGATTCGGCCGAATAGTCTGTCTTGCCCGCTGTGGCATTGCTGCCGCCGTTTCTCCCTTCGATAGGCGCCCCCGGCTGATTCAATTTGGGGCATGTCTGTCTCAGAACGACACCTGAATTGTGAAATCGGCCGCTTCCAACCCCTGGTCCCGAACATCTTGCCGGCGTTTTTGGATCGCGCTTGCGGCGGTGTTGCCTCACCCGGGTTGCGCCGCGGCTTCATCCTGGATGGAGGTCTGGCCGCGATAAAACCGGGCGACCACCACAAACAGCAGTGCAGTCACGAACATGACGGCGGCAAAAAAGAAGAAATAGCGCGCGCCAGCCAGTTTCACCGATCCGTCGGGATTTTGAATGAAGAAGTTGACCCCGGCGGTGAAGAAGTTTCCGACCGATACCGACCCCAGGTAAGTGCACATGACGAGAGATTTCATTTTTTTTGGGGCTTGGGTATAAGCAAACTCCAGGTGGGTGACGGAGACCATCACCTCGGCCGCGGTGAGCACCACGAAAGCCAGAAGCTGCCAGATGATATTCGGGCTTTGGCCGGCATCAAGGCGTGTCTGAATCCAGCCGACAATGACGAACGCGAACGCGGTCAGGAAAAAGCCAATGCCCATTTTGCGGAGCGGCGTCAAACGGAAAATCCGGTCGATCCCCGGATACACCAGATAGGAGAAAAGCGGCAGCATGAGGAGGATGAAAATCGGGTTTACCGTCTGGATTTGAGACGGGAGCCATTCCGTGCCCAAAAAATGTCGATCCATTTTGTCGGCTTGGATGACCCACGAGGAAAAATTCTGTTGCCACAACGCCCAGAATATCGCCGCGAATGGAACCAGGATCAGCAGATTCCCGAGCGCCTTCAGGTTTTCGCGCTGGAAAACTTCTTTGACGTAGAGGCTCACACCCACCGGCGGGATATGGACAATTTTCTTTCGGCCGACCCAGAAGACGACGGTGGCGATGACCATGAACAATCCGGGTGTTCCAAAGGCGAGCCTCGGTCCGCAGCGGTCGAGCAACGCCGGAATGAGGAGGGTGGAAAAAGCGGAGCCGAAGTTGATGGAAAAATAAAACCAGCTGAACACTCGCGGGAGCAGGTGCTGATTCGACGGTCCAAACTGGTCGCCGACATTGGCGCTGACGCACGGCTTGATGCCGCCGGCACCCAGCGCAATCAGCCCAAGGCCAACCAGCAGGCCAAGGCGGGTATCGTTGATCGCCAGCGCAAAGTGTCCAAAACAATAAACGATGGAGAGAAGAAGAATCGTGCGGTATTTGCCCAGGATCGCATCGGCCAGAAACGCTCCCAGCACCGGCAGGATATACGCGCAAGCGGTAAAGGCATGGTACCAGGTATCCGCTTGAGCTTCGGTCAGATAATGGGGATGGCCCTGTGCATCCAGGAGATATTTCGTCATGAAAATGACGAGGATCGAATTCATCCCGTAATAGCTGAACCGCTCGGCGGCTTCGTTGCCGACGATGTAGAGAATGCCCGGCGGCATTTTATGCGTTTTCAACGGCGCGGTGCGATACGCGGGGCTGGCCATAGGTTGCGCGGGACTATTTCAGATTCAACCCCCGCGAGCCAGCGTGGAAATTTGGCCTGAAATACGGTATCGACTCTACTTGCTGTTTCGGTGGGGCGAGCGTCCTCGCGGGCCGCCTTCGCTACGCTTTGGCGCGCCAAGGCCGGCTCGTCAGGAGCCTCGCCCCACCGGACTGGCGGCGAAAATGCCTTTTTCGTTTCCTCCATCGGCAAAACTCAATACGTTGAGCCGCAAAATAATCACCCATGCCGTCAACTGTGCCCCAAACCACCGGCTTAAAGCGCTTTCTCCCGCGCATCGGTTCGCCGGCTTATCATGCCATGCTGGCCGCCGTGGCGCTGCTGATTCTGGGGCCGCTCGGCGGCATCTCCGCCGCGTTCATGAATTTTTCCATCGGTTTCTTCGTCGGCGGACAGGTCCTGGCCGGCATCCTGGGCAGCACGGTCACGCTGCCCTACGGCCCGGAAGGCAAGCACGGCGCCAATTACATGCAAACCATGGCCGCCTCCGTCGCCGGCATGTGCGGCATGGGCGTGCTGATGCAGGCGATGGTATGGCTCGGCCTGCCGGAACCGCCGATCTGGCAGCTCATCCTTTACTTCATGTGCATCGGCATGTTCGGCGTCGGTGTCGGCATGCTTTATACACCCATCCTCGTCGACAAAATGCAGCTGGCCTTTCCGTCCGGCTTTGCCGTGGCCAACATCCTCCGCGCGCTGACGGACAAGAATTTGCTCAAGCGCTCCATCGCCAAACTCGGCAGTGGAATGTTGGCGGGTTACCTGGGGGGGTTGGCGTCGCTCAAGATTGCCGCAGTCGAAGCCAGCGGAATTTCCACGTCCACCTTCGGCGCCGGCATGATCGTCGGCGCGCGTCTCGCCCTGCCGGCGCTGATGGTCGGGGTGATCGGTGAACTTTTGAAGCCGTATCTGGTCGGAATCGGCTGGCTCGATCCCGGCGCGCCTTTCCGGAAAATCGGGTTTATCATCGCGCTCGGCACCATTCTGGGCGCGGCGATGGTGGACGTCGGGCTCATTTTGACTCAGGCGGTGAAGCGTTTCCGCCACCACCGCAAGACGCCGGCGCCGGCGACTGAAGATTGGAAGCGTGTCAACACGTGGCGATTGCTTTTGTGGATCGGCTGCTGGGGTGCGGGTGTGGTCGTGGTGGGCAGCCAGGTGTTGCATCAGCCACCGTTCTTTCTGACCGTCGCTCTCGCCTTGTGCTTTCTGTTTGTGCTCGTCAATGGCATCTCGGCGGGCATCTCCGACAGCAATCCGATTTCCAGCGCATTCGTCATGACCGTGTTCATCCTGGCGGCGCTGGGTCTGAAAGATCCCGGTGTGGGCCTGATGAGCGCTTCGATCATGCTGATCTCGTGCAGTGAAGGCGGAGATATGCAGCAGGACCGCTCCACCGGCTGGCGGCTGGGTACCAATCGCATCATTCAATTCCGCTATCAGGTCATCGGCATCGCCATGGGGGCGGTGTTGGCCGTCGCGCTTGCGAAAATCTTCATGAACTCCTACGGCGTGCTGCGCGAGAACCAGTTCGATCATCCCCACCTCCCCGGCGCGGAACAGTGGCAATCGGCCATGACCTATAAATTCGTCGGCGCGCTGGAAGGCATCACGCATCCGAAACCCCATGTGATGAAAGCGCTCAAGCTCGGCATCCTGATCGGTCTGGTCACGGAAATTGCCCGCAAACTGCTCAAGTGCAGCCGGCGCTACAAGGAATTCTCCCGGCGCACCCGCCGCGGCCGGATTACCGAATTCCTCGTGGACACCTTTCTGCTTCCCAGCCCTTATGCGTCGTCGTTCGGAGGCTTCGTGGAATTAAAGACGAGCATTTGGTGGGCGTCGGGCGGTGTCGTGGCCTCGTTGTTCGAGTCCGTCAAAGATCGGTTCAAGCGCCGCGCGCCTCCCAAGGCCGCCGAGTTTGAAATCCCCGCGGACATGAGCGGCACGTCATTGGTGGGAGGCGGATTGATTGCCGGGGATTCACTGGCCGCGCTGACGATTGGGATTTACACCCTGCTGAAAACGCTGCTTCACTGACGTCAGTCCGCCAGCACTGCCAGCGCTTCCTTTAAACTCTCGCACGTCACGATCTGAATCCCGCGGCGGTAATGGAACAGCGACAGGATATTGAAACCAATGTCCTTGTGCGGATCGGGAATCACCCTGACGACCGTAGCCACGCCCCGTTTGTTGAGTCGATCCATATTGTTCTTGATGTAAGCCAGGCAGGCAGGATCCATCGACTCCAGGCCGCTGAGATCGGTCAGCAGTCGAAACCCCGGCCGCAATTCCAACACAAGCGCGCCCACCTTTTCGCTGCCGTTCTTCATTTCCTCCGGGCTGACGTGCCGCGAAAAAGTCATGATCAGCAGGTTTTTGGCTTTGTCCGCCTCGACTTTGAACATGCGCAGCTCCTCACTCCGGCTTGGGGACCGTGCCATCCTCCTTGACCCCGATCCTGTTCAGGAACGGTTCAATGGATCGCGGCCGGCCCAGAAATTTCTCGATCGAAATGTTCACATCGCGCGAATCGCCGACTTCGTAAATCTCCCGGCGCAGCCGCATGCCGGCTTTCGTGTCAAAGTAACCGTCCGGTGCTTTTTCAAATACCGTCGCCATGTCCGCGGCGATGGCGTCCGCCCAGGCGTAGCCATAATATCCGGCGCCGTAGCCGATGATATGCCCGAAATAGGCCACGAACGCCGTGTCCTCCGGCATCGGCAGAAAGACTTCGCCCAGGATCTGATTGGAAAGCGGGAGCAGTTCCGCCGCGTTGGTGTCGTGAATTTGCGTGTGCAGCGTCAGGTCCGTCAGGCCGAACGAAAGCTGGCGCCGATAGAAACTGCCTTCGGTCGCCAGCCGTGCCGCCTTCAATTCCGCCAGGACCTCCGCCGGGATCTTCTTGGAAGGATCGCGGTAATCCGCCGCGAAGCTGTCCAGGATTTTCTTGTCCCAAACCCAGTTTTCGAGCATTTGCGACGGCGCCTCGACGAAATCGCGGGGGACGCTCGTGCCGGAGAACCGGGCGTATTG
Organism: uncultured Verrucomicrobiota bacterium; assembly: GCA_964520205.1. Classification (GTDB taxonomy): domain Bacteria; phylum Verrucomicrobiota; class Verrucomicrobiia; order Limisphaerales; family BOG-1460; genus CAZFOA01. The sequence goes on along the minus strand of CAZFOA010000013.1, from coordinate 4,139 downwards.
GGCGCGGGTGAGGATCGAGTGCATGGCGTGGCCGAACTCGTGGAAGAGCGTTTCCACATCCCGGTGCGACATCAACGAGGGATGATCCGGGGTGGGCGCCGGGAAATTGCAGACCAACGCCACCACCGGGCGCTGGTAGTTTCCGTCGGGCAACCGCTTGCCGTTGATGATGTCGAACTGCGCGAAATGATTGTATTTGCCTTCACGGGGGAACATATCGAGGTAGAACAGCCCGAGCGGCTCGCCGGTTTGGGCGTCGGACACGGCGTAAAGCTGCAGGTCGCCAATCCACTTGTAAGGCGGCTCGACGCGCTCGAATTTCAATCCAAAAATGCGCTGGTAAATGGCGAACATGCCTTCGAGCACCCGTTGATACGGGAAATAGACCCGCAATTCCTCAACGTTCACATGGTACTTCTGCTGCTTCAACTGGTTCGCATAATAACGCCAATCCCAAATATAGACTTGTGCGTTCGTGTCACCGGTTTCCCTGGCCTTGAGCTGGCGGAACTCCTCCAGTTCGGCGGCGTATTTCGGCTGCAACCCGGTCTTGAGCTTTTCGAGAAAATCCCTCGCTGTGGCGCCGGTCTTCGCCATGCGAACTTCGATTTCGTAATCGGCAAAGTTTGGGTAACCCAGTTTCCGGGCGACGTCGTCCCGCAACGCAACGATTTTTTCGAGCAGTGGAATGTTCTTCTCTCTCGCCAGATTATCGCGCTCGGTTTCAACTTTCCGGCGCGTCGCCTCGTTTTTGGCGTTTTCCAGCACCGTCGTGTAATGCCAGGTCACGTTGGCCTTTACAGTGTGTTCATCGAGGCCGGTCCTGATCTGCTTGAGAAAATCGTCCGGCACCCCGTCCAGGTCGGCCTTGGTGAACTTGATGGATTTTTCCGCTTTGGTGACGTTGCTTTCAAAGTCCGTCTCCAGCCCGGTCAACTCCTTGCGCAGCCGCTCGACTTCATCGCGTTCAGTCTTGGCCAACTCCAGCCCCGCCCGCCGATAATCGCGCAGGGTTTCCAAAAACAGCTTGGCGTCTTCGCCGGTCAGCGCCGGCTTGGTACTCGCGTAGGCTTTGATCGTTTTATAGACGTCCTCGCGGTAATCCAGCCCCACCATCCAGGAGCTGAGTTGCTTGATGGCATCCGTGGCGGCATCGCGCACGGCGGCGTTGGTGCTGGTCTGCTCGATCAATGAAAGCCGGTTGGCCACCAGGCCCAGTTGAAAATTGAGATCGTCCAGGGCGCGGATCGTGTTGTCGAACGAGACTTCACCCGGATTCAGCCTGCCGACGCGGTCCAGTGCGGCATTCCCTTTCGTGATGGTATTCGTGACGGTCGCCGTGATTTCGTTGGTTGCGGTTTCGAACGTGGGGAGGTTGATGATGGCATGATAGCCGGCGGCGCGGCCTTGAAATTCCTTGAGCTTGTCGGCTGCGGCGGCGGGTTTGTCCGTGCTCCGGCAGGCCGTCAAGAGACAAACCAATCCCGCAAAGAAAATCGTTGTCCAGCGCATATACCCCGCAAACTAACCGCAAAAGCGCTGTATTCAAGCGGATTTGTGCCTCACCCGCGGTGGAAGTCAGGCCGCCGCCGGCTTAAATGGATTCGAGCTTTCCTCGCGCTTGGCGATGCGCTAATTGACTCTCAACGGGAAAGCCGAAACGGGAACTCGCAGAATGCCGCTGCTCGAAATCAAAAATCTTAAACTCGACTTTGTGGCCGGGAATACCGCCCGCCGCGCCGTCGATGGCGTTTCACTGACCCTCGATGCAGGCGAAACCGTCTGTCTGGTCGGCGAGAGCGGCTGCGGCAAAAGCGTCACGGCGCTTTCAATTGCCCGGCTGGTCCCCGTGCCGCCGGCGCGATATGCCGGCGGCGAAATTCTGTTGAACGGCCGCGACGTCCTGGGTCTCTCGAACGGGGATCTGCGCCAGATCCGCGGCGGCGTGGTCGGCTACGTTTTTCAGGAACCCAGCGCGTCGCTCAACCCGGTCCTCCGCGTGGGCAACCAAATCAAGGAGTCGCTCCGGTTGCATCAACCGGACAAGGCGACGGACGAGGAAGTGATCCGGCTGCTGAAGCTCGTGCACATCCCGGCCCCCGGCTCGCGCCTCCGGGATTATCCGTTCCAAATGTCGGGCGGCATGCAGCAGCGCGTGATGATTGCGATGGCGCTGGCCGGCGAGCCGAAGCTGCTGGTGGCGGACGAACCGACCACGGCGTTGGACGTGACGATCCAGGCGCAGATTCTCGAATTGCTGCGGGACCTCAAACAACTGCTCGGCATGGGCATATTGCTCATCACCCATAACCTCGGAATCGTGGGCGACATGGCGGATCGGGTGGCGGTGATGTATGCCGGCCAAATCGTGGAGCAGTCGGCGGCGCGCCAGCTCCTGCAGCGGCCATTGCATCCCTATACAAAAGCCCTGATCCATTCCGTGCCGAAATTGAGCGGCGACGTGGAACGGCTTGCGGCCATCCCCGGCAGCGTGCCGCGGATCGGAGATTTTCCGCCGGGCTGCCGCTTCGCGCCGCGTTGTCCCATTGCCAAACCGGAGTGTTCCGAAAACATGCCCGAACTGGTCGAGGTCGAGGCCGGTCGATGGGTCAGGTGCCCGTTTTGGAAAACTTGACAATGAGTCTTCTCGAAGTCCAAAACCTGAAAGTCCACTTTCCCGTGAGCCACGCGACGTTCAGCCGTGTCCGCGAAACAGTGAAAGCCGTGGACGACGTAAGCTTCAGGATTGAGCCGGGCGAAACCTTGGGGTTGGTGGGCGAAAGCGGCTGCGGCAAGACGACCTTGGGGCGCGCCGTCGTCCGGCTGGTCGCGCCGACCGGAGGCCGCATTGTATTTCAAGGCGAAGACCTTGGGCGGATGAATGGGTCCAGGCTGCGCGCGCGCCGCCGCGATTTTCAAATCATTTTTCAGGACCCCCACGGTTCGTTCAACCCCCGCATGACCGTCGAGGATATTGTCGGTGAAGCGCTCGACATTCATCAACTGGCCGGGAGCCGGTCCGCCCGGCGGCAGCGGATCGCGGAGTTGCTGCAGGATGTCGGGCTTGACCCCGCCGCTGCCGAACGCTATCCGCACGAATTCAGCGGCGGCCAGCGGCAGCGCATCGGCATCGCCCGGGCGCTGGCGGTCGAGCCGAAACTGATCGTGTGCGACGAACCGGTCAGCGCGCTGGATGTTTCGGTCCAGGCGCAGATCATCAATCTGCTGCAGGATTTGCAGCGGCAGCGCGGTGTGGCCTACCTCTTTATCGCGCACGATTTGGCGGTCGTCGAGCACGTCAGCCGCCGCGTGATGGTGATGTATCTCGGAAAGATCGTCGAGTTGGCCCCGGCGAAAACCCTGGTCCGCTCGCCCAAACATCCTTACACGCAGGCGCTCATTTCGGCCGTGCCGGTGGTGGATCCCGACTCCAAACGGCAACGGATCATTCTGCCGGGCGAGGTGCCGTCGCCCATTCATCCGCCGCCGGGCTGTCCGTTCCACCCGCGCTGTCCGATTGCGGAAGCGCGCTGCCGGACGGAAATCCCGACATTGCGGGAATTGGCTTCCGGCCATGACGCGGCCTGCCATCTGGCGAAGTGAAGTTCGAGGCGACACAGGGGCTGGCAGCGGCTGCGGTCCCAAACTGCACATTTCACTCCCCGATCGCCGGGTCAGGGGACCCGGCCGACAGGCCGCGATTTTATCGCTGTAGGCCGCGTGTCCTCCCGCGGCGTCGTGCCGCCGGTTCCATTGGCGAATGAGATTTCCCGGCAGTAGCCGGCGGGGAAAACCGAACAAGAACTTTCTCGACAAGGGATAAAGAATTGACCTATTTCTAAAGCACTTTCTTATGAACCCGATCCTGATTCTCTTGATTGTTGCCGGGGTTATTTTGCTGTCTGGACTACGTATCGCCCAAGAATTCGAGCGAGGAGTAATCTTCCGTCTCGGCCGCTACATCGGGTTGCGGGGGCCGGGTTTATATTGGATTATTCCATTGGGCATCGAGCGTGTTGTAAGGATTGATATCCGCACGCGAACGGTTTCCGCAGAACAGCAGGAAACAATCACCCGTGACAGCGTGACAGTGAAACTGAATGCGGTGCTGTGGTATCGGATCGTGGACGCGGCGAAGT
>CAZFOA010000012.1:0-29841 GCA_964520205.1 uncultured Verrucomicrobiota bacterium | reverse complement strand
TGGCCTGACCGCTGGCATTGATTCTCCAGATATTTCCTGAACTCGTCATCACAAGCAGGTTGCCTCCGAAAACACCGGCCAGATCCACGTAAGCGGTCTCCACCCAGCCATTGTCGCCAAGAACAACCCAAGCTTGGCCGCTTTGCCCGTTCGTGCCGGCAATGCTCCCGTCGGGCCGGATGCGGACTATTTCGCCGGAGTAACCATCACCGGTAAACACATCACCGATGTTGAACCCTCCCGAGGTGTCTCTTGCCACGGCAAAATGGATTTCATTTCCAGGGGATATAGTATTGAAGAGCGTGCGACTCGCTGCATTGGTCGGCGAAACGATTTCAAGCCCCTGGAAATCGTTGGCCAAGAGTGCATTGGAAGGCGCAAAGTAATCCACCGATGCAATATCTGACGCCACCTGCGTCAGGTGGACGATCAGGTTGGTAGCCCCGACCGCCGGCCAGACAATGGTTTGATCGGGACCGGCGTTGACGTACGGAGGCTGGTTGGTCGGCAACATCGTGATGGTGACGTTGCTGCTGGTCGTGTATTGGGAATCAAAGGCGGACAACTGGAGCACGTACACGCCGGTTTGGGAGAAACTCACCGCGGTGGACGCCAGGTTCGAATTGACGAAAGTCACGAAGCTGCCCGGAGGACTGCTCCAGTTCGTCCACCAAACCTTCAGCGTGCTGCCCCGGGGCAACCCGTCGTCTCCGGCGGTTCCGGGCAGATAGACGGAACTGTTCAGACGATTGGTTTGATTGGGTCCGGGGTTGACGAAAGGCGGCTGATTGGCTGGGTCAACGGTGATCGTCACAGTGGACGAAAATCCGGTCGCGCCGAGACTGTCAACCGCTTGGGCGCTCAAAACATTCGTTCCATTGGTGAAACTCCGGACAATGGTGTAGGGAGAACCGGCGTTGGTTGCGCCGATGGCACCGGTTCCCTGTGAATAGAATACCACGTTCGTGATGGTTGCATGGTCCGCGGTAGCGGTGGCGGAGATGGTGATGTTGGTCGGCGAGCCGGCAAAATCAGCCGAGTTCGTTGGAGCCGTAATCGTCACCGAAGGCAAACCCCTGATCGTGTTGGTCACCGGATTCGACCACACATTGGTTCCGCGGCTGTCGATGGCCAGGGCCATCAGGGTATACGTGCCGCCAAACGCCGGACGCCAGGTGACTTGATAGACATTCTGGGTCGCGTTGGGGGTAGCGCCGACAAGCTGGAGCGCGGCCGAATTTGTCCCGGCATAGAATTGGACTTGCGTGATGGGCGCATTCGTTGACGAAGGGATTGCGAGGGCGGTGACGGGAATGCGCGTCCTTGCCAGGAAGGTTTGATTGATGGGCGAGAGGATTTGAACAGTCGGATTCGGGTTGATCACGGTCACGACCACCGGCGCTGAAGTGGTCTGAAGCCCGTCGTTGTCCGTCGCCACCGCAGTCAAGGTGTTGGTGCCCGGGAGCGCATTCGTCCATCCCAGATTGTAGGTATTGGTAATCCCGATGTTTCCCGACGGCAGGGCGTTGCCCAGGGAGTTGGTGGTGCCGTTGAATGTGTCGAAAAACTGAACGTTCGTCACCGACCCATCCAGATCGAATGCGCTCGCGGCCAGGGACACACTGGCGCCCGCGTTGAATGCAGAGTTGGTGGGCGGATAGGTGATGTAAACAAACGGGCGCCGCTTCACGGTGATCGTGCAAGTGCTGCTCGCGCTGGCGGCACCGTCGTTAGCCGTCAGTTGCAGGACATAGATCCCGTTGGTATAGACCGTGACGGAGGAGTTTGTGGCTTTGGCGTTGGCGAACGTCACCAGGCCGTTGCTGCTGACCACAGTCCAGGTGTTCGTCAGCGTTCCATTGGGCAATCCGTCATCGGCGGCAGAACCGTTCAGATTGGTGGTGAGACTGCTGCTGCCTTCCGGCCAGATCAGGGTCAGGTTCGGACCGGCGCTCACGGTGGGCGGATAGTTCAAAACCACATGAACCACCGATGATGTGGTGTTCAAGCCGACCTCATTCGTTGCCACTGCAGTCAGGCTGTGGATCCCTCCATTCGTCACATTCAACCAGTTGAAGGTATAGAGCGCATTCGTAGTTCCCGAGCTGTTGGTCACTGACCCCAGATAGCTGGTTCCGTCATAGAATCTCACGAGGACCAGCGAGTTTTGCGGATCGCTCGCGCTGGCGACGATTGGAATGCTGGCGGGAGCGTTGAAGACCTGGTAATCCAGCGGGCTGATGATCTGGACTGAAGGCGCCTGGTTGGTGGCTCGACAGAGCAGGCCGGAGATCAGGTTGTATATCCCATCCAGCGCCGCAGAATTGGTCGCAAAGAAATACAGATTGGTCGAGGAGGCAATGCTCCGCATCAGATTCGTGTCGGAATCGCTGCCCAGAGCAACGCTGACGATGTGGGTGCCGTTGGTTTTGGCCACGCTCGCTTGATAAAGAGTGTTCGAGTTCATCGTCGCCACCGACGGAGTGGTTGCCGGGGCCACGTTGTTGGAGCCATCGCTGAGCAGCACGATGATGGGCAGGGCGATCGGATTGCGATTGGTGGGATTGGTCACCCAGAATTGGGCGTTGCTGATGCCGATGTCAATTCGAGTGTTGCCCGCCGGGGCCAGGGTGGCGAGGGCGTTGGAGACGGAAGCGCCATTGTGCGTCAGCACCTGCCTCAGGTAGGCATTGGTGTCAAAGGAAATCAGTCCGGCCTGATCCTGGCTCCAGACCAGGTGGCTGATAAAATTGCTCGACGCAATCTTTGCATCCACAATTTTGGTGTGCCCGGTGTATATGTTGGTTTCACCCATGGACCCGGATTGGTCGATGAGAATCATGGCGTCTATGGATGAGAAACACGTGGTGGTATATTGGTGCTGACAGTCGTCATCACTTCGCTGGTAATCACACGTGTCCAAGTCGTCACACCGGCCGTGGACCTGGTTGGTGCCGCCGCGGGAACTTCCGAGACAGAAGCCGTTCGTCCGCACGGAGAGCCCAGGCCAGGTCGGGACGCCGGAATTGTTGGTCGCCGCCACCTGGCCGTCGATCAGGAGGCGGCAGGAGTTCGTGGTGTAAGTGAGCGCGATCATGTGCCAGTAGTTGGAGACCCAACTGATCGAGGCATTGAGATTGGTCTGGATGGCCGCCGCGGTGCCGGTCGCATTCGTCTCGGTGCAGAAGTAAAGATTGGTGCCCTGTGAATTGATATATAATCCCCAGCATCCGTTGGTGGTTCCCTTGGTGCCAAACTCGATCAGCCGGGCTTCGCTTCCGGGACCTCCACTCGCGCCGCTGCTCCAGTCCGGCCGGAACCAGAACGAGACGCTGCCCTTGCGGCAGTTGATGTTCGCGATCTGAGAATCGGCTTCACGATAGATCAACCATGCTGATTTGTTCGTGTTGATCATCACCCCGTTCAGGTTCACCCCCGGAACACTGATCAGATTGGTGAAGCTCAGCGGGATTTGCCCCTGCAGGCCGGCCCAGTTGGCGCTGTCAAACCGCCACGAGCCCAGGGGTCTTGGCAAAACGCTGTTGGGATTGTTGGGATCGGTCCCGTCGAGGATTTCCTGCCAATCCCCGACGCCATCGTAATCGGAATCCGCCATGGGATCCACGCAGGTGAGGGTAAAGCTGTTTGAGGACGTGTTGCAGACCGCCCAAACGACAAATTGGCCGACGTTGGTGCAGGTAATCGAGTTCGTGAGGCTGCCGGCCGGCGGCAGGGTGGGATTGGAGCCCGCCGGCTTGCTGGCAATGGTCCAAACCGGAGAGCCCGCCGGGAACGAGGCATTGGACGGATTGGCTGTCGCCAGCAATGTCACCGTCGTGCCGAGAGGAACGGTGCTGTTCGACGAAATCTGGGGATTGAATCCGATAACAATGACTTGGCCCGCGGCCACCACTGTCAATGTCGCGGCGGCGCTCGTCACGTTTCCGGCGCTGTTGGTGATGGCCACGGTATAGTTCCCCGCGTTGGCCAGTTGGACATTATTTGTGGTAAAGCTGCTCGCGGTCGCTCCGGTGATTTTTGAACCGTTAAACGACCACTGGTAGCCCAGCGAGGTTCCGGCGGCCGTGACGGAAAAGGTCACATTGCTTCCCTGAGCTACAACCTGGCTCGCCGGTTGCGTGGTGATCGTTGGCGGCACAGTCACGGTCAGGACCGCAACCGAACTGGTCACGCTCCCGCCCCAATTGCCCACGACCACGATGTAATTCCCGGCATCCGAAGCCTGCACGACATTTTTCGCAAAACTGCTCCCGGTTGCTCCCGGAATAATTCCGCCGGCCAGGTACCACTGATAGGTGAATGGCGGCGTGCCGCTCGCCGTCACGCTGAAGGTCGCGTTGGCTCCCTGAACCACGTTGGTTGAGGGTGGCTGGATCGTCGGGTTTGAGGGTGGCACGATCACCGTCAGGGTGGCCACGGAACTGACTGCGCTGCCGGCCACATTGGTCACCGTGACCGTGTAATTCCCGGCGTTATTGGTGGTCACGCCCGGCAAACTGAGCAGCGCATTCGTCCCATTGCTGATCCGGTTTGTCGCATTGAAATACCATTGATAACTCAGGTTTGTGGTTCCGGTGGCGCTCACGACAAGCGTGACGTTCGCCCCTGGAATCACGGTTTGATTGGTTGGCTGCACGAGGATGGAGGGCGGAATCGTCACGGTCAAAGTGGCGACGCTGCTCGTGACGCTGCCGGCCCAGTTGGTAACGACCACGGTGTAGTTGCCGGCATCGGACGGTTGGACGTTGTTCTTCACGAATGCGGGGGCGGTCGCTCCGGCGATGCCGGTCCCGTTTCGCCGCCACTGATAACTGAGCGGAGTGGTGCCGGAGGCGGTTACACTGAACGTGGCCGTGTTCCCCTGTATTGCGGTTGAGTTTGTGGGTTGCGCGGTGATCGAAGGCGGAACCACAACCGTCAACTGCGCGGCGGCGCTGGTTGCGCTGCCCACGCTATTGGTGACGACCACCAGGTAGCTGCCTCCATTAGTCGTCTGAACGTTGGTGAGTGGGAGCGTCGCATTGGTCGCCCCGGCCAGTCGATTCGTCCCGTTGAAATACCATTGATAAGCCAGAGGCAGGGTGCATGCCGGGTCAACGGTCACGCTGAACGTCGCATTGCCGCCGAGGATTACCATCTGGTTTGTGGGCTGGAGCGTGATTGAAGGTGGCACCTTGACAGTCAACACGGCATTCGAGCTGACGACACTTCCGGCGCTGTTGCTGACCTTCACGGCATAAGTTCCCACCTGGCTCGGACCGACGGGATCGAGAACCAGATTGGAGCTGGTGCCGCCGGCGACAGGAATGCTGTTGAGCGTCCATTGGTAGCTTAACGGACTCGTCCCGCTGGCCACGACAGCGAAAGTTACCGTGTTGCCTGACTTCGCACTCTGGCTCACCGGCTGAACCAGGATGGTCGGCGGCACGGCGCCAAGCGCCAGATCATGATCACCGCCTCCGGCAATCCCCACCACGTTTGTCAACCCGGGCGGGATCGCAGGCGCGTTGCCCCAGGCCACCAGCTTGCCATCGCCTCTGAGAACCAGGCATTGGCCGGAACCTCCGGCGATCGCCACCACGTTCGTCGCGCTCGGAGGAACATTGGTTTCGCCATAGGAGTTGTCGCCCCAGACCACCACGGTGCCGTCAGCTTTCAGCGCCAGGCCATTATAGTCGCCGGCCGCTATGGTTAGCACATTGGTCAGACCCGGCGGAATATTGGTCTGCCCGTAGGAGTTGTCCCCCCACGCCACCACCGTGCCGTCACTCTTGAGCGCCAAACTATGCAAATAGCCCGCGGCAATCGCCACCCCATTGCTCAGGTTGGGGACGGAGGACAATCCGGAACTGCCGTTGCCCCAGGAAACCACCCTCCCGCTGCCGGTGAGGGCCAGGTTATGAAACCCGCCTCCGGCAATTGCCACCACGTTGCTCAGACTGTTGGGAACATTGGTTTGCAGGTACAAATTGTAGCCCCAAGCCAACACGGTCCCGTCGCTCTTGAGCGCCAAGCTGTGGTAATCCCCTGCCGCCACCGCCACCGCGTTCGTCAGACCCGAAGGAACGCTGGATTCACCGTGATCGTTTTCGCCCCAGGCCACCACGGTGCCGTCGATCTTGAGGGCCAGACTGTGGCCCCCGTTTGCGGCTGCCGCCACGGCATTGGTGAGTCCGGCCGGAACATTGATCTGACCATAAAAATTGCCGCCCCAAGCCACCACGGTGGATGGCGCCAGGATTCTCAGCACCGCATAGGAACTGACCACGCTGCCCTGCGAGTTGGTGACCACGACGGTGTAGATTCCGGCGTCCCACGACTTGGAGGCTGTCAGCGTTAGAACATTGGATGTGGCGCCGGACACGCGGCCGCCATTGCTCAAGCTGCGGCCGTTCTCCTGCCACTGGTAATAGAGCGGGCTGGCTCCTGTAGCCACGACCACGAAGGTGACGTTGCTTCCCTGCATCACCGTCTGATTGGTCGGCTGGGTAATGATCATCGGCGGCGAAAACGTGACATTCACCGTGAGGAACGCATTGGAACTGGCAACCGTGCTGCAGAGATTGCTGGCCGTGACCGAATAACTGCCGGCGTTGGCCGGCTGAGCGTTGGTCAGAACCAGGGTGGCATTCGTCGCTCCGGGGAGAATCGTGTTGGTATTGAAATACCATTGGTAGCCCACCGCCGTCGAAGCGGTGGCGCTTGCGACAAACGTCGCGGTGCCGCCCGCGTTGACGGTCTGATTCGTCGGCTGCTGCGTAAACGAAGGCGACGAATTGACGGTCACCGTCACTGTTCCGATGACGACTCCGATGATATTGGAACAGACATTGGCCGAGGCGGTGGCATCAAACTTGGCGGTGTAAGTATAGGTGCCTGGTGTACTGAAAGGGCCCGTGATGGGAGGCCAGTTGACGTTTAGCGGGATGAAGTAGGGGTTTCCCGCGGAAAAAGTGACGTCGGCGTATACCGGGTTGCTTGAGACGGGGCAGGTATGGTACTGAGTCGCTGTTTCCTGTCCTTTGTTGAAGGTTGGGTTGGTTGCAAATTGTGGGGCTGCGAGCGTGGAACCGACGCAGATAGTTGCAGCGGTATAGTTCAGGGTGCCAACCGTGTTGGTTGTTCCTTGCAGGTCACATGACCACGACCCCAGGTAGGGATTGTCAGTGCAATCGTTGATTGCGTAACCGACCAGAATGCTGCCCATCGCAACAGCCAACAACACCAAGAACCGCGCGAGGATGTTCCTTTTTATTTTCATGGTTCTTTCCCAAGGGTTAATTCTGGTTCATCTGATCTTGTCGCTCCGTTTGTGGAAATCGATGCCTCCCCCGCCACACGCCCGACTCGATCCATCATGCGGCGTGCCGGTGCACCGATGCCATCCCAGTCCAAATAGTTGCGTGCGAAGGCGCATTTCATTCAGGTTTTCCTCTCGGTGTGGTTCACTCAGGTTCCCAATCGTTTCTTCAATCGTTTTAAAGCCGATTCGGCCGCGGGCTTCAACCGATCTTCATCGCCCTCGGCAATCTCCCGCAAATAGGGCACCACAGCCGCGCCGCCGAGGTCGCCCAGCGCGGCAATCGCCGTAATGCGCAACGGAATGCTGGTCGCGCTCTGCGCCAGTTGCAGGACAGAAGCCGCCGCCTGGGTCACTCCCATCTGCGCGCATATCTGCACCGCGGTGATTCGCGCCAACTCCCCGCACTGCCCGTCGTCCGCCAGCTTCAAAGCGGTTTGTTGAATCTGGTTCCGGTCAAATTCCGCGTTGTTCTGCGCCAGGTCGTTCAACGCCAGCAAGGCGGTGCCGGCAATGCTGGTGTCGGTCTCCCCAGCCGCCTGCCACAGTGCCTGGCGAATCGCGGCCTTGGTCTCCGCTGCAGCCTGCCCATAGATAGGATTCAGGTGTTGAACGGCGTAATCGCGCATCACCACGTCCTGCGCATGATCCTGGAAGATTGAGATCAAGACTTCGGGCAGGTCGGCGGGCACGGTGGGTTGCTCAACCAATTTGTCCATCATCACATTGCGCAGCCAATTCTCCTGCTCGCGGTCCGCGGCGTCCGCAGGGGCAGGTCCCAACAAATATCCGTAAAAAGCATGGATCTCCTCGGTCGTGAGATTTCGCCGGATCGAGCGCACCGCCGTGACCCGCTCCCCATATCCGGCCTCGCCTTCCGGATGAACAATCAATCGCAATGATTCCGGGACAGCCACGCTTGCCCGATGCGGTTGCAGGCGTTGTGCGGGAGACGATGCGTCAGGACCCGGTTGTGCCTTGGAGGTCGGCGAAGCACCCGCAAGGCTGTTCTGCGTGATCGGCTGGGGGCGGCCAGCAGAGGATTTCGGGTTGCGCTGCACCCAGGTGACAGCAACGCTGATGACCACGGCGGTTCCGAGGAATAAACCAATTTTCGTCGAGGGGTTCATCAGTAGGTCCCAACGGGCAGGCTGCCTTGGAAAACCTGGACGACATGGCAATTGGCCGTTTGCACCCAGGACGGCATGATGAACCGCACCTTGCACTCGCCCAATGAGTCAAAGTCGGCGGCAGTTATCTCATGGATCAGGGTTCCGTCGTCGAAAGTCACCCCGCCCACGATGATCTTGAGTTGCAGACTCAAATCGGGCAGCACCGGGCTCAATACCTCCATCGTCTCCACCAATCTGCTCCCATCAGGATATTGCGTGATGACGGTATTGTAAGTGTCGGGCGTGGCAAACAGATGAAAGCCCACCGCCGGCACCGAACCCAGGATTGACCCCTGATTGCCCAGACGCGACACAATGGCGTCGGTCTGGCTCTGCTGGAGGGACAGCAGCATTCGCCGGCCTTGATTGGGCAGGCTTACAACTTCAGCCATGTTCAACCGTGGATCGGCTTCCACGACAACTTCGGGCGGAACATTGGTCAAATCCCAGTTCCTGATCCGGTTGACCATACACTCCGGGCTGTACGGGAAGGTGTAATCGATGACTTTGACCGTCAGAGTGCCGGTTTGAACCGAGGCGCCGTTTTGAGGTCCATAGCTGCCTGCGATCGTGTAAGTGCCCGCCTCAACAAACCGGTAAGGCGCCGGACTCCATCCGGTGGTTGAAATATTGGTCAGGTTCCGGCCACCTCGGAAAACCGCCAGCTGCAGTTTCGCCGGAGACCCGGAGCCCGCGCCGAGAAGCAGACTGTCTCCCGGCCGCAGGATTACATTGGTGGCGTCAAGAACATTGATCGGCAGCCATTGAATCTGCCGTTGTTCCAGGATCACACCGTTCTGATACGACATGGAAACCGAGACGTTGCTCCCGGTCGAAAGCGGCGTATTGGCATACCAGCGCCGCCCCGCATTGCGGGAGACCGGAACGCCTGCCAGGTTGGTGCCGCTCGCCACCTTCACCGCCATCATCGACAGGTATGGATCGCGCCCTTCCAGACAAACCGGGGAAACATAGCTGCTCGTCGGCGTGTTGGTATCCAGTCCGGATTCCGCATTCAGCAGATGCTCCACCCAGTCTTTGATCCCGTTATGATTGCTGTCCGCATCGGCGATGCTTACCAGGCTTACCCGCCTGATACGCAGGCTGCTCAAGTTGGCGGCCCCGTCCCAGAACACCCGCACCGTATGCTGGCCCGCCAGCAGGAACGGCGTCACGTAGGGGGTCACTCCGTTGGTGCTGCCATACGGCGCCAACAACAGGTGATGACCCAAGTCCTCCCCGTCCACGGACAAATCCACATCAAACGTGGTCACTAAACTGCCGGCCTGATTCTGCGCGCCTTTCAGCTCCAACAGGTACTTGTCCCCATTGGTGATGGAGACGGTGAATTCAACCGTTCCCCGCCGGTCCAGCGCGTAAATATCCGTGCCATCCACCTGCCACCGCCCCCAGATCGCACGCCCTTGCGCCCCGTCAACCCCTGCCGCCTCCGTCGTCACCGCCACGCCGCCGTTTAGATTGGTCTGAGTCAATAACACCGCCACCCCATCCGGCACACCGATTCCATAAGTATCCCAATTGTTGGGATCGGTGCCGGCGAGAAATTCCTGGAGATTGCTCAGACCATCAAAATCCGCGTCCTGATTGGCGTCGTCCGGATTATACGGATCGAACCCGTGCCGCTTCTCGTACCAGTCGGGCATCCCATCGTAATCCGCATCGTATGGCGTCAACCGCGTTCCTGGAATCGGCCCCTCGAACGTCCCGTCCGGCATCTGCCACGCGACCGAGACGTGATTCGTCCCGCCACCGGCCTGGTGCAATACCTCGATATAATAGGGCTTGCCGCCTTCCAGGTTCACCCACCCCGAACGTTGCCCGGGGTATTGATTCCATTGCCGCACCCCCGTCGGCTCGGTCACTTCCGCTATTAACTGCCGATGGGTCGGTGTGTCATCCGTACCCAGCCATAACTGCGCCGTATCGGACGCAGCTATCCAAAAGCGATAGGCGCCGCCGGCCGGCGGATGCAAGTAGCCCCTCAGCCGCTGCCCATAGTTTTTCCCCTGCTGGACCGGCGCCTCCAGGTCGATGACTTCCTCGGTCAAGCCGGCCGGTTGCCGGAATGCCGCGCTGTTGGTCAGGTCGGCCACCGCCACTCCCACCACGTTGCTCCAGACCTCCCGGGTGATCCCCTCGCCCAGCCGCCCATAATTATACGGCGCCAAGTAGGGCATGGTAATCACTTCCGGCTGCGCCGCTCCCGGCGGCTGCCAGGCCACCGAGAAGTGGTCCAGATACTGCCCCTGATAGTGCAATCCTTCGATGTAATAGGCCTTGCCCGCTTCCAAATGGATCGGCCCCGAATATTGTTCCAGATACTTGTTCCACTCGCGGTACCCCGTCCAATGCGGAGTGCTGGCAATGCGCTTCTTGTGCGCCGGATTCGCATCCGTGCTCAACCACAACTCCCCTTCGTCGTCGGCGGCAATCCAAAACGAGTAATCACCGGTCAACACCGGCAACAACCAACCCCGCATCCGTTCCCCATAGCTCGTCCCCATTCCCCCCGGTGACTCAAATTTGAATCGCAAATCCCGCTGATCCGCATTCAACGGATAATTCGTGATGCCCGTGAGCGCCGGAATCGTTCCCCAATACAAATTGGTCCAGCATTCCCACAACAACCCCCGCGTGCTCCCCGTCGCACTCAACCCGCCCAACGCCACGATGTCCACGTCAAACCGCTTGGGATCACTCCCCCGCCGGTACTCCGCGAGGTTGCTCAGCCCGTCAAAATCCGCATCCTTACCCGCGTCGTCAGGATCGTACGGATTCAATCCCTTCTGCCGTTCATACCAATCCGGCATCCCGTCGTAATCGGAATCATACGGCGTCAACCGGCTTGCCGGCACCGGTCCCTCGAAAGTCCCGTCCGGCAACTGCCACGCCACCGCCAGCCCGGCCGCATCGCCGGTTCCCGCAGCCAAAGCCTCCACATAATAAACCTTCCCGCCTTCCAGATCGAAGGCCGCCGACCGTTGCTCCGGATGCTTGTTCCATTGCCCGACGCTCGTCGCCGCCGGCACCACCGCCGCGAGTTGTCTGCTGGCCGGATTGTCGTCCCTCCCCAGCCACAACTGCGCGCCCTTGCCCCCGGCGATCCAAAACGTATAGGCCCCGCTCACTGGCGCATGAACGTATCCCCGCAACCGCACGCCCAAATGGCCCGCCCCATGAGGCATCGCCGCAAAATCGAGCGCCTGCTCCCCCAACGCCGCCGGTTGCCGGAAAACCGGGCTGTTGGTCAACTCCGATACCGTCGCTCCCGGCGCATTCGTCCAGATCTCCAGCGCCAACCCTTCTCCCGTCCGACCCAGGTTGTACGGGGCCAGATAAGCTCCTGAAATGACCTCCGGCGACTTTGTCCCCGGCCGCTGCCAGCCCACCGATAAACTCCCCGCGCCCCAGTGTTGATAATGCAGCGCTTCGAGGTAATACCTCCTTCCGGCTTCCAACCGGACCGGCGCCGAATGCTGCTCCGGAAATTTCGTCCACTCACGATATCCGGTCCAATAAGGCGCATTGGCGATCCGCTGTTTGTGCGCCGGATCGTCATCCGAACTCAACCACAGTTCGCCGTCGTCATCACTCGCGATCCAAAACGTGTAATCCCCGGTCACCGGCGCCACCAGCCACGCCCGATACCGCTCGCCGTACAAGTCGCCTCGATCGGTCGGGCCTTCAAAATCGGCCGGATTCTCCACCCCGCTCGGATTCAACGGGTAGTTCGTGCTGGCCAGCAAGTCCTTCACCGTCACGCCCACGAGATTCGTCCAATATTCCAACAGAACTCCATGCGCCGCACCGGCCGCAACCAACGGCCCAGGCTGGGCATTGGATCTGCCTGTCATATTGATTATGACTACGGCAATGAAGGCGGAGATCAGCATCCAAACGGACATCGCCAGCCAAAATAATCGAGTGCGAAATGCTTTTTTTAAGGTGTCCATAGTTTGCGTTTCAGTTGCCCATTCGATTCATCCAACCCGGCACCCGCCTCCACTCCTGTTTCTTGGGTCCGGAAACCGGTTCCGACATGCCCGCCGGAGTTGAAGCCCGCAATTCCGTCGGCCCGCATGAGGTTTTCACCGGATTGAAAAGAGGAGCTGTTTGACGAAAAAGGAAGACGAACCCCGAACCAGGCCCAAGAGAACTTGTCCCCCGCAAAAATGAATTCCCGATCCAGGCCACACACTTCAGACCTCTGCACCGGAACGTTTGCCTTCTGTTTTTCATCCATTCCCTTCCAAAATCACAGTAATGCCTTGCCCGTACCCAACCGGAATTGCGCCTTGCAGCCGCGTCTTAAATGGTATGAAACGTTTCTACCCTCATTGTGTGTATTTGGTCAAGTATTATTTTGAATTTTCTTAATTCGACAACCTGATCGTGTTGACAATGGATTGTTTCCTGTAGAACCCTTGACAACTGCGTCACTGCGTTCGGCGGCTGATATGGCAAGAAACCATTCGACTTCGTTGAAATCGGTTGCGCCGGACTGCGGATTGGGTCAGGAACGCCCTGCCGCCCCGGGCCTGAACCCCGGCGCCGTTCTCAAGCAACTTGCCAAAGTGCCCGTCTCCCTGCATTGCTGGCAGGACGATGGCGCGTGCGGCCTTGAGAATTTTGCCGGCGCATCGAGCGGCGCAGCGGATGGTTTCGCCGCGCTGCGCCACCCGGTTCAGGATTGATGGCAATGAAGATCACCTTGTTCATCCCCTGCTTCGTTGACCTGCTGTATCCGCAGGTCGGCAGGGCGATCGTGCGCATTTTCGAGAAGCTCGGCCACCAGGTCGAGTGTCCCGACCGCCCGGCGTGCTGCGGCCAGCCGGCCTTCAACACCGGCTACTGGAACGAAAGCCGCGCCGTCGCCTTCAAAGTCATCGAACAGCTCCAGGACGCCGAGGCAGTCGTCATCCCCAGCGGTTCGTGCGCCGCGATGATGAATGTTTTTTACCCGCAACTCTTCGCCGGAACGCCGCACGAGCCTGCGGCCAGGGCGGTCGCGGCGAAGTGCCATGAATTCTCCAGCTTCCTGGTCAACCGGCTCGGCGTCACGGATCTGGGCGCGCAGTTTCCGCATAAGGTCACGTTTCACGACGGCTGCCATGGCCTGCGCGAATTGAACAACAAACGTCCGCCGCGCGAATTGCTCGCAAAGGTGCGCGGGCTGGAGTTGGTCGAGATGGCCGAGGCGGAAACCTGCTGCGGCTTCGGCGGCACGTTCGCGGTGAAGTTCCCGGCCATTTCCACCGCCATGGGCGAGGTGAAATGCGCGAGCGCGCTCGCGGCGAAGGCGGACTACGTCGTCTCGTGCGATTCGAGCTGCCTGATGCAGATTCAGGGCCTGCTCGACCGGCAGGGCCAGCCGCTCAAAACGATCCACCTCGCGGAGGTTCTCGATCATTCCAGCACCACCCACCCCCACCGCCAATGAATGCTTATCGACATGTGACTTGTCTCTGGGACGACCGAGAAGCCGCCCAGCTTGCCGGCCTCGACCGGCTCGTTTACCGCTCGAATAAACTGGGTGGCGACCAGCGCATTACCAACACCGGCGGCGGCAACACGTCGTCCAAAATCACGGAGCGCGACCCGCTCACCGGCGAGGCTGTCGAGGTGCTCTGGGTGAAAGGTTCGGGGGGCGATCTGCGCACGAGTACCCGTGAAAACTTTTCCTCGCTCTATCAAGCCAAGCTGCTCGGCCTGCAAAAGTCCTACGCAGCCCGCGCGGACAAGGGTTTGAAGTCACCGGCCGAAGACGACATGGTCGCGGCTTACCATCACACGACGTTCAACTTGAATCCGCGGCCCAGTTCCATCGACACGCCGCTCCACAGTTTCATCCCGGCGAAGTTCGTGGATCACATGCACCCGAACGCCATCATCGCGATCGCGGCGTCGGCGAATTGCGAAAGGCTTACGCAGGAAATTTTCGGCGGCGAAATGGCCCACGTGCAATGGATGCGCCCCGGCTTTGAACTGGGCCTGGCCGTGCAGGACATCTGCCGGCGCAATCCCCGGGCGACGGCAATCATGATGGGGCAGCACGGCTTCATCTCGTGGGCCGATGACGACAAGGAATGTTATTTGCGAACCCTGGGCTTCATCGAGAAGGCGGCGCGGTTCATCGAACAGAAATATTCGGAAAAGGGCGGCGATGCGAAGGCTTTTGGCGGCGCGAAACATCAGGCGCTCGCGCCGGAAAAGCGGGCGGAGATTTTCGCGGCGGTGCTGCCCTGGCTGCGCGGGCAGGTCTCACAACAAAAGCGTTGCCTCGCCACGATCCAGGACGATGAGGCAATTTTGCGGTTTGTGAATTCAGCGGACGCGCCCCGCCTCGCCGGCCTGGGCACGAGCTGCCCCGACCATTTCCTGCGCACGAAGATCAAACCGCTCTATGTCGCGTGGAATCCGCAGACCGAAGACGCGGCGGCTTTGAAGAAAAAGCTCGCCGACGGCCTCGTCCGGTA
Organism: uncultured Verrucomicrobiota bacterium; assembly: GCA_964520205.1. Lineage (GTDB taxonomy): Bacteria > Verrucomicrobiota > Verrucomicrobiia > Limisphaerales > BOG-1460 > CAZFOA01. The sequence continues at coordinate 14,851 of CAZFOA010000012.1, read as the reverse complement.
TCGCCAGGATTACGCGGAGTATTATGCGAAGTGCAAACACCCGAATTCGCCCGCGATGCGCGACGCCAACCCGGCGGTGATTTTGATTCCGGGCCTGGGCATGATTGCGTGGGGGAAGGACAAGAGCGAGTCGCGGGTGACGGCGGAATTTTACAATTGCGCGGTCGAAGTCATGCGCGGCGCGGAAGCGATCGACCAATACATCGCCTTGCCGCAGCAGGAGGCATTTGACATCGAATATTGGCTGCTGGAAGAGGCGAAGTTGAAGCGGATGCCGCCGGAAAAGGAATTGGCGCGCCAGGTCATCGTGGTCATCGGCGCGGGCAGCGGCATCGGCAAGGAAACCGCGCATCGCCTCGTGAAAGAGGGCGCCCACGTGGCTTGTGTGGATTTGAACGAAGCGGCCGCGCAGGCGACCGCGAAGGAAATCACCGGCCAATACGGCGTCGGCATCGGCGTGGCGGGTTCAGGACTTTCCAATTGCGGCCCGGCCATCGGCCTCGCGGCAAACATCACCGACCGCGCCTGCATCCGCAGAATGTTGGATCAGGTGGCGCTCGCTTATGGCGCCTTTGATTCGATTTGCGTGACGGCCGGGATTTTTGTGCCGGGCGACATCAGCGGCCACATTCCCGATGACCAATGGGCGCCGACCTTCAACATCAATGTGACCGGCAGCTACCTGGTCGCCGACGAAGCGGCCAAAACGTGGAAGGAACAAGGCTTGCGCGGCAACCTGGTGCTGACCACCAGCGCCAACGCCGTCGTCTCAAAGAAAGGTTCGCTCGCGTACGACACTTCGAAGGCGGCGGCGAACCATCTCGTGCGGGAACTGGCAATTGAACTTTCGCCGCTCGTGCGGGTGAACGGTGTGGCGCCCGCGACCGTCGTGCAAGGCTCGGCGATGTTCCCGCGCGACCGTGTCATCGGTTCACTCGCCAAATATCATATCCCCTATCAAGACGATGAAGCGACCGAATCGCTGGTGAAGAAGCTGGCGGAATTTTACGCGGACCGGACATTGACGAAATCGCCCATCACCACGGCGGATCAGGCCGAAGCCTATTTCCTTCTGGTCACACAACGATTGAGCAAAACCACAGGCCAGATCATCGCGGTGGACGGCGGACTGCACGAGGCATTCCTGCGGTGAACGGACTGCAGCCACGACCCGGCATCACGCTGCGCAACTGAACCATGGCCTCCCACGCGAAATTGTTCAGGACGGACGCCGACCGGGTTGCGCCCGATTTGCGTCATCGCGACATCATCCAGACCGCGATGCACAAATACGAGGTCGTGCGCGACCAGCGTAAAATGTGGTTTCAGGACTGGCCCGGCGCGCGTCAACTTGCGGCCGAAACGAAATGGGTGGCGGTCAATCACCTCGACGGCTTTCTCGACCAGTTCGCGAGGAATCTGGAGGCCCGCGGCACGAAAGTTCACTGGGCCGGCGATGCACAGCAGGGCCGCGAGATCATTCTCGGCATCTTGCGCGGGAAAAATGCGAAGGTGATTGTGAAGTCGAAGGCGATGACTGCGGAGGAAATACAGCTCAACGAGGCGATGGAAAACGCAGGCTGCGAAGTCATCGAATCCGACCTCGGCGAATTCATCGTGCAGCTTCGGCAAGAGCCGCCATACCACCTGGTCTTCCCCGCGATGCACCTGACGCGCGGCGAAATCAAACAGACCTTCCAGGACAAACTCAACGACGCGTCCTCCGACGAACCTGAAGAACTGGCGGGGGTTGCCCGCCGCGTGCTGCGGCGGAAATATCTTCAAGCCGATGCCGGCATCACCGGCGCCAACTTTGCGATTGCCGACACCGGCATGATTTCGATCACGGAAAACGAGGGCAACGCCCGGCTCACGGCGGCGATGCCGAAGACGATGATCACGCTGATCGGCATTGAAAAGGTCCTGCCGCGCCTTGAAGACCTGGCGTTGTTCCTGCCGATGCTCGCCGCGATGGGAACGGGCCAGCCGCTGACGGGTTACAATACGATGTATGGCGGCCCGCGGCAGCCGGATGAATCCGATGGGCCGGAGGAATTTCACGTGGTGCTGCTCGACAACAGCCGCACGCTGTTGCTGGCCGACGCCGAGCAACGCGATGCGCTCCATTGCATCCGCTGCGGCGCGTGCCTGAATGTCTGCCCGGTCTTCCGCAACGTCGGCGGGCACACCTACGGCACGGTCTATGGCGGCCCGATCGGCTCGGTCATCACGCCGCACCTGCGCGGGTTGACCCAGTGGAAACATCTTTCGGAAGCGTCTTCGTTGTGCGGCGCCTGCACCGAAACCTGCCCGGTGAAAATTGATCTGCACCATCACCTGCTGCAAAATCGGCGGAATGGTTCGCGGCAGAAACCGGTTGGGTGGCAGAAACTCGCGTTCGCACTCTTTGCGGCCATCGCCACCAGGCCTGCCATGTGGTTGCTGGCCACCCGGGTCGCGCGTTTCGGGCAGAGGTTTCACGGGCTGCTCAAAGGCACACGCCTTGACCCGGCCCGCGCGTGGACGAAAACACGCGACCTGCCGCCGCTGCCAAAACAGAGTTTCCATGAATGGTGGAAGGAGCGGAAATGAGCGAACGCGATAAAATCCTGGCCCGAATCCGCGAGGCGTTGGCGGTCCCGGCGCGCGTGCCCGGCCATCATGGCAAGGCGCCCGGGCCGGCGCGTTTGCCGGGCGCGGCAGATCAGCGGCGCGTCCTGCCGCCGGTGGGGGAATCGGTTGGGGAATGGCTCGCGCTTTTTGCGAAGAACGCCGCCGAGCTCCAGGCCGATTTCAAAGTCGTCAAGTCTGCGGCTGAACTGGCCGCGGAGCTGCAAACACTGCGTGACGCCGAAAATTGGAAGCGCGTGGCGGCGCATCGCGGCGGTCTGGCAAACGGCGGGGCGCAATCGCTCGGCCTGCCAGTGCTGCTCACCGACGCGGGATACGATCCGAACCAGTTGGAGCAATGCGACGCGGGCATTTCGGAATGCGACGCGCTGGTGGCGCAGACGGGCACGGTTGTGGTCACCAGCCGCACGGCGGGCGGGCGGGCGTTATCGGTCTTGCCGCCGCATCACGTCGTCATCGCGCGGCGCGAGCAGATGGTTCCCGATTTACCGGCGGCGTTCGCGCTCATCAAGGCGAAGCACGGCGCGAATTATCCGAGCATGATTTCGTTCATCACCGGCCCGAGCCGCACCGGGGACATTGAGCGCATCCTGGTGCTCGGCGCACATGGACCGAAGAAGCTGACGATCTTTTGCATCTGATTTTGAGCCGGCGCCATGAGCAAAACTGGAATCGGATGAATCAGCATCGGCTTCGAAACGTGTTGGCCGCAATTCCAGGCCCGCAAGTCCGGCGGGTGGGTTGACCCGAGGCGGCGTCCTGGCCGATAATCGGAACCTTGCTTCGGTCCGACGCGGACAGCGCAGCAGGGAGAAAAAACGAACGCCTCCGCCAACGCCGCTGTCCTGGCGGCTACGGTTGGTTTTTGGTCAATACCATCGGCCCCACCCATCGCGTATTGTATTTTCCGATCCAGTCGTCGTTCATCCCGGCCGGCCGCTGCTCGCGGTCGAAGGCCTGATCGTCCATCCCATGAAACGGCAGCGGCCCAACCCGCCAGCCCTGGCCGACATGAAAATCCGCGTCCTTGTCCCAGCCGACGGCATAAAGGAAAAAGTCGCGGATAAAGCCCGCGGGCTTCAGTGGCAGTTGGCGGGCCTGGAACGACAGTGCAAGCTCATCCCCGCCGTTCAGGAGCACGAGCGCGTCGTCGCTCTTTTGCAGCAGTTCGTCCACCGCGCCATAACGCGTGCACCAGCCGGAAGGGGTGCGCCGCCAGGGTGGTTCGGACCGAATTTTCCCGTAATCCGGAGTGAGCGGCAGCCACGCGGGCAGAGGCTCAAATTCGCTGAAGCCCCGCCAATGCAGATCGGCGCGGCTGGGCGCCAGCGTCACCTGACGATTCTGATCCGCGGCAACCTTCTCGGAAAGGAATGCGGAATCCCAGTAGATTTCGAATGCCGTCGTCAGCCGGAGACGGCGCGCCCCCGGGGGAAGCTTTTTCTCCAGGTCAACGAGGATGGTCTTGGTTTTGCCCGCCGGGGCGCCCACGTCGGCATCGATCTTTTTCCACGAACCATCCGGCAATTCGGCTTCCAGCGCCGGAAATGGAAACGGCAGGTTCGTATCGAGCGACGCGGCGATGTTCGCCATGCCTCCGCCGAAGCGCAGCCAGCCGTTCAGGACGAGGACGAGCGGGCGGTCAACCGGCAGCTCGCCAAAACTCATCGTCACAGAAAACGGCTCGGCCAGTCCGCGCAGTTGGGGCTCCCGCAAACGCACCGGCGACACCATCCGGCCGTCTGTCTTCGCCAACGCCTCGGTGACATCCAAGCCGTCGCTGCGAATGGCTTGCTTCAGCCCGGCCACCGCGCGCAAGGTCCAGAGTTCATGCGGCGGGAACGGTTTGCCGGGACGCAGTTTGCTCGTTGGACAAACCAGCGTTCCAGCCGGATGATCCACCACCACCAGTTTGGCTTCGTCGAGATAAAGCACTTCGCGGAGTTCCTCGGCCACCCTGACTTCATACGCGCCGTCCCGGGGCGGGAATTGCGGTTCGCCGCCGAGCGCCAGGAATTCCTGCGGATCGGCTTCGAGGTAACGCGACTTGCTGACCGGCAGGCCGAGGGGCGAAGCGCCGAGGATGTCGGTCACGAATTTGAACCGTTGGCCGTCCCAGGCGTAAAGATAAGGGCACGAGCCGCTGGGCAGCGTCAGTTCGTCCAGCGTCAATTGATTGGTGGGAACCGCCACGTCCACCAGGGTGCTGGAGAGGTCGAACCAGCGGGTTTTGAGCGCGTCGATTTTGTCGTGCCGGCCAACGCCGATCTCCAGGGGAAGTTGTTGCAGCGTGCGGATCGTCCGCCAGTTGCCCGCGGCCAGATCGACGCGCACCCCGAGCGCGCTGGCGTTGGAGCGATTGCCCACCAGGCGCAGCTTCAGTTGCTTGTTCGCGTTGCCGCCGTCGTTTCGCAAAAACCGCAAGCCGTTCGTCGTGCTGGCAATCAGGTCGGTGTCGCCGTCCCCGTCAAAATCGGCCGCCACCAGCGCGTCCACCGGTCCGATTTTGTCCAGGCCGACATCCGCGGTGACATCGACGAAACCGGCGTTGCCCAGATTGCGCCAAATGCGGATGCCGTTGCCGTAAGCGATCACATCGAGCCAGCCGTCGTTGTCATAATCCACGAGCAGGATTCCCTGGGGCTGCAGTCCGCGCAACGGAAGGCTCAGGCGTTCCGTCATGCCGCCGAAAATAATTTCAAGATTGCGCTCGCCGGCCAGGATGAGGTCTGCGCGGAGGTCGTTGTTCAGGTCGCCGGTGGCGATGGCGCTGCCGGCCGGCCAGTCCGCCGGCGAATTCGTTTCCACAAAAGAGCCTGCGCGCTGTTTGGGGAAGAAAACGGGCGGCCGGCCGACGCGGGTGGCGAACACGCCCGGCACGTCCTCGTTGTTCCAATCTTCCACGGCCAGATGCCCGGCGCCGGCAAGTGCGGCGGGCAGACCCGACTCGGCGGTGTTGTCCTTGAAGTAGAAGTTTCCGAGATTCTGATAAAGGCGCAGTCCGCCGCCGTCCGGCAGGACCGCCAGCAGATCAAGTTTGCCGGTAAAATCGAGATCCGCCAGCAGGCCGTCGCGCGCCTTCAAGTTTTCCAGCCCGGTAAAGGCGGTGAACTCGCGGGCCTGGCCGTTGGTGGCGAATTTGAAGGCATGCGACGCCTGCTCGCCGAGCACAATCACATCCTCAAACCGGTCGTTGTTCAAATCCCCCACCAAACAGCGGCGATAAGTCGCGCCGGATTTTCCGGCCAGGAGTTCGCCGAGCGGATTGAACCGGCCGCTCTGATTGTTCAAAACGCGGAAACCCTTTTCGCCTTCCATCACAAAGAGGCTGTTGCGTCCATCGTGGTTGCAGTCCAACACCGCCATCGGCCCGTGATAATTTGACGGGGCGCTGAACGCGGCGGCGGTGGCATCCGTGAATCGCACCGGCACGCCGCGGCGTTCCGGTTGTTCCAGAACGAAGGCCATCTGCGGTTGCGTGTATTTGCAGCGCTCGAAGGTGGCCGGACTGCTCAAGCCGCCGGGATTTTTGGCCAGGATTTGCTGATGCTTCAGCATTTCCCGCGCGGCATCCTCGCCGCGGCCGACGCGCTGGTAGAGCCGGCTGAGCTGGTAGTGGGCGGAAGGATGTTCCGGCTCGAACCGAAGGATCGTTTCAAATTCGCTGATGGCGTCCTCGAAATGATCCAGACTCGCCTGGGCCAGGCCGAGCTGGAAATGCACCGCGGAGACAGCGTTATCAATTTGTTTGGATTGCTGGAACGCTTGAACCGCCGACCCGGCCTGATTCGATCGCAGATAGGCGCAACCCATGAGGTAATAGGCCGCCGCGCTGTTGTGATCGAGGTTGAGAGCTTCCTGGCACTGCTCGATTACGTTCTGGCAGGCCCCGGCGAGCAGATAGCCGTTGGCCAGATTCAACCGCGCGTCGAGGTTTTCCGGGACCAGCTTTACCGCCTGCGAATAGGCGGAGACAGCGTTGGTGGCGTCGCCTTTTTCAAGATAACCATTGCCCCGGGTCATCCACCGCGTAAAGCGATCTTCACCCCGCGCCGGCCAGAGAAGGATAACGGCCCCTACTGCCAGGCCGAGTCCGAGAACGATCCCAATCAAACGCTTTGACATAGGGCAACGAGGTTCATCCGCTCCCGCAGTTTATGGCGGCCTGACCGTGATGAATTTTCTGGCGCCTACTTAACCGCGAAAGCGAGCCAAGGGAAAGCGCAAATTGCAGGTGTGTGCCATGCGACCCCGGCCCCCCCCGGCTCCTTCGCGCCAGCCAATGGCGTTGCCGCATCCACTCGTCCCCAAAGGCATGCCGCTCGTCCCAGAACCATTCCCCGGCGCCAGGGTTGATGTATCTATATGCGTTATGGTGATAGCCATATCACTTAGAAATGCTAATAATCATCTGAAGCCCGCTGCATCATCGTCGCTGTTTTTGACATAGCCGCTTTTCTCCGGCTGACATCCTGGCAATCGCCGCCGATTCACACTCGCGCACGGCATCTATTATGAACAATAACAAAGGTCGTTCCCGCAAAGTCGCCGTCGTCGCCGTTTGCCTGGTTCTGGCGCTGGCGGCCATCGCGATCAAATGGCTGGCGGCCAGACCGGCTGCCGGGGAGCCGCGCCCGCCAGTGCCCGCGTTGGCCGTTACCCCTCCGGTTCCCGCCGGGCCGGAGGATTTGTTCGAGGATGTCACCGCCAAGGCAGGCATCCATTTTGTCCACCAGTTCTGTGACACCAAGATTGCGAATATCCTCGAATCGAACGGCGCGGGCGGATGCTGGCTGGATTACGACGGTGACGGGCTGATGGATTTGTTCCTGGTGAACTCCGGGCCGCTCGACGGCGTCACGCATCATGCGCCCGGCACGGTCCGCCAGCCGAACCGGCTTTACCGCAATCGCGGCGATGGCACGTTCGAGGACGTCACGGAAAAGGCCGGCTTGAGCGGCGCGGGCTTTTGCACCGCCGCCATCGCCGCCGATTACGACAACGACGGCCATACCGACCTTTATGTCGTCGGTGTTGGACGTTCCTATCTTTACCACAATCGTGGTGACGGCACGTTCGAGGACGTCACGGATAAGGCCGGCGTCGCCAATGTCGGCGGCACGGGCATCGGCGCGGTTTTTTTCGACGCGGACAACGACGGCAAGCTCGATCTGTTTGTCGCGAACTACCTCACCTTCGACCCGAGCTATCAACTCTACTACAATCCCGACGCCTATCCCGGCCCGCTTTCCTATAAACCCCAATTCAACAAGCTTTATCATAACCGCGGCGACGGCACCTTCGAGGATGTCAGCAAGTCCGCCGGCATTGAAATTCCCGGGCACCGCGCGATGTCCGCGGCCGTGTTCGACTACAACGGCGACGGTGCGCCGGACCTTTATCTTTCCAACGACGGCACGCCGAATTTGCTGCTCGTCAACGATGGCAAAGGCCATTTTCAGGACGCGGCGCCCCGGGCCGGCGTGGCCTTCAACGCGATGGGCGAGGCCGCCGGTTCGATGGCCGCCACCATCGGCGATTGCAACAATGACGGCAACGAGGACATTCTCGTGACGCGCCTTGGCTACGGTTCGCTTTACATGGGCACGACCAACGGGCTTTACGACGATCGCATGATGGCGTCGGGTCTGGGCTCGCTGACCGCTCAATTCGTCGGCTGGGGCGGCTGCTTCCTCGACTTCAACAACAGCGGCAAGCTCGACATCTTCATCGCGAATGGCGATCCGCATTACCTGGTCGGCTGGGAAAGTTTGCTGCTGGAGAACCGCGGCGACGGCACGTTCGCCGATGCGGCGGCCAAGGGCGGCGCCTACTTCAAAACCAAAGTCCGCGCCCGCGGCAGCGCCGTGGCCGACTATGACAACGACGGCCTCATGGATATCATCGTCACGACGATGGGCGACCGGCCTTTCCTGTTGCACAACCGCGACAAGTCCGGCAACCACTGGCTCACGCTTGACCTCGAAGGCACGAAAAGCAACCGCGACGGATTCGGGGCGAAAGTGAAAGTCCTCGCCGGCGGCAAGACCGTTTTTGCCGAATCGCGCTGCGCGTTCGGCTTCCTGATGCAAAGCGACCGCCGCCTGCACTTCGGCCTCGGCCAGGCGACCACCGTGGACCGCATCGAAATCCAATGGCCGAGCAAACAGGTCCAGGAACTGACCAACGTCAAGGTGGATCAAATCCTCAAGGTCCGCGAACCCGGCGAGCGGAAGTGAACGTGAGCACTGCCAGCCATTTTCAAATTTCCGTTATTGCCGCCGGCCTTGTCCTGCTGGCCGGCGCAGGCTGCCGCAAGCCCGTGCCGCCCGGCGCGCTGGTCCTGACGCAATCGCCGGCAACCGCCGACGCGACTCCGGCATCGGACATTCTCGATTCGCGTTATCCGGCCGGCAGCCGCGTCGTGCTGGCAACGGCGCCGTTCGATTCCGGGCGAGTTCAGCTGCTTTCCGAAGGTCTGGCCGCCGCCGGAGGTTCCACGGTTTCCTATGACGGCCAGCGCGTGTTCTTCTCCGGCAAGGCCAACGCCACAGGCGACTGGCAGATTTATGAAGTGTCGCCGGCAGGCGGCCGGGCGCGCGTCCTGACCTCGATGCCCGGCGGCGCAATGAGTCCGGCGCTGCTCCCGGACGGAAGTCTGGTCTTCGCTTCGCCGGTGCCAAAAATCGGCGGGACCCATTCCAGCCTGCCGCCGTCCGCGCTTTATGTTCAATCGCCCGACGGCCAGCCGCGTCGCCTGACCTTCGGTCCCGACCCCGTCACCGAACCGACGCTGCTTTCCGACGGACGCATTCTGTTCGCATCCACAACGCTGCCGACCGAGATTTCAAATTCCCTCCTCCCCGGCCCGGCGCTGTTTACGATCAACAACGACGGCACCGAAGTCGCCGCTTTCGCGCAGAAGCTGGATCCGGGCACGGTAATCGAGCGCCCCCGGGAGCTGGCTGAAGGCCGGGTCGTCTACATGGTTTCAAAGAGTGACGGCGGTTTGCCGGGCGGCCCTGCGGAATTTGTCCGCACAGCCCGGCCATTTCAAAATCGCGCGCCGCTGTTTCCCGCCGTGACGGCCCGCGTCCGCTCGGTGGAACCGGCGAACAATGGCGATTTGCTGGTATGCGCCGAGAATACATCGGGGACCCGGCGTTCACTGGCGCTGTTCCGCCTCGCTCCCACCGAGGCCGCCCTCGGCGCGCCCCTCCTGGCCGATTCGGCCTGGAATAGTTGCGAGGCGGTCGAAATGTCGCCGCATCGCCAGCCCATGGGCCGGCTTTCGACAATGGATCCTGCGAAATCAACCGGAAAGATCCTGTGTCTGGATGCGAATTTTTCCAATGATCCTTTTCTCGACCATCCTTTGGCCGGAACAACCCCCGTGGCAACTCATGTCCGCGTGCTGGCGCAAACGTCGCCGGGAAATATCAGCGCGCTCGGCGAAGTGCCGGTGCAGGCCGACGGTTCGTTTCTGGCGGAAGTGCCGGCAGACGTGCCGATCGGTTTCGAAACGCTCGATGAAAACGGCCGGGTCCTGCGGTGGGAAACGCCGAACATTTGGGTGCGGCCGGCCGAGAACCGCACCTGCATCGGCTGCCACGAACCGCGCAATCGCTCGCCGCACAACCATCGTCCCCTGGCCGTGAGCGCGCCCGTGCCGCGCCTCGGCCTGGCGGACGCGACGACGCTCCAAAGGAAAACCGACCGATGAAAAAACGCGTCCCGGTCATCCTGTTGATTCTGGCGGGCCTCGCCGGCGTGGCCCTCTGGCTCCGGCAGAATTATTGGACCGATCACATGCTGCGCATGTCCCATCAGAAGAACCTTGCGAAAGTAACCTGTTTCAATTGTCACCTCGTTTCCACCGATCGGTTGCGCTGGGCCCAACCCCGGCCGCATCACGACGCGCCTGCCGGTCTGGCGGTTTCGCCGGACGGAAAGAAAATTTACATCGCCCTCGATGACCGCGACGAAGTGGCCGAGGCGGACACGGCTTCGCGGCAGGTCCTGCGCCGGACCAAAGTGGCGGGCCGGCCGTTTGGACTGGCTTTGGACACGGCGGGGAAAAATCTTTTCGTCACCTGCCGGGACGCCGACCGGCTGGCGGTGCTGGACACGCAAACCATGGGCGAAACCGGGTCCGTGCCGGTGGGCATGGCGCCGGTGGCCGCGGCTTTTTGCCGCACGGCGGCCGGAGACCGCCTCGTGGTCGCCAATTCGATGTCGGACGACATCTCGGTGCTTTCCGTTTCGCCGTTGCAGGAATTGGGCCGGCCCTCGGCCGGTCGCGACCCGTTTGCCGTGGCGATCACGCCGGACGGAACGCGGGCGTTTATCGCCAACCGCCTGGTGAGGCTGGCCTCGGTCCAAACCATTCCTTCGTCTGAAATCACCGAGATTGATCCGATGACGGCGCGCACGGTGCGGCGCGAATCACTGGAGTCGGCGCATCTTTCGGAAGGCGTTTGCGCCGTGCCTTCGCGGCCGTGGATGCTGACGCCGCTGGTCAAGGTGCGCAATCTCGTCCCCATCACCCAGGTGGCCAACGGCTGGGTGATGTCGAGCGGACTGGCGGTCACCGACGTCAAAACCGGCAACGTCATCCAGATGCCGCTCGACGAGGCGAACGATTACTTTGCCGACCCCTCGGGCGTTGTGGTGGACCCGGCCGGCCGGCGCGCTTTTGTTGCCTCCGGCGGCGGCGACGTGGTCACTGTGGTGGATTTGGAACGACTGGCCGCCTGGCTCGAAAATGCCGACGCGGCGGCCAAACAAGAAGCGATTTACGATCTGTCGCTCTCCCCTGAATACGTCATCGCCCGCATTCCCACCCGGCGCAACCCGCGCCAACTCACGCTCAGCCCCGACGGCAGCACGCTGTTCGTCGCGGAACGGCTGGCGGACAGCATCCTCGTGGTGGACGCAAAAAGACTGGTCGCGCAGGGCCGGATTGTGTTGGGCGACGGCGGGTTGAACGATCCGATTCGCCGCGGCGAGCGGGTTTTCACGAAGGCGGGTTACACCTTCCAGCATCAATTCTCCTGCCGCTCCTGCCATCCCGACGGACACGTGGACGGCCTCAGTTATGATTTTGACACGAGCGGCATAGGCGACAACCTGCTCGACAACCGGAGCCTGATGGGCGTGGCCGGCACCGAGCCGTTCAAGTGGACCGGGAAGAATCCCAGCCTTGAAGTGCAATGCGGCCCGCGCTTCGCCCGGGTGCTGATGCGCACCGACCCGATTCCACAAAAGGAATTGCTGGACCTGACCACGTTCATCAAGTCGCTGCCGCCGCACCGCGTCGTTCGAAACGCGGACGGCACGCTGACGCCCTCGCAGGAGCGCGGCAAGGCGATCTTCTTCGCCACCAAGACCCCGGGCGGCAAGGAGATTCCGCACGAGCGCCGGTGCTCGACCTGCCATCGCCCGCCCCTTTACTCGGCGCGGCTGTCGTTTGACGTGGGCACCGGAGGGATGTTCGACACTCCGCATTTACTGGGCATCGCCGCCAGCGCGCCGTATCTGCACGACGGTCGGGCCCAGACGCTGGAGGAACTCTGGACCACCTTCAACACGAACGACCTGCACGGCGTGAGCAGTTACATGAATAAGATCCAGCTCAACGATTTGATCGATTTTCTGAAAACCCTCTGAACCGAACGGAATGCAAGCCATGAAAACAACCCAGTCGGACATCGCAGGTATGAGCAACGTCCAGGGACTGAAATGGGAGCGCGGACTTCAGGCCGCTTCAGCCGGCAAAAGAAAGACGGGCGCTGATCGTCACGCGCTTCAGCCTTGCGGAAGGCGAAGCGGGCTGAAGCCCGCGCTCCGTCATTCAATGCTGCGAGCTTCGATCCATTTCCTGACGCTCGCCGCGGGAATGGCGCTGTTCCTGCAATTCGCCGGCGCGCCCGGCGTCCGAGCCGCGGAAGCAGCAGCGAACGTCGCGCCCCTGCCCTTTCCGTTGATTGAGCGGTTTGAAAACTTCCAAGTGAAGGACGGAATGCCCACGCACAAGATTCACTGCGTGTTGCGCGCCAGCGACGGCAACCTCTGGGTGGGCACCTACAACGGCGCGCTCGTGCGCGAGGACGGGAAGTTCCGCCGCATCGGCGTCGAGGACGGCCTGAGCCACAAGATGGTATTGTGCATGGTGGAGGACAAGCGCACTGGCGACATGTGGATCGGCACCATGCGCGGATTGAACCGCTACAGCGCCGGACGCATCACCAGCTACCTGCAGACCACCTGCGGGCTGCCAAACAACGTGATTTATGGCCTCGGCATCGTGGACGACAATCTCTGGGTGGCCACCGCCGCCGGCTTGGGGGTGTTGAATCTCAAGACCGGCGAATGGACCATTTACGACCAAACCAATACCACCATGCATGAGCCATGGGTGTATTCGGTGGCGGGAGCGAAAGACCGCGTCTTCGTGGGCGTCTGGGGCGGCGGCATTCTCGAATACGATCTGGCCAACAAGATTTTCAAGGAACACCGCGACCCGGACCGCGATTTTCATTTCGAACTCGTGCATGACGCCGGCCCGGTCGCCGACATCACCTCCTGGGTTGCCTGGGAGGACGGCATTCTCTGGCAGGCGACCTATTTCGGCATGTCCCGCTACGACGGCTCGCGCTGGCGCACCTGGCAGGAGAAGAAATCGCCGCTCCTTTCCAACTTCATCAACTTCATCCAGCCCCGCGGCCGCGTCGCCTGGGTGGGCACCGACCGCGGCCTTTCCGTGACCGACGGCGACACCTGGGCCAATTATCGCACCAATGAAAAGGGCGAAGGCATCGTGGAAATCACGCGCCCGGGCCAGCCCGTCGAAACCCGGACCATGACCACCAAACTCCCTAATGATTTTATCCTCGGCATCTGGGCGGATGAAAAGGAAGCCTGGTTCGCCACCTCCGACGGGCTGGGGCATGCGATTTTCTCTATCCCGCCGAAACCCGCCAAAGTCGCGGATGCACAATAACCCCCATTTAGAAAGGTCACCCATTATGAAATCAAACGTCATCATTCCCGGCAGCCAGGCGGATCGAGTGATTGCCTATTCCGATGCCGAAAAAATCGAGCGTCGCGCGCTCGGCCTGCCCGCTTGCGAACCCGCACCCGGCGGCATCATCAAACAACTGCCGAAAGGCCGAAAGGTGGTCAGCAAGAAGATCATCACAGAGCCGAAGGTTTTGAACGAGGCGTCGGAATACGGCGCAGCCTTCGTGCGCGGCCTGCGCGTGGACCTGCCCGGAGGCATCACGCACCTGCTCTTCAGCGGCACCGCCAGCGTCGGCCCGAACGGCGAGACGCTTTACCCCGGTGATTTCCGCGCCCAGCTCTGGCGCACGTATCACAACCTCACCGGCTTGCTCGCCAGCGAGGGCGCCACCTGGCACGATATGGTCCGCACCACCTGTTACATCCGCGACATCGAGCGCGATTACGGCGAATTCAACTCCATCCGCAACGAGTTCTTTCACGCGCTGGGGCTGAACCCTTTCCCCGCCAGCACCGGAATCCAGGCGCGGATTTGCCGGAGCGATTTGCTCGTCGAAATCGAAGCCATTGCCATTCTGGTAAAGTAAGAGGTTGCCATGAAAAAACTGTTGTTGATTTTGACCGGCGTGCTGGCCCTCATGCCGGCCGGCTGGTGCGCCTACGAGGAAAAAGAGGACACCGCCACCGGCACCAACTTCATCGCCGAACCAGTCCTGCCGGCGGGCACGCCTGCGGCGCAACAACCGGCGGGCGCCTATCCCTATTACGGATGCGTGCCGGACGAAATGCTGCCCTACCGCAACATCAAGCCGTTCTATCAATACTGGCTGACCCGCCTGCCGTTTTGGGGGCCGGGCAAGGATTATCCCGATTCGCCGGGCCTGAAATCGCTCCGGGTCGGCCTGCTCAGTCCGCCGCCTTACGGCCCGGAAGCGGTCCGGGGCGAGATGAGCAAGAAAGGCGTGCTGCTGGCATTTGAAGAGGCCAACGCCGCGCGCCAGCCCGGCGAACTGCCGTTTGAGGTTGTCGAAAAAGCCGACTCGCCGCAGTGGGGCAGCGCCGCGAATATCGCGGTCGAATTCGCCGACACCAACGCCCTGGCGTTCATCGGCACGATTGACGGCGATGCCACGCACGTTGCGTTGCGCGTGGCACTCAAGATCGAGACCTTCATGGTCAACTGTTCCGATCCCGACCC
>CAZFOA010000011.1:0-29859 GCA_964520205.1 uncultured Verrucomicrobiota bacterium | reverse complement strand
TCCGCGTGTTGCAGGAGCGCGAACTCGAGCGCGTCGGCGGCAACCGCACCATCAAAGTGGATGTGCGCGTCATCGCCACGACCAATCGGCATCTCGAACAGAGCGTCCAGAAAAAGGAATTCCGCGAAGACCTGTTCTTCCGCCTGAACGTCGTCCCCATGCGCGTGCCGCCGTTGCGGGATCATCGTGAAGACGTGCCGTTCCTGGCCGAGGAATTTATGCGCCGGTTCGGCCGCAAACATGGCATCCGCGTCCACGGCTTCTCCGATGAGGCCCTGCGTCTGCTCAAAGAGCACCATTGGCCCGGCAATGTGCGCGAGCTGCAAAACGTGATCGAACGCGCCGTGATTCTTTGCGGCGATAGCGGAATGCTCGAACCCGATCAGTTGGGGCTGGCTCTTTCCGCCCCGGCGGCTGATGCCGCGGCCGTCGCCAAACCGGACGCCAACGGCGAACCTCCCAAGCTCGCGGAAATGGAGAAACGGCACATCCTGGCCATGCTCGAGCGTTGCAAAGGCAACCGCACTCACGCGGCGAAGCTGCTGGACATCAGCATTCGCACCCTGCGGAACAAGCTTCACGAATACAGCGCCGTCGCGCACCAGGGCGAATCCGAAGAAGAGCCGGTTTCGGAAAGCTGATTCGCGTCGCGCCGGGGAACGGGGGTCCAGACAGGAATTCCGATGCCGCGACCCGCATTCCCAAGGGAATTCGTCATCGAATCTCCTTCATCCTACGGTTGCCGAGGGTTCCCGTTCCCGAGGTCAAACCCGCGAACGCAAGGCATCCCCCTCGTTTCCAGCTGACAAGCCTTACCTAGCCGGCCGTGCGCAGCCCGGAATTTTTTTCCCGCTTCCCGCGTCAACGTCCGTTTACCCCTTGTTTTTAGGGCCTTTTGCGCACTGGCATCGGCGTTGCTCAGCAGACTCGGAATATTTTGCATGATTGACGCATTATTCAATGATCCGACCTACCTGGCAGGGAAAAAGACGCTCGATGCCATATCCCTCCGCCAGGAGGCCATCGCCAGCAACATCGCCAATCTCGAAACCCCCGGCTATCACCGCGTCGATCTGGCTCCGTCGTTCCAGGCGGAATTGTCGCGCGCCTGCGGCTCGGGCGACGCTCAGCAGCTTGCCGCGCTGAAACCCACCCTGGCACCCGATCCCAACGCCGTGCCCAACAGCCTGGACGGCAACACGGTGAATCTGGAGAGCGAAATGATGAGCCTGAACCAGAACACTCTCGCGAACGTGGTGGAATCCCAGCTCGTCAGCTATTCCCTGCTCAAACTCCAATTGGCCATCACCGGAAAATCCTGATTACGCCTATGCTGGACATTCTTTCTGGAATCCAAAGCACCACCGCCGCCCTCAATGCCGAGCGCACCCGGCTGGATGTCATCTCCGAGAATATTGCCAACTCCCACACCACGCGCGGACCGGATGGCAAGCCGTATCAACGGCAAGTGGTCGTGTTTGAAACCGCCTTGCAGCAGGCCGTCAACGGCGGCGGGCAGCTGCCCACCTTGCGCGTCGCGCAGATTCAAAAGGATTCGCGCCCCCCGCAGTTGGTTTATGAACCCGGTAATCCCGATGCCAACGCGCAGGGAATGGTCGCCTTGCCGAACATCAATATCCACGAGGAAATGGCCGACCTCATCGCAGCTTCGCGCGCTTTTGAAGCCAATCTTGCGGTCGTCAAAAACGCCCGCAGCATGGCCATGGCAACCCTCACCATCGGGAAGAAATGATCCACCCAACCCATGCTTGAATCCGATCTGACCCCATGTTTCCACTTTCGGCCATCCCCTCCGCAATGCCCGCCCAAGGCATCGCGCCCCGTCCGGAGATAACTCCACCGGACATGTTCCGGGCGCCCGGCCTGGACGCGCCTGCCCCGCTGGGCCAGCCCGACGGCGTCGCTCCCGCGCAGCCCGCCGCCGAGTCGTTTGGAAACCTCTTGGGACGCATGGTGGGAGAGGTCAATGCGAGCCAGAATGCCGCCACCGACGCGATTCACTCGATGCAGGCCGGCGGCAATGTGTCGCTCCACCAGGCGGTCATCGCCATGGAGGAAGCCAACGTTTCGTTTCAGCTCATGGTCGAGGTGCGCAACCGGTTGCTCGAGTCCTATCAGGAAATCATGCGCATGCAAATTTGAGCGGATGGAAACCTGAATGAACCATGAAGAACAATAGACCCGTTAAATCGTCAAACTGTCGCTGCGTTGAGCCGGCGCCCGAACGCGCGTGCCCAAGGTTCGACGATTCAACGTTTCCCCGCCTTGCTCCATGAACCGGAATTTGTCCAAACTCGGCGCCCAATTGCGCGACATCTGGAAACAGCTCGGCCCCAGCCAGCGCATCAGCATCGTTTCCGCCACCCTCGTGCTCGTCGCCGGACTGCTCGCGCTCGCGTTCTGGTCATCGCGCCCGGATTATGCCCTGCTTTACGGCCGCCTCTCAGAAAGCGAATCCGCCAAGGTCATCGCCGCGCTGGACGATGCCAAAGTGCCCTACAAAATCGGCGGCGGCGGCGGATCTATCCTGGTCCCTTCGGACAAGGTTTATCTCCTGCGCATGCAACTGGCCGGGCGCGGCATCCCGCAGGGCGACGGCGTCGGCTTCGAGATTTTTGACAAGCCGAACTTCGGTATTTCGGACTTCGTGCAGCGGGCCAACTACATCCGCGCCGTTCAAGGCGAACTCGCCCGCACGATCAGCCAGCTCGACGAGGTGGACTCCGCCCGCGTGATGATCGTGCTGCCGGAAAACCGGCTCCTGCTCGACAAGGACAAACATCCCACCGCCTCGGTGTTCGTGCGCGTGCGCGGCAACACCCAGCTCCAGCCCCAGGCCATCAATTCCATCCGCTTCCTCGTCGCCAACTCCGTCGAAGGATTGAAACCCAACAATATCTCCGTGGTGGACAACCTGGGAAACGTCCTTTCAGAGAATTCCGAGAATGATTCGCTTACCGGTTTGACCAGCACCCAGCTGACCGCGCGCCGCAACCTCGAACAGTATCTTGGCAAAAAAGCCCAGGACATGCTCGAAAAAGTGCTCGGCCCCGGCCAGGCCATCGTCCGCGTCTCCGCCGAAATCAACTTCGACACGGTCACCCGCACCGAAGAGAAATTTGACCCGGACGGCCAGGTCATCCGCAGCCAGACCAAGAACGACGAGAACAACGATTCCACCACCTCCGGGTCGAGCCTGGGCCCCACGGGCATTTCCGCCAATACCACCACTGAAACCAACGTCGTCTCCCAATCCGCCGCCGCCCCCGTCAATAGCACCCGCAACCGCAAGACCACTTCCACCGTGGAATACGAGGTCGGCAAGAGCGTCAGCAACGTCCTGCAGGCGGCGGGCGACATCAAGAAGCTTTCCGCCGCCGTAACCATCGCCGCGCATTTCGACGGTCAGGGCGCCGACCGGAAGTTGGCCTCCCGATCGGCCGAGGAACTCGAAAAACTCCGGCATATCGTGGAGAGCGCGGTGGGCATCGAAACCGGCGCGGGCAACACGCGCGGCGACCGGGTCACGCTCGAAGAAATGCCCTTCAACGATCAGTTTGCCGCGGATATGGCGCGCGAGCTGGATCAGCAGCAGAAACATCAGCTCTGGTGGGATCTGGCCCGGAACGCCGCCTATCCGGCTTCGGGGGTGGTCGCGTTGATCGTCCTGATCGTTATCTTCAAACGCACGCCGGTCCAGGAAATTCCCCTCGGCGTGCCGGTTGGACGGCTGGTTGGCCAGCAAGCCGGCGCACCGGGAACCGGTCCGGGCGACTGGTCGCGTGAAGCCCAGCCCGGCGTTGTCACCGTTGACGTCCTCAACCGGCTGGTCAAGGAAAACCCGGGCAACATGACCCAAGCCATTCGGGACTGGCTGAACAAGAGCCAGGCCCCGCAACCCTGATTTGTTTTATGACGCTCCAGTTTGATTGTCCGCCGATGCCATCTCCGCTTGGAGAAAGTTCGATCCATCCCCGGCCGGGCTGATATGAATTCGCGAAAGACCATCACCTTCAGCGCGCCGCTCCGCGAGGTTCGCGTGAAGGCGGCGGCTCCTCCGGCCGGAGCCGGGCAGCAGCCGTGCGCCGCCGAACAGGCCGCCTACGACCGCGGCCGGCGGGATGGCGAGAAGGCCTTGAGCGAACAACTCCTGCAGCAGCGAAGTGAACTGCTCGAACTCCATCAGGGCGTGGTGGAATCGCTCCGCGCCGCCGTGCCGCAAGTCAGCCAGGAGACGGAACGGATCCTGATCGAACTCGCGCTCGAGGCCGCGCAGAAGATCGTCGCGGGAATGCCCATCCAGCCGAAAATTGTTGAAGCCGTCGTGCGCGAAGCCGTCGGCGAGGTGGAGGACAACGCCGAAATCACCATTCATCTGCATCCGGACGATCTGGCATTGCTGCGCAAACACCAGTCGCCCATTCTTCAGGGTTTGCCCGAGACCGGCCCGCTTCGATTTACCAATTCCTCCGAAGTCACCCGCGGCGGCTGCATGGTCCATACCCGTTTCGGCCTGCTCGATGCGCGGCGCGAGACCAAAATCGAACAAATGCGGCAATCTCTTTCGACATGAAACCCGCCATTCCCTGCCCCACCCACCGGCTTGATTCCGCGCTCCGGCGACTGCGCCAGACGCGCGTGACCGAGACCTGCGGGCGCGTGGCGCAGGTCATCGGGCTGGTCATCGAATCCGAAGGGCCCCTCGCCGGCGTCGGCGAGCTCTGCCGCATCGAATCCGCCCGGCACGACGGCACGACGCTGGCCGAAGTGGTCGGGTTCCGAAATCAGCATCTGCTGCTGATGCCACTGGGCGAAGTGCGCGGCATCCATCCCGGAAGCGAAGTCATCGCGACCGGGTCCCCCATGCTTATGCCCGTTGGCAGCGCGCTGCAGGGCCGGGTTCTGGATGGCCTGGGCCGGCCGCTCGACAATCTCGGGCCGGTCATCGCCGACCAGACGGTGGGATTGAACCTTTTGCCGCCCCATCCCCTGAAACGGCAGCGGATCCACAACGTGTTTCAGACCGGCATCAAGGCGATCGACACCTTCTCGCCTTGCGGCCGCGGCCAGCGCCTCGGCATTTTCGCCGGCAGCGGCGTCGGCAAGTCCACGTTGCTCGGCATGATGGCCTCCTACGCGGAAGCCGACGTGAACGTGATTGCGCTCATCGGCGAACGCGGACGCGAAGTGCGCGAATTTCTCGAACGCGATCTCGATGAAGCGGGCCGCCGCAAATCGGTGGTGATCGTCGCCACATCCAACGAACCCGCATTGCATCGCGTCAAAGGCGCTTTCCTCGCGATGGCCATCGCCGAGTATTTCCGCGCCACGGGCCAGAGCGTTCTGTTGATGATGGATTCGATCACGCGCCTTGCCATGGCACAACGCGAAATCGGCCTGGCCGTGGGCGAACCCCCCACCACACGCGGTTATACGCCGTCGGTCTTTTCCATGCTGCCCCAACTGCTCGAACGGGCCGGCACCGGCGAAAAGGGCGCCATCACCGGCCTCTTCACCGTGCTCGTTGAGGCCGACGACATGAACGACCCGATCGCCGACGCGGCGCGCTCGATCCTGGACGGACATATTGTCCTCACCCGCGAGCTGGCCACGCAAAATCATTATCCGGCCATCGACGTGCTCGAAAGCGTCAGCCGGTTGAATCGCGATCTGCTGACGCCCGGGCAACTCGAGCTGGCCTCCGCGGCGCGCGAGCATCTGGCCATTTACCGTAAAAACCAGGACTTGATCAACATTGGCGCCTATCCGGCCGGCAGCAGTCCGGACATAGACCGCGCCATTGCGCTGCACGAACCGCTGAATCGCTTTTTGCGCCAGGGTGTCAGCGAAGGCCTTCCCGCGGCGCAAAGCTGGTCGCTGCTCACGCAAACCCTTTCCCTGCCCCTGCCCGCAAACCCCACGACGCCAAAAACCAATCCGGCCAAATGATTGTTTCCCATGAGAACATCCCGCCATACCCAGCCGACGCGCGCGGTTCGTGAAACCAAGGAACCCGCCACACAGAATTACGAGCAGGCCCTGCGCGCCTGCGAATCCGCCGCCGGGCGGATCAAATCCGCCGGGGTGGAATTGACCCAGTGCTGGACCGATTTGTGCCATGAAATATCCGCCGGGGCTTCCACCACGGAGTTATTGCGCAAGCGCGCCTGGTGCAATGTGCTTGAACTCCGGCTGAAGGAACAGGCTCACGCGCTCGAAGACGCGCGCCACGATGTGGACGCGGTGTGGGAAGAGATGATGCTCGCCGCTCGCGGCCGCGAGCTGTTCAACCGTTATCTCAAGAAGAACACCGGCGAAACCTTCACCGCAAGTGAAAATCTGCCGCTCCTGGTGCGAACCGCCACCGCCCTGGCCGTGGCGCACCGCGTCCGGCGCAGCTCAAGAAATAGACCCGCGCCATGAAACCCTTCCGCTTTCCATTGCAGTCGATCCGCGTCTTGCGCGAGCAAAAGGAGCAGGTCGCGCAACAGCACTTCGCCGAGGCGTTGCGCGCCTGTGAAGAAGCCGTATTCCAATTGCAGGCGGCCAGCGACGAATTGGCGGCGGGCTGGACTTCGCTGTGCGAGGAATTGTCCACCGGCGTGGCGGCCACGAGGCTGCTGCGCACGCGGGCCTGGTGCAACGTGCTCGAACTTCGGCAAAAGGAACGCGCCCGCGCGCTGCAAATCGCCCGGCGCGCCACGGATGCCGCCTGGCGTGAAATGATGCTGGCCTCGCGCGATCGCGAGACGCTCGATCGTCACCACGACAAATGCCGGCGCGCTTACGACCGCGAAGCGCAACGCGAGGAACAGAAGCGACTGGATGAAGTCGGCGTGCGCCGCGCAGTGGCTTCGGGCCTCGTCTCCGGTCTCCGGCGTATTGGAAAGGAACGTTTATGATTCGCGTGCTGCAATCTCCATGGCTCGCCGCTTTGATCGGCGGCCTGCTTTACCTCGGTGTCACGGCGGCGCTCTTTCGTCCCGGGCAGTTTGTGCGGCCGCCATCGATGACCGCCGTCGCGGAAAGCCTGGGCGCAGACGAGCCGTCCTGGAAGTTCCGCAATCCCGAGTTCGATCAGTGGGTCGAGGAAGTGAGGCGCGAGAAAGAGGCGCTCTCGCTGCGCGAACAGCAGTTGCGGGAGTTGCAGGCGCGCCTGAACGCCGACCGCCAGGAACTCAATTCCGCCACCCAAACCGTTTATCAGCTCCAGGCGGACTTCGACAGAAATGTCGTCCGCATCAAAGACCAGGAAATCGACAACCTCAAGCGCCAGGCCAAAATTATTTCGGGCATGAGCCCCGAGGGCGCTGCGGGTCTCGTCAATGAAATGTCGGAGGACGACGCCGTGCGCGTGCTATTCGTGATGAAGGCGGACGAAGCGAGCGCCATCCTCGAAATCTTGGGTAAAATGGGCCAAACCGGGGCCCGGCGCGCCGCCGTCGTCACGGAAAAAATGCGCCGCACACTGCCGCCCGACTCCAACGCCCGACCCAAAACCGCCTCATGATGCCATCCATTGACCTTTCTCCACCCGTGCCGGAAACGGCGGTTTCCCAGGCCAATGCTTGGCTCGATCCGGCACCGCCGCAGACGTCCGCCGAGCCGTTTGATGCCGTCATGGGCCGCGCGCTGACCCGTTCACCGAACAAGGAATCGGATGATCCGGAAGATTCGCAGGAGCCTCCGGCCCGCAAGGAGAGAATCGATCAAAAACGCAAACCCGATTCGATCACTCCCCGGGTTGATCCATGCTCGGCGGCCGAAAACTCCGCGGCACCGGCCGCACCGGCTGCGGTGCCTTCTCCGGAAGCTTCAACGGCGCAACCCGCAGCCAATCCGCGCATTGAAGCCGCATCTGTCGCAGGCCCAGCGACGGGGTCCATGTCAACGGAGTCAACCCATTCAGTTGTGACTCCGGCAGCGGGTTCCGGGTCGAAGGCCAACGACGCGTCCGAACTTGTGCCGTCAGCCGGAACGCAACCGCAGGCAGCCCGGGAAGGACTGCCAAGTCATGCTTTGCCCGAAAACGATGGGTCCGGCCTCAAGACCGGCTTACAGGACGAACCGGCTGCGCCAGACCCAACCGCTTCCCTTGCGGGGGACGGCATGGCGTTGACGGCGACGCCGATAACCGGCAAAGCCGCCCAGGCTGGTTCTGCCGGGGGACCGGATGGAATAGCCATGAATCCTGTGCCTGAAACGATGTCCCCGGCGGGTTCAGACATTACTGGCATATCCAGTGCTCAACACCAGGCGCCTATGCAAAAGGCCGAGAAAACAAACGATTTTTCCGCTTTGGCGGAGCAAAAATTGCCGGTTTCACCTGCAGGCAATACCGGGGAGGATTTGCCGGTCGGGGCAGCCCACGCCCCCAATCCCTTGCCTCACTCCGATAAATCCGAGCTGTCAACGGTCTCCGGCACCGCGGTTTCCAGCCCGGCCTCTCCGGCCCAGGCCGTTTCACTCGGCAGCGAGGTGTCGCAGTGGCCCTCGGTGGGGCCTGCGCGTTCCCTCGAGAGGGCGCACGACCTGATGTCCCTGCACGCCTTTCGGCTGCGCGACTCCGGCGCGGACTCGCTGCAGGTTGTCATTAAACCCGGCGCCGGCTTGCAGCTATCCCTCAATTTGCAGATGCGCAACGGGAATGTGGAGATGCACGCGACTTTGCAGCGCGGCGATTTCGATCTTATGAGCCGGCACTGGCGCGAACTGCAGCAGCAATTGGAGCCGCGCGGCATCCGCCTCGGGGCGTTAACTTGCGGCGAGCAATCCGCGGGCAGCGGCAACCCGCTTTTTCAAGACTCGGGCCGCCATCAGACCGCCGAAGACACTTTGCGCACCGGAGCGCTTGATGATTTTTCGCTTGCGGGCGCTTTGAAACCGGCAGCCGCAAACCAAACCAATACTCCGCGCGGTTGGGAGAAATGGGCCTGAATAAATTTATGTCTGTAACACCTACAAACAACATCAGCTCGGGCGCGCAAAGCGCCACGGACACCCTCGGCGGACTGGCGTCGCAGGTCATGTCGCAGCAGGACTTTCTCAAGCTCCTGGTTGCCCAAATGACGGCGCAGGATCCGCTCAATCCGACGACCAACCAGGATCTGCTGGCGCAGACGGTTCAGTTCAGCACGCTCCAGTCAAACACCGATCTTCAAGGCACGCTGGGGCAGATGCAGAGCAGTCAAAGTCTGGCGCAGGCCAATTCCCTGTTGGGCAAGCAGGTCACCCTGCAGGTGGATTCCAAAACCACGACGCAAGGGGTGGTCAACGGCATTGATGTCAGCTCCGGAACGCCAATGATTGTGGTGAACGGCGTGTCCTACAATCTGGGCCAGGTGCTCACGATTTCAACCCCAACCCCGAACCCATAACATCAACCCATGAGGTCAAAATGCTTCGCTCGTCGAATACCCTTGTCGCGAGCATGCCTTTTTTCGAAGACACGCTCGGTCCCATTCGTAAAAACCTCGCTAAAGCCATGGTCGGCAGCACGGTCAATTTGCTGGCTGACAGCCGGACCGTCGCACATGGCATTGTCACCGGAGTTGCGATCGTGGCGGGAAATCCAAAAATTGTCGTCAACGGCCGGACGTATGACATGAATCAGGTGGTCACGGCCACCGCGGTATGATCTCGTAAAACACTCAACTGAAAGAAAAATATGCTTGGTTCCTTTCAAACTGGCGTCAGTGGCCTTCAACAGTTCCAGCAGGATCTCGAAGTCATCGGCAACAACATCGCCAATGTGAACACGGTGGGTTACAAAAGCGCCCGCGTGGATTTTGCCGACGCGCTCAACCAGAGCCTGACGGGCGGTTCCAACCCCATGCAGGTCGGCACCGGCGTGATCACCTCGGCCATCAGCAGCCAGTTCACGGCCGGCACACTCACCAGCACCGGGGTGCCGACAGACCTGGCTATCGGCGGCCCGACGGCGCAGGGTTTTTTCGTGGTAAAAGACTCGAACAGCGGGGCCACGTATGTGACGCGCGACGGCGAATTCCAGCGCGACAACAGCGGTTATCTGGTCAACAACCTCGGTCTGCGCGTCCAGGGTTACACCGGCACGGCGCCGTACACCTCGGCCAGCACGATTGGGGATCTTCAAATCAATGACGCCACCGCGATTGCCGCGCTCAATGACACCACCGCGCCTGCAGGGACCACACTGGTTTCCTTCAGCTTTGATTCCCTCGGTCAGGTCAACGCGCTGTTGAGCGACGGGAAGACCGGCGTGATGGGGCAGGTGGTATTGCAAAATTTCACGGACCCGCAGGCGCTGACCAAGCAGGGCAACAATCTTTATACCTACGCGGCCAACGCCGGTCCGCTGGCCGCTCCGGCCGCTCCCGACACCGGCAACCTGGGCACGATCGCTTCCATGTACCTGGAATCGTCGAATGTCGATCTCGGGACGGAGATGACCGATATGATTACGGCCCAGCGGGCGTTTGAAGCGAATGCCAAAATTGTCACCACCAGCGACGAGATTCTCCAGACTTTGGTCAACCTGAAACGATAACATCGCCATGCCTCCCAACCGCACCGAACCACCCGCCCCCGGGCCGGACGAAGCTTCCGCTGCCGCCACGGCCCCGGCCCAGGCGTCCGCGTCCTCCGCGGGGGGATTCAAAGCCTGGCTGCCGCTGATTGCCACGTTGCTCCTCATGCCATTGCTGGCGTACCTCATGACCACCCTCGTGTTGGTGCCCCGCGTGCAAAAGGGAATCGGCGTCACCTCGGCGACGGCGGCTGAACCGACGGAGGCCAAAAGGAGTCCCACGACTGCAAAGAAGGATACGGTGCCGATGAACAAGTTGCTCGTCAACGTGGCCGGCACCATGGGATCGCGTTATCTGCTTGTCAGCCTGTCTTTGGTCGGTTCCGATGCGGAGTTCAAGACCAAGGTGCAGGATGTCGAGCCCCAGATGCGCGACCTGGCCTGCGGCGCTCTCTCCACCAAGACGCTCGCGGACCTGGAAAAACCCGGCGCCCGCAACCTGATTCGCAGCGAGTTGATTTCCGGTTTTAATAACATCCTCGGCGGGGCGGTGGTTCAGGAGATTTACCTCACGGAATTTGCCATCCAATAACGCCGCTCGATGAACCCGCCTCCACCTCCAGCTCGACCGCCCGAAGGCGCGACTGCCGCCGTGCCAGCCAGTCAGGCCCTGATTTCGAATCATTTGACATGAACGCCACCGCTGAATCCCCCAATCTGAATCTGATGCTCGATGTGCCGGTGAGTTTGACCATCGAACTCGGCAGCTGCCAGTTGCCGATGAAAGAAGTGCTTCAGCTGAGCGTCGGCTCCGTCGTGCAACTGGACAAGCCGGCAAACGCTCCCGTGGAATTAAGTGTCAACGGCAAACTCATCGCCCGCGGCGAAGTCGTCGTGGTGGAAGACCGGTTCGGAGTCAAGATCACCGAGATCATCGGCACCGCGCCGGCAGCCTAAACCCGTGGACTTTGAAACCGGACTCCCATGAAAACCCGCCTGACCCAAATTCCGTTGCCGGCGATTCGCCGGGCGGCGGCGCGCCGGGGGTTGGCCGGGCTGTTTCTGCTCCTCCCGCTCACGGGCGCGGCTGAAGCCGCCGTCCCGGCGACGTTGCCACCGGCCCTGCCGGATGTCGGCTTGTCGCTGGTGCGCGTGATGGGCGCCCTCGCGCTGGTGCTCGCCATATTTCTCGGGGGTGTCTGGCTGTTTCGCAACTGGCAGCGCCTGGTGATCCAGCGAGGCCGCGCCCCGCGCCTGAATGTGATCGAGGTCCGTTCGCTGGGCGGACGGCACGCCTTGTATGTGGTGGGTTATGAACAGGAACGGTTTCTCATCGCCGCCTCTCCCGCCGGGGTCCATTTGGTCAGTCATCTCGAGCCCGCCAATGCGGAACTTCCGGGCGAACCGAACACCGCAAAACCGTCGTTTGCCCAGGCGCTCACGCAGACGCTGAAAGGCAAATGAATCCAATCCCGAAGATGGCGCGTGTGCGGGCTCTGTTTTCGCGAAGGAGCCTCGTTACCCTCGGGTTCGCGCTGGTGATGTTGGCGGCGGTGGCGACGCCCCGGGAGGCTTCCGGCCAGACGAATCTCACCACCGGTTTCGGCCCGGTGCAGATCACGCTCGGTGCCAACCCGGGCACGCAGGACGTGGATTCGGCGATCAAGGTCCTGTTGGTCATCACTCTGCTTTCGCTGGCGCCGGCGATTTTGCTGTTGATGACCTGCTTCACCCGGGTGGTCATTGTCCTTTCATTCGTGCGCACCGCGCTGCAATTGCAGGGCACACCCGCCAACCAGATCATCATCGGCCTTTCCCTCTTCATCACCTATTTCGTGATGGCGCCGGTGTGGGACAATATCAGCCGGGATGCGCTGGGGCCCTATCAGGCGCAGCAAATTACCAGCACCGAAGCCGTCAACCGCGCTTCCACTCACATTCGTTCCTTCATGTTGAAGCAGGCGCGGGCCAAAGACATCGAGCTTTTCGCCGCCATGGCGAAGATTCAACCCACGGCGCCGGCGGAGCTGCCCCTGCGGGTTGTGATTCCCGGATTCATCATCAGTGAATTGCGCACCGCCTTCCAGATGGGCTTTCTGATTTTTGTCCCGTTCATCCTGATCGACCTGGTGGTCGCCACCGTGTTGATGAGCATGGGCATGATGATGATGCCGCCCACGACCTTTTCGCTGCCCTTGAAACTGCTCTTGTTCGTCCTGGTGGACGGATGGGAACTTGTCGTGCGGTCTCTGGTGCGCAGTTTTGGGATGTAACCCCGGACTTGATTTATGAACCCGGAATTTGCCGTCGAACTGTTGAAAAATCTGATGTTCCAGGCGCTGACGCTGGCGGCGCCGGTCCTGCTCACCGCCATGGTGGTCGGCCTGGCCGTGAGCCTGTTTCAGGCTGTGACGACGATTCATGAGCAGACGCTGGCCTTTGTTCCCAAGGCCCTGGCCGTGGTCGCCGTGCTGTTGCTGTTGCTGCCCTGGATCGTGCGTACGCTGATTGAATTCACCACGGCGGTCATCGAGAAAATTCCGCAGATGGTCCAATGAAAACCCCGCTCGATCCCGGCCGGGAAAGACCCCGGTGCGGAGACGGGGACGAGAATCCGGAACATGGAAATTGACTATGTCAACTGGCTGTTGGTGTTCCTCCGCGTGGGCGCCTTCCTGCTCGTGCTGCCGTTCTTTTCGATGACCAATTTTCCCGTCACCCTGCGCGTCGCGCTGGCGGCGCTGACGGCCATTTTGCTGGCTCCGATCCTGCCTCCGTTTGCCTTCGGCCGGCTCACGCTGTTTTCACTTTTCGGAGTGATGATCCAGGAAGTCAGCATCGGGTTGTTGCTCGGTTTCGTGTCGCGCATGGTATTTTATGCGGCAGACCTGGCCGGCAACATTATTGCCATGGAGATGGGCCTTAGCATGGGATCGATCTTTGATCCCTTGAGCCAGCAGAACTCGCAGGTGCCGGGGACGATTCTATTCTTTCTCGCCGCGGTGGTCATGCTGACGCTGGACTTACACCACTGGGTGCTCGTGGGATTCCAGCGCACGTACCTGGTGCTTCCCATGGGGGGCGCGCATTTGAACGGGGCGCTCTTCGCCACGGTCGTCGGGCATACCGCCAGGATTTTTGTGGTGGCGCTGCAAATCTCCGCGCCGGTGCTCGCCGTATCCTTTGTCGTCACCCTGGTATTCGCGGTGTTGAGCCGCGCGGTGCCGCAGATGAACGTATTCATCCTCAGCTTCGCGTTCCGCATCGCGGGCGGCCTGGCCGTCTTCGGCTTCACCCTGCAGCTCACGGCCCAGCACGTGCTCAATTATCTGCACCGGCTTCCGGATGACTTGTTGAACCTCGCGCAACTGCTCGGAGGATAACCATGAATCAATCGAGCAATGGAGTCATGGCGTGCCGGGGTGGAGTGCCACTCGCGCTTTCTGATTCCAATCCTCCAATCCTCCAACCCACCATCGGACACTTCTCATGAGCGAGCAGCAAGGCGAGAAAACCGAGCAACCGACACCGCGCCGGCTCGAAGACGCGCTCAAAAAAGGCCAGATCGCCCGCAGCGCGGAAGTGCAGACCGCGTTTGTCCTGCTGGGCGGCGTCGCCGCACTCGCCTTCAGCGGCCAGGAAATCTGGAAGCAATTGGTCGGGTCGACCGTCATTTCCCTGGGCCACCTGCACGATACGCCGGTGACGGCGGACGCATTGCAGGGCTATGCCGTGGTCGGGACGCTGGTCCTGGTGAAATGCGTCAGCCCGGTTCTGCTGGCCACGGCTCTGGCCGGCTTGCTGGCCGGCGCCATTCAAAACCGTTTCAACACGGCCTCCGAAGCGCTCACGCCGGATTGGAACCGGCTCAATCCCGTTGAGGGCTTCAAGAAGCTGTTTTCCGGGCACATGCTGGCGCCCGTCGCCATCTCGATCGTGAAACTCGCCGCGATCATCGCACTCACTTACTCGGAAGTGGTGAGCATTCTCAACGACCCCATTTTCACGACTTCAGTGAACGTATCGCGCATGGCGGCGTTTTTGGCGGAAACCTGCATGCGGATTTTCCTGCGGGTGAGCCTGGCGCTGTTGGTGGTTGCCGCGGCGGATTACGGTTATCAATGGTGGCGCAATCAACGCGAGATGATGATGACCAAGGAAGAATTGAAGGAGGAAATGAAAAACACGGAAGGCAATCCGTTGATCAAATCCGCCCGCCGCCGCCGCCGCTCCGTCAGCAAGAAAAAGATGCTGTCCGACGTGCCCACCGCCGACGTCGTCGTGACCAACCCCACGCACATCGCGGTGGCGTTGCGTTACCACCGCAAGTCGATGCGGGCGCCGCGCGTCGTGGCCAAGGGCATTCGCCTGAACGCGGAGCGGATTCGCGAAATCGCCCGCCAACATCAGGTGCCGATCATCGAAAACAAGCCCCTGGCGCGAATGCTGTTCCGTCACGCCCGGGTCGGTGGCGAGATTCCTGCTTCGCTCTACGCAGCGGTTGCCGAGGTGCTGGCGTGGGTCTATCGCGTCAACCGCTATCGCTACTACGCTGAACAAAACCAGATTTAACCGGATCAAATGCCTGAACTAAGCGACAGAATGCGAAAGCTCTTTCGCTACGGCGACTTATGGCTCGTCGTGGCGCTGTTCGGCACCATTCTGCTGCTGATCCTGCCGGTTGCCCCGTTCCTGCTCGACCTGCTCCTGACCGTCAGCATCGCCTTGTCGCTGCTGACGTTGCTGGTCATTCTTTACCTGCGGACCCCGGCGGAATTTACCGGGTTTCCCACCCTGCTCCTGTTCATCACACTCTACCGGCTGTCGTTGAACGTCGCCTCGACCCGCCTGATCCTGCTCGATGGCTACGCCGGACATATCATCCAGGCGTTCGGCAGCTTCGTGGTCCGCGGCAATTATGTCGTCGGACTGGTCGTGTTTTTGATCCTGGTGCTGATTAATTTCATCGTCATCACCAAGGGCGCCGGCCGCATCGCCGAAGTCGCGGCGCGATTCACGCTGGATGCGTTGCCCGGAAAACAGATGGCCATCGACGCCGAACTCAACGCCGGCCTGATCAATGAAACCGAAGCCCGCAATCGCCGCCACACACTCGAGGAGGAATCCGATTTCTACGGCGCGATGGACGGCGCCAGCAAGTTCGTTCGCGGCGACGCCATTGCCGCGATCCTGATCACGCTGATCAACATCATCGGCGGCTTCGCCATCGGGGTGCTGCAGAAAGGGATGACCATGGGCGAGTCCCTGCAGCGGTTTACGATACTTTCCATTGGCGACGGCCTGGTTTCGCAGATTCCCGCCCTGATCACCTCCACGGCGGCGGGTGTGCTCATCACGCGCGCCGCGTCGAAGAACAATCTGGGCCACGAACTGAGCCGGCAGTTGCTGTTTTATCCCCGGGCGCTGACGCTTCTGGCCGGAATGATGGGTGTGCTGGCGCTGGTGCCGGGACTGCCGACGATGCCGTTCCTCACCCTTGCGATCATTGTCGGGATGCTTTCTTACACCCTGCATCGGAACGGCGTGCCGGAACTGGGCGCCGTGACCGCGCCTGCCGTCGCCGGCACCGGTTCCGCCCGAACCGCCCTCGCGGGCAAGCCGCCGATACCGGGAGCCGCCACGGCGGCCGAAGCGCGCGCGACGGATCAATTGGAGAATTTGCTCACCCTGGACACGCTGCAAATCGAGTTGGGTTTCGGGTTGGTTCCGCTGGCCGATGCCCACAAAGGCGGGGACCTGCTCGAGCGCGTCACCGGGGTGCGCCGCAATTTCGCGCAGGATGTCGGCATGTTGATTCCGCCCATCCGTCTGCGCGACAACCTGCAATTGGGGACGAACGAATACCGCTTTTTACTGAAGGGCAACCCCATCGCCCAGGGCCAGCTCCTGCCCGGCCAATGGCTGGCGATGAACGCCACCAACAGCAAAGTCGCGTTGAAGGGAGTCCCCACCGTGGAACCGGTGTTCCAACTGCCCGCGACGTGGGTGACCGAGGTCGAACGGAAAACCGCCGAAACCGCCGGCTACACCGTGGTGGACGCCGCATCCGTGCTGGTGACGCATCTGGCCGAAACCGTCCGCCGCCACTGCCACGAAATTCTGACGCGCCAGGATGTGCAGGCGCTGCTCGATCACCTCAAGCAGACTCAGCCCGCCGTGGTGAACGAACTGATCCCCGCCCAGCTCACCATCGGCCAGGTGCAGCGGATTTTGCAGAACCTGCTCGCGGAAGGCATCTCGATCCGCAACTTCGCGGGCATTCTGGAAAAAATCAGCGATTACGCGCCGATCACCAAAAATCCCGACGAACTTTCCGAATACGCGCGCCGCGCGCTCGGTCCGCAGATCACCAAGCCGTATCAGTCGGAGAATGGTTATCTGCGGGCCATCACCATCGATCCGAAGCTGGAGCAACAACTGGCGCAGGGCGTGCGCCAATCCGCCACCGAGGTCGCGCTGATCGTCGAACCCAAACTCGCGCGGCATCTCATGGAAGTGCTTTCGAAGTTCGTCCAACAGATGCTGTCCGCCGGCCAGCCGCCCGTGCTGCTGTGCGCACCTCAACTGCGCCTGGCGATCCGCCGCTTCTCCGAATCCACTTTCGCGGATCTCGCCGTGCTGTCGTACTCTGAAATTCCTCCACGCGTCCAGGTGCAAAACACCGCCGTGATTCCCTGCCTGGAATGATGAGCTGATCCGACCCATGGCGTGGCCAATATGATCATCCGATTCCCCCTCACCCCGGTGCTCTCGCTGAGCGGGACGGAGGATCGTTCCTGGCACCGGGACAATCCTCACGGCATTCGACAATTCCCGGCGCATCATTCGCCTGTGCCTCCGCCCCGAAACGCGGGCCGCGGCCAGGGAGAAGCAGGGCCGGCCCATCGAGACGGCCGCGGCAAATCCCCGAAATCCAGACCCATGCGCGTCGTCCGGTTTGTCAGCGAAACTGCCGCATCCGCTTTGGCGCGAATCCACGATCAACTCGGCCCGGAAGCGGTTGTGTTGAGCGTGCGCCGGTTGCCCGCGCCCGGCATGGCCCGCCTTTGGCAACGAAACGGCCCCATGGAAATCCTGGCCGGTGTGCCCGACAAAACTTCATCGCCGCCCGCGGAAGAGTGGCCGGCGCTTGGGGAGTCCTGGAAAGACGCTTCGGCTGAATTCACGGACGGTGCCGCGGCTGCCGGGGTTGCCTCATCGCCGGATCGCTGGCCAAGCGTGGCATGGCTTGAAGCCATGGGGTTGCTTCCGACGCAGGCCGATCGTTTGCAGAATTTTCTCGCCACGCGGCACTCCGCCGCTCCGGCTTCGCTCGATGCCGAGTGGACCGCCGTCAGCGCCGCGCTCGAAGGCTTCTGGTCGGCTGCCCCGCCGCTGCCGGCGGGGCCGGCGCCGCAAACCCACGTGTTTATCGGGCCGCCCGGTTCCGGAAAATCAACGGTGCTGTGCAAGTGGCTGACCTTGGCTGTCCTCACCCAGCAACGGTCCGCCCGCGTTTGGCGGTTGGACAACGACACCGCCAACACGGCTGAGTTTTTGACTGTTCATTGCGAGATGCTTGGCGCGCCCGTGGAGCGATTCTGGTCGGAACCCAAGGCCCATGCCGACTTGCAGTTTATTGATTTTCCGGGTACGGAAACGGATGATCCCCGGGCTTGGGCCGCCCTGCGCCGCCAACTGGCTTCTTTGCCTTCTGCACAAGTTCATCTGGTGCTCAACGCGGCTTATGAAACCGACGCGTTACTGGCGCAGTGGCGCATGTTTGCCGCTTTGAAACCGGCGGATCTGATCCTCACGCATTTGGACGAGGAGATGCGGCGGGTCAAGTTGTGGAATCTCGTGTTGGGCACAAATTGCACGATGCGTTTCCTCAGCGCAGGGCAAAAAATTCCGGGTGAATTTCAGGCCGCCGCCCCCCACCTGTTGTTCCCATCTCAAATCGGCCAATAACGAAGTAGTTGGTTGTTTTGGACCGGACCGGGCGGCGCTGGCAAACCAACTGCTCAAGGGGGGATCGAACATTGCATGAAGGCGCTAATGATTCTCGGGGCAATTGTTGGGTTTTTCATCGGGACCGGGTTCGGACTGGCAGGAAACAGTCCCTGGCCGGCCACCCTATGGCGCGCCTCCGCCGCCGCCCTCATCACCGCAGTTCTTGCCCGGTGGTGGAGCCGTGTTTGGATGAGAAGCCTCCGCGACGCGCTCCACGAGCGGCGCACGGTCCGCACGTCTTCACCGACTGGAACAAAACCGGGCACAAAATTATGAACACTTGTTCTTGCGATTCCCAGGCCGGCTCCGTGGCCGTTGCGGAAGTCCGGCCAACCGCCCAGGAACTCTGGCAACGCTATCATCAGCAGGCCGACACGCATACCGAGAACGCATTGGTCGAACAATATCTCCCCATGGTGCGCTCCGCAGTGGCCCGGCTGGCGATTACCCTGCCTGACCACGTGAGCCATGACGACCTGCACAGCGCCGGTCTGGTCGGATTGCTGCAGGCGCTGCGCAATTACAATCCCGCCTGCAACACGTCCTTCGAAAGCTACGCCCGCGTGCGGGTTCGCGGAGCGATGCTGGATGAACTGCGCCGCATGGATTGGGTGCCGCGGACCGTCCACGAGAAAGCGCGCCGGATTCAGGAGGCCATAAGCGAACTGGAACAGAAGCTGGGCCGAACTCCGACCGAAGCGCAGATGGCCAAGGCATTGAAGCTGACGGTGGCCGAATACAGCGAGTTGCTGGATGAAATCCGTCCGGCGACGTTTGTCTGCCTGGATGCGGCCTGTGGTTCCGAAGGCACGGAGACCGGCAGCCTTTACGAAGTGGTCGCCGATCCCAGCGAAAACGGTCCTGTTGAGGAGGTGTCGCGACGCGAGTTGAAACAGGTGATTTTGGACCGCCTCAAGCAACTGCCCGAAATTCAACGGAAAGTCCTGGCCTTGTATTACGGCGAGGACCTGCATTTGCGCGAAATCGCCGAGGTCTTCGGGTTGACCGAATCGCGCATTTGCCAGATTCATTCCCAGGCGATTCTTTCCATTCGTGCTTATTTGCAGCGGTATGAGGCCGGCATGGCCGGCCAAGGTGCGTCCGCGAAGGCTTCATGATCATCATCATCGGTGCCATCATTGTGCTTGGCTCGGTCATGGGCGGGTTCCTTATCGGTGGAGGCCGCCTGCCCGTCCTGCTGCATTTCAACGAGCTGCTGATCATCGGCGGCGCGGCGGCGGGCGCGCTGGTCATCATGTCCCCCCGCAAGGTGCTCATGGACATAGCCAAGGGGTTGTTGACCTGTCTTAAAGGGGCGCCGCACAGCCGCGAGGCCTACGAAGATCTGCTCAAGGTCCTTTACGAACTGTTCCTGCTGGGACGGCGCAACGGCATGATCGCGCTCGAAGAACATGTGATGGAGCCCAAAACGAGTGCCATTTTCAACAAATACCCGACGTTCGTCGGCGATCAGGAGGCGGTGGAATTTCTTTGCGGCAGTTTGCGGCCGATCATCGACGGCAAGATCAAGCCGGAGCAATTGCGTCTGCTGCTCGATGTTGAAATTGGCCGGATGGAGGACGAACACCACGCGCCGGTGAACGTGCTGACCAAGGCGGCCGATGCCATGCCGGGTTTTGGCATCGTGGCGGCCGTGCTCGGCATCGTGATCACCATGGCTTCCATTTCCGGGCCGATTGAACAGATCGGCGAACACGTCGCCGCCGCGTTGGTGGGCACTTTCCTCGGAATTTTTCTCGCATACGGCTTCCTGAATCCCCTGGCGGTGAACCTCGAATTCGTCGGCGCCGCCGAGCTGGACTTCACGCGCTGCATCGCCGCGTGCGTGGTCGGATTTGCCAACGGCATGGCGCCCATCACCGCCGTGGAATTGGGCCGTCGCGGCCTCAGCAGCGAATTGCGCCCGTCGGCCGACGAATTGGAACAGATGCTCAAATCCCTTAAGAACCCCGCCAAACCGGCCTGATCCGCATGAAGGACAAAGGCCATCACGGCGGCGCCTGGAAAGTTGCCTACGCGGATTTCGTCACCGCGATGATGGCCCTTTTTCTGGTGCTCTGGCTCACGGCGCAGGACACCCGAATCAAGGAAGCCGTCGAGCGCGCCTTCCGCAATCCATTCTCCGCCGTCAACAAGGAATCCACCGGCATCATCCCGCAGAAAGACGCCACGTCGGATTACAAGGCCGAGGGCAAATTTGAATCGGTCAGCGCCCTGGAAGTGGAAATGCTCCGGCATATTACCGATGATTTGGCCAAAATGCTCCAAGGCCCGGACGAGGAGCAAAACAGCGTTAAACTGGAACTCACTCCCGAAGGGCTGCGCATCAATGTATTCGACCGCTCGCACAAGCCCGTCTTTGAGCCGGACAGTGACGCCTTCACCAGTTACGGCGCCTGGGTTTTCTCCACGCTGGCGTGGGAAATCTCGCGCTACCAAACCTTCAAAATCGAATTGGAAGGCCACACCGAGGCCAGTCCTCAAACCGGCCGCGAAACCCATGGCAAATGGGAACTCTCTTCCGAACGCGCCAATGCCGCCCGGCGCAAATTGATTCAAAACGGTGTCACCCCCCAACAGGTATTCAAAGTTTCCGGATTTGCCGATACCCAACCGATGCCGCATTTACCGCCCACGGCGGACCTCAATCGCCGCGTGACCGTTCTGCTCAAACTTGACAGCGCGGACACGCAGGCCGGATCGCTCCTGACGAATCATGCGCCCCACTCCTGACGAATCATTTGTTCCCCTGACACCCGGGGCCCTGCCCGCCCACGAGCACTCGGACTTCCGCGTCAACGTCAAGTCCAACGTCGAGAATGCACAGCCTTTCCATCCGCTGGGGTTTCCGGGCGCCGCGTCTCCGCTGGCGCCCAACCCGAATGCGGAACCTCAGATCGAGATTCGACGCGACGGCGACCGGGTGTCGGCGATTCACATCCAGTGCACCTGCGGCCAAACCATCGAACTGGAGTGTCATTACGATTCCGCGCCGGCGCTCGCGCCCGTGACCGAACCTGTTCCGCCCCCGGTAACGGACGCTCCCTCCGCACCCGCCGCCGTGCCTCCGCCTGGATCGGCGCCGGAACCCGAGCCCAACCGCAAATCCGCGCCGAAACCCAAATCCGCCCCGGCCAAGGCGCCGTCGAAAAAAGCGGCGACGCGTTCCCGGCGCTGATCGTCACCTGGCGTGGCCGCCGGGAGGACCACATTGGAATCGAGAACGGCAGGTTCGAAGGCGCGCGATCAGACCGGCAATTTTTGCAACCAGCCCGGGAATCTTTTACCAGCCGCGCGCATTGGATCCCTTCAAAACCCGGCCAAAACCAGCCTTTTGCGTGGTGGCATATCCACTGCTCAACCACCCCTGAATGAATGTGAGCCTTTATCAGGCTGCGGCCGCGATGAATGCGAATGCACGTTGGCAGGAGCTGATTACCGAAAATCTCGCGGCGGGATCGGTGCCCGGTTTCCGCAAACGGGAGATTTCCTTTTCGGCAGTTCAAGCGGGCCTGGATCCGACCGCACCGAACATTAACGGCTCGAATTATGTAATCCCGTCGGCGTCTGCCTCGATCAATTTTCAGGCGGGAGAAACTCGCGCCACCGGCAATCAGATGGATTTTGCCATCGAAGGCCCCGGTTTTTTTGAGGTGCAATTGCCCAACGGCAGCCGCGCCTACACGCGCGACGGTGAATTTCACCCGAACGCCCAGGGCCAGCTGGTGACCAAGCAAGGCTATACCTTGCTCGGCGACGGCGGCCCGCTGCAACTGGATCCCAACAGCTCCGCGCCCGTCACCGTGTCGCCCACCGGCGACCTCAGCCAGGGCGACCAGACCCGGGGCCGCATCCGCCTGGTTGAATTCAACCAGCCCCAGTCGCTGACCACCATCGGTGACGGATACTTTCTCGCCGACCGCCCCGGCGTGCAGCCCGTCGCGGCGACGGCATCGGCGATGCGGCAGGGCTTTTTGGAAGGCGCCAACACCTCGCCGACCGCGGAAATGGCAAGTCTGATCACCGCCATGCGTTTGTTTGAGGCCAACCAGAAAGTGCTCCAAGCGCAGGATGACCGCATGGGCCGCGTCATCACGGATCTCGGTGGCACATCCTAAATGACTCCGACGTTCAAAGCTTGCAGTCCAAAATCCGCCATGTGCGGTGCGTTTCACCCGCGCCCCGCGCCTCGCGCCTCACACCTCTGATTTATGCTCCGCTCCCTCTACTCCGCTGCCGCCGGCATGGAATCCCAGCAGATGAACCTGGATGTCATCTCGAACAATCTGGCGAACGTCAATACGACCGGGTTCAAGAAGAGCAAGGTTGAATTCCAGGAATTGCTTTATCAAACCACCCGCGCGCCCGGCGCCGATCAGGGCTCGGGCAACCAATTGCCTACCGGCATCCAGGTCGGCCAAGGCTCGCGTCCCGTGGCGACCGCCCGCATTTTCACCAACGGCGATCTTTCCCAGACCGGCGAACAACTGGACGTGGCGGTCCAGGGCGATGGCTTTTTTGAGGTCCAAATGCCCGACGGCACCCTCGCCTACACCCGCGACGGTGCGTTTAAAACTTCGTCCGATGGCCGCGTCGTCACCAGCGACGGACTTCCGCTTCAGGCGGGTTTCCAGCCCGTGCCCGCCGGCACCACGAACATCACCATCGGGTCCGGCGGCAATGTCACCTATCAAACCGCCAGCGGCTCCACCAGTTTTCAGGTGCAACTCGTGCGGTTCAACAACCCCGCCGGCCTCGAAAGCCTGGGCAGCAACCTTTACCGCGAATCCGCCGCGTCCGGGCCGCCCCAACTGGGCACTCCCAACCAGAACGGCTTCGGCAGCCTCAACCAGGGTTATCTCGAATTGTCCAACGTCAAGGTCGTCGAGGAAATGGTCAACCTCATCCTCGCCCAACGCGCCTATGAAGTGAATTCGAAAGCCGTTCAGGCTTCGGACGAAATGATGCAACAAAGCAACAATCTCAAGCGTTGATGACCTCGATCACCGACAACCTGCCTCCCGCAGCACATTTCCAAGGGACACTCCCTCGGCGACGTTGGGTGCTCGATATTTTCGCCCTGCTTCTTCTCCTCTGCCTGAACCATGGGTTCGCGCGGCTTCTTGCCGCCGGCGAGACCGCGCCTCCAGCCGCCAACGCCGCCGCGCCTGCCGTCGTTCAGGGGAACCGCGCCTTTGCCGAGAATGACCTGTTGGAACTGCTCACCGCCGCTTTGCAGCAGGAGAACGTCAAGGACAAAGGCGAACTGGAACTGCGCCTGTCGCAACCGTGGAAAACCCGCTCCGTTCCAGACGAACCGCTCACCTTGAAAGTCCTCGACCTGCCATCCCTGGGAGTGACGTCGATGTTTATCGCGCGAATTGAACTGCGCGCCGGCGGCCAAAGCCTTGGCTCCTGGCAACTGCCGGTGCAGGCGCATGTCTGGCGCGAGGTCTGGGTCGCTCACTCGGCTCTCCAACGCGGCGCTCTGGTTGCCGACGCCGACCTGTCCCGCGAACGCCGCGACATGCTCAACGTGCACGAACCGCTGGCGGAGTTTGCCGCCGGCGATACGACGCTCGAATTGGCCGAATCGGTTGCGGCCAGCTCGCCCCTGCTGGCCCGGGTCGTCAAACAGCGCCCCGTGGTTCGCCGCGGCCAGCTGGTGGATGCCTGCATCCAGGATGGAGCCCTCAGTATTTCCATGAAAGTCGAAGTGCTCGAAGACGGCGTGCCCGGCCAGATGATCCGCATTCGCAATACCCAATCGCGGCACGACATCCGCGGAAAGGTCCTGAATGAACAAACCATCCTGGTTGCCCTTTAATACCACGCCCGCCGGCTTGCTCCCGGCCATCGTCCTCGGATCTGCCCTGCTGGCCACGCCCGCCTGGCCGCAGTCGCTGTGGCGCGATGACATTTCCAAACCGATGTATGCCGACAAACGAGCCACCAGCGTCGGCGATATTCTCACCATCGTCATCCAGGAAAGCACCACGGCCAACAAGAACAATGAAACGAAAACCGAACGGCAATCCAGTTTGAACGCCGCCATCGCCTCCTTCCTTTACAGCCCCGGCGCCAGCGGTTTGTTGACCAAAGGCGGCAAACTGCCTGCCTTGCAATATTCTTCGGACATCAAGCACGACGGCAGCGGCTCGATCAATAATTCCGAGTCCATGCTCGGCTACATCGCCGTGCGGGTCATTGACGTGTTGCCCAACCGAAACATGGTCATCGAAGGCAAACGTGAAACCGCGTTCGGCGGCGAGCATCAAACCATCCTGCTCCGCGGTGTCGTGCGCCTCGACGATGTGAGCCCCAACAACACCGTTTTCAGCTACAACGTTGCCGACGCCAGCATTCACATCGTTTCCAAAGGCACCATCTCCGACTCCACGAGAAAGGGCTGGTTCACCCGCGTCTGGGAAAAAATCAGTCCTTTTTAACCATGCGATTCAACCCCGGACAACTTTTTCCGAAAACCCGTCGCGGCGCCGAAATGCCGTCCGTGCCGGCGGCCCGCGCGATGCCGATCCTCGCAACCGCAGCCGCCCTGGCGGAATGGATCGTCTTGATTGCGCTGCTCGCGGCCCCCCTCGCCGCTTCGGCTTCCGGCATCGCCTTGCGCGATCTGGTGATGGTCTCCGGCGCGCGGGATAACCAGCTCGTCGGATTCGGCCTGGTCGCAGGACTCGCCGGTGACGGTGACAAGGACCCGGTTTACACCAAGCAGACGGTCGCCAACATGCTCCTGCGTTACGGGATCAACGTGCCGGCCACCACGCTTTCCGCCAAGAACGTGGCGGTGGTCATGGTGACCGCGGATATCGCGGCGTTCGCCAAACCCGGCGAGCGGCTCGATGTGCAGGTCTCATCCATGGGCGACGCCAAATCACTGCAGGGCGGCGTGCTGCTCCAAACACCGCTGCTCGGCGCGGACAACAAAGTCTACGCGGTGGCGCAGGGACCCATGTCGATTGGCGGATTCGTCGCGGGCGCCGGCGGCGGCGGCGGCGCCACGGTCACCAAAAACCACCCGACGGTCGCCACCATCATCAGCGGCGCCATCGTCGAACGTGAAATTCCCACAACCGTCGTGCGCGACAACACCATCGAATTGCTGTTGCGCGAACCCGGATTCACCTCCGCGGCGCGCATGGCAGCCGCGATCAATCAGACCTTCACCAATTGCGCCCAGGCGGTGGATTCGACGTCGGTTCGCGTTCACATCCCGGAGGGAGTGGAGTCATCGCCGGTGGATTTCCTCGCCCGGCTGGAAGACATTGAAGTCACACCCGAAATGGCCGCCCGCATCATCATCAACGAGCGGACCGGCACCATCGTGGCCACGTCCCGGGTTCGCATTTCAAGCTGCGCCGTCTCGCACGGCAACATCACCATCAATGTGGCTTCCACCCTCAATGTGTCCCAACCCGGCCCCTTCAGCGCCAACGGCCAGACGGTCGTGACTCCAACCACTTCAACCGAAGTCACGGAGGCCAAATCGTCCGTCGTCCCGCTGCCGGAGATGCCCACGGTGGAAAAGGTCGCCGCCGCGTTGAACTCGCTGGGAGTGACGCCGCGGGATGTGATGGCCATTTTCGAAGCCATGAAGCAGGCCGGCGCGCTCCAAGCCGAATTGATCATCCGGTAATATGAACATCCCACCCATCCCACCGCGCCTCGATGCCTCCGATATTCCAATGGAACAACTCGCCGGCAATTCGCATTTGACCGAGGATCAGAAAGTCGGCGAGGCCACGCGGCAATTCGAAGCCATTTTGCTGAGGCAAATTCTCCAAAACACCCAGAAAACCGTCATCCAATCCAAATTTGCGGATAATTCAACCGCCGCGAGCATCTATCACGACCTCGTCACCAAACAACTCTCAGACAGTATTTCGAAGTCGGGCACATTCGGCCTGGCTCGCACGCTGCAAAAACAACTCACCCACCAGCTTCACCCCGTTTTATCGGCCGGACACGGCCAGAAACCCGAGGCGCAGCCCACCGCCTCCGCCAGCCCGTCCGGCGTCCGGCCGCAGTCCCATTCCATCAACCCCCAGCCGCATGTTTTGAGCCTGTCAACACCGGCAAAAAAAGCGTTTTAACTCCTCATGAACGAAGTTCTGCAAAATCTCATTGAAGCCCTCCGCGAAGAATTGAAGGAATACGGCGAAATGCTCGCCCTGCTCGACCAGCAGCAGGAAATGGTGATGTACCGCCGCACCCAGGACCTGCTCCAATGCGTCACCGCCATCAATTCCCAGGCGGAAACCATCGCCGCCGCCCGCCGCGAACGCGCCCAGCATCAGCGCCACATCGCGCTCCAGTTGGATCTGCCCGAGGACGCCGCCTTCGCCACGGTCTCGCCCCGCCTGCCGGCCGGATACCGGCCTCTGGTGCAGGCGCTCGTGCAGGAAAACAACGATCTGCTGGTCCGGATCCAGCAGCGGGCCCGCCAGAATCACCTGCTCTTGAGCCGCATCGTCGAGTTGATGCAGCGCTTTCTCGGCACGCTGTTCCCCGGCAGCCAGCCCACCACCTACAATGACACCGGCCGGATGCTGGCCGGAGCGCTGCCCCAACGCTCCATCTACGACGCCGTCGGCTGATTTTATGCTCGGACTTTTTGGCACATTGAATCTCGGCGCCCGGGCGCTGCAAGCCCAGCAGACGGGTGTCGAAGTTGCCGGCCAGAACCTGGCCAATATCAACAACCCCGCCTATGCCCGCCAACGGGTGGACATCCAAACCAGCCTCCCCACCCCGACCGCCGTCGGCCCGGAAGGCACCGGCTCCCAGGTGGTCGCCATCCAACAGCTCCGCAACAGCCTGCTCGACGGCCAGATTGTCAATGAATCCAGCGTGGGTGGATACTGGACCGCATCGCAAAGCGCACTCGAAAACGCGCAGGCCGAGTTGGGCCAGTTCCTGAATACTTCGGGCACCACCAGCACGGGCAGCCCTTCCTCTTCACAAGGCTTGTCGGACCAGTTGACCGGCCTGTTCAACGCCTTTAATAGCGTGGCCACCAGCCCGGCTTCGTCCGCCCAACGCCAGGCGCTCGTCAACCAGGCGCAAACGCTCGCCTCAAGTTTTAATCAGGCGTCACAAAATCTCGGCGCGGTGAACGATTCGCTCAATACCTCCGTCGGCAATGACGTCACCTCCGCCAACCAGTTGCTGTCCGATATCGCCGGCCTCAATAAACAAATCACCGAGACGGAAACCCTCGGCGGCGGCAAAGCGAACGACCTGCGCGATCTCCGCCAGCAGGATCTCGAAAAATTGGGCAACCTCGTCAATATCACCACCAGCAGCGCCGCGGATGGTTCCGTCGATGTCAGCATCGGCGGCACCCAGCTTGTCTCCGGACAGCAGACTCTGGACACGCTGCAGACGTACGACCCGGGCAACGGCGAGTTGCTGGTGCGCACCGCCACCTCCGGAACCCCGCTCACGCTCACCGGCGGCACGATTCAAGGCACCATCGCCGCCCGCGATGGCGCGCTGCAAACGCTGCGCACCGGGCTGGATACCCTCGCTTCAAACCTCATCTCCCAGGTCAACACCGTTTATCAGCCCG
The DNA here is from genome assembly GCA_964520205.1 of uncultured Verrucomicrobiota bacterium. GTDB lineage: Bacteria > Verrucomicrobiota > Verrucomicrobiia > Limisphaerales > BOG-1460 > CAZFOA01. The sequence continues at coordinate 1,705 of CAZFOA010000011.1, read as the reverse complement.
GCTACGACCTGAATGGCAACTCCGGCGCCGCGTTTTTCACCGGCACCAACGCCGCCACCATCGGCGTGAACGCCACATTGTTGACCGATCCGAACGCGGTGCAGGCCGCCGGAGTGGCAGGTGCCCCCAGCGACAACACCGTCGCCCTGGCTTTGGCTCAATTGGGTCAGCAGTCCATCCCGGCCCTCGGAAACCAGACCTTCATCGGCGGTTATGCCAAACAGGTGGCGGGTTTCGGCAACGCCCTCGCCAACGCCAACGATCAGGTCACCAATTTTAACTCCGTCAACACCATGCTCGCCCAGCAGCGCGATTCCGTCAGCGGCGTGTCCATCGAGGAGGAAATGGCCAGTCTCATTTCCTTCCAGTCCGCTTACCAGGCTTCGTCGAAAATCATCACCACGGTGGACCAGATGCTCCAGACGGTGGTGGCCCTCAAAACTTGATGATGACTTAAACCGGCAACTCGTCCTCTATTTATGCGCATCGCGGGAAATTCCTACAACGACTCGATGGTGGCTCAGATCAACCTGCTGGCCGCGCAACAATACAAACTCCAGAACCAGGCCTCCTCGGGCCAGCGCATCCAGACGCCCGAAGACGATCCCGCCGGCATGCAGCAGGCGCTCAATCTGCAGGCCGAAAGCAGCAACGTCGCCCAATTCACCGAAAACATCTCCACGCTTCAAGCCCGCTCCAATACCGGGTACGGCGTCCTCCAGCAAATCCAGACCATCTCCAGCCGGACCGGCGAAATCGCCACTTCGGTGGACGGAACCACCTCGCCGCAGGCCATGCAAACCTACGCCGCCGAGGTGACGCAGTTGATCCAGCAGGCCGCGCAACTGATGAACACCAAGGACGGCGACCAATACCTTTTCGGCGGCACCGCCTCGGGCCAGCCGCCCTTCGTCGTGACCCAGGATGCCAACGGCAATGTCACCGGCGTGACTTACCAGGGCAACACCAGCGTCGCGCAAAGCCAGATCGGGGACAACACCACTGTTTCCGCGGATGTGCCGGGTGAGAATACTTCCGGCTCCGGCCCGCGCGGATTGGTCAGCGACAGCCGGTATGGCGCGGACCTGTTCAACCATTTGATTTCGCTCCAGAACGATCTCCTGGCCGGCAACTCCGCCGCCGTTTCGACTACCGACCAGCCTGCCCTGTCGAAAGACGAGGATAATGTCGCCTATCAGGTCGCCAACTATGGGGCGGTGCAGGCGCAGCTCAAAATGGCTTCTTCCATGGCCAGCACCCGCACCACTTCCCTGTCGCAGAATCTGAACACCGTGGCCGGCGCCGACCTGGCCCAGACGCTTTCGCAATTGACCCAAGCCAACAACGCCTACCAGGCCGCGCTCCAAAGCGCCTCCGCCCTCATGCAGCTCAAACAATCGCTGCTCGCCTACCTGCCCTGACCCGCTTTAATGATCAATGAGAAATGAGAAATGAATACTGAGTAATGTTCCATGATCATTGCCCATTTCTCATTGAACCGCCCCTGACACCGAACCGCGACAGCTCCTTCGGTCGCAGCGCGCCCGGCCGCAGTCACCCGCCGAGCACGCAAATCCCTCGCAGGGGTCGCCCATGAGTGAGTTTCCGCGCCATGGCCGACACAATGGGGCGCAGACCAATACTAGACAATCATAAGAACTGACCCGTTTCCAGCCCCGTGCGCTCTTCAATTCTTCTCGGTCTT
>CAZFOA010000010.1:0-29900 GCA_964520205.1 uncultured Verrucomicrobiota bacterium | reverse complement strand
CGCGGAGCATCGCTCCGCGCGAATTCAGATAGGAAACTGGCGGAGCAATGCTCCGCTCTCCGAGATCTCCAAATTCAGCCACCACCCGGCAAACGCATTCCTTGACTCGCGGCGCGGCGTTTCTATCATACGCGCTCGGTTGTGAATTGATTTTTTTAACAATGGAAAATACAAACATGAGCACAATTTATGATATTCAGGCGCGTGAAATCCTCGATTCGCGCGGTAACCCCACAGTGGAAGTCGATGTGATTCTGGCCGGCGGCGCGATTGGGCGCGCGGCGGTGCCTTCGGGCGCCAGCACCGGCGAACACGAAGCCATCGAACTCCGCGACGGCGACAAGCATCGCTTCCTCGGCAAGGGCGTCACCAAGGCGGTAAAGAATGTGCGGGACAGAATCCTTCCGAAACTGCGGGGATTGGACGCGTTGGATCAACTGACCGTGGATCGCATCATGATCGATCTGGACGGCACGGAGACGAAATCGAAGCTCGGCGCGAACGCCATCCTGGCGGTGTCGCTCGCCAACGCCAAGGCAGCGGCGGAAGCCATCGGCATTCCGCTGTTCAAATACCTCGGCGGCCCGAACGCGAAAGTCCTGCCGGTGCCCATGGCGAACGTCATCAACGGCGGCGCGCATTCGGATGCGCCGATTGATTTCCAGGAGTTCATGATCATGCCGCTCGGCCTGCCGACGTTCAGCGAAGGTTTGCGCGCGATTACCGAGACGTTTCACGCCCTCAAATCGGTGCTCAAAAAGCGCGGGCTTAGCACCGCGGTCGGCGACGAAGGCGGTTTTGCGCCCAAGCTCAAGAGTGTGGAAGACGCCCTGGAGACCATTATTCAGGCCATCAAGGACGCCGGTTACAAACCGGGCAAAGACATTTACCTCACGCTTGATCCCGCCGCGTCCGAGTTTTACGTCGGCAACGCCAAATACACGTTCAAGAAGAGCACCGGCGAAACGGTCACCGGCGACGATCTCGTTGCCTTTTATGCCAAGCTGACGGCCAAATATCCCATCGTGAGCATCGAAGACGGCTGCGGCGAGAGCGATTGGGTGACTTGGAAAAAGCTCACCGACAAGATTGGCGACAAGGTGCAACTGGTCGGCGACGACCTGTTTGTCACGAACGTCAAGTTTTTGAAGAAGGGCATTGATACCGGCACGGCCAACTCGATTCTGGTGAAAGTGAATCAAATCGGCACGCTCACCGAGACGCTCGACGCTGTGGAACTGGCGCAAACGCACGCCTACACGGCGGTGTTGAGCCATCGCTCCGGCGAAACGGAAGACGCGACCATCGCTGACATCGCGGTGGCCACGAACTGCGGCCAGATCAAGACCGGTTCGTTGAGCCGCTCGGATCGTCTGGCGAAATACAATCAGCTTCTCCGCATCGAACAGATCCTCGGCAAGAACGCCGTTTACGCCGGTCTCACGGCGCTGCCGAAGGGGCGGTAACAATCAGGTGTCGCCCGCAGCACGGCGACCGGTTCCATCAACCATGTAGGAGCCGACAATGAATTCAAACCCGGAAGCCCGATGGGTGGCTTCCGGGTTTTGTTTGACCCGCCTTGGCTCTATTTGGTGACTAGATCGTCCCCAGTCCACATCACGCGGTCCGGGCCGGCGGAGTGAATCTCCATTTCGGTGGCGGAAAGCTGGTGGAAGAAGAAAGGAGTGCCCCAGTTGTCCACAAGCTCGCCGCGATCATTGATGCGCAAGCCATCCTGGGGATTCAGGAAGACCACGTGTTTGGGGTTGTTTCCGTTCAAGGATCGAGTGATCTCAGCGTTGGTGCCGACGGGGTTGCCGCCGAAGCGCGAGGAATATTGGCGGAATGTTCTGCGCATGTTCTCCAGCACAATGGCCGGCTCAAGGCCCGGCGCCACTTCCGGTCCCGAGGACGCATCCCGCAACGCCACTTGGGTGCGATGTTGCAGGTCGGCGCCAGGGACGATTTCGGCCGGGGCGGCAAGGGCGGTGGATTCCGGTGTAGCGGCAGGTTCTGCGTCTCTGAGAGAGGTCGTCGAGGTTTGCGGCACTTCGTCCGCGACCGCGACTGCGGGTGTGTTGGGAACGGCGTTGGCGGCGACCTCCGGTCGGCGCGCTGTCAGCCTCCAGAGCAGCACTCCGGTCAGCAACACCAGCAAGGCCATCCCGAGACGGCATTTCATACAAATCCGAGGCTTGGGCTGGAGAAGCGGTTCAGGTTGGGGAACACTGTGGCGAGATTGCTGTTATCAACGCCAAACCAGGTGGCCAGCGTGGCGAAGTATTGATCGATGGCGGTGGTGGGAATCCAGCGTCCGGTGTTGGTGTCATCCGGGCCGTTGATGGCGAGTGTGGGGAATGCGCCATAGGTGCGGCGGCCGTTGACTGCGCCGCCGAGGATCAGGTGATGGCTGCCCCAGCCATGGTCGGTGCCGCCGCCGTTGCAGGGGAAAGTGCGGCCAAAATCGCTGGCGGTGAACGCGGTGACGTTATTGGACAAACCCAGTTGTTCCATGGCGCGCTGGAAGGCAAACAGGCCCTGGCTCAATTCCGCCAGGAGATTCGCATGCGCTCCGACGGTCGTCTGACCCGCGCCGGAAGTCTGGCCGGAGTGCAGGTCGTAACCGCCCACCTGGCAGAAGAAGATCTGACGCCTCATGCCGAAGCCGCCGCTTGCGGCGCTGCGGTTTCCGGCTTCGATGAGCCGCGCCACCATTTTGAGTTGCGAGGCAAGGGAGGAATTGAAGGCGGTGCCGCCGGTGGGAGAAGTCACGGTGGCCGGGAAGGGGACCGTCCAATAATTGGCGGGGGCGGTGGCGGTGATTGCGCTGTTCAGCAGTCCGCTCGTCTGGATGGCATGCTGACCCACGTTGGCGTAGGCCTGGACCTGGAGATTGGGATACGGCAGGGCGAGAATGTTGGTCAACGATTGCAAGCGCGTCCCGGAAACGCTGGAAAGGTTAATGGCTCCCGAGGTGGATACGGAGTATTGGGAAACGATGTTGCCCACTTCAAATGTATTTGCGCCGGAGAGGGTGACACAAAGCGAGATTGGGGCGTTCGGCTGGACGGAGGCGAGGAGGTCGGCGCAGCGGCCGCCCCAGCCGGAAAGCGGTGGCCGGTCGGGAATCGAGGTCTGCCATTGCGTCACCTGGTCCGAGTGCGAGAACAGTTGGGGCGGTCTTTCCAGCACGCCAGACTGAAACTGGGCGCGGGTCATCGGGAAGACCAGCGTTCCCGCGTTGAAGAGGACGGCGAGTTTGCTCTCCGAGAACAAGGTCGCGAGTTCAGGGCAAGCGGGGTGCAATCCGTAATTGTGTCCGTCGCTGTTCAGCGGGGACAACGGGAGAACCACATTGGGCGCGCCGGAGAGCGGAATGGCGAGAGCGGCGGAGCGGATGTCGGCGTAGTTGGCGTACTCCGACGGGATGGTGGGGATGATCAGGTTATTGGAGTCATTCCCGCCGGAGAGAAAAATGCAGACCAGGGCTTTGTAATCGCTGATGGCGCTTTGGGCGATGGCGGCGTTCATGAAACGCAGGTCGCGGATGGTGGCGGTGAGGGCGCCGGTGCCGAGTGCGGCGCAGGCGGCTTGGCGGATGAACTGGCGGCGGGTGAGCACGGAGACGGACTTTTCTTTCATAAGGGTTATCTCTGGATGGTGAAGTCGGGGGAGTTGACAATCAGTTGCGCGACAGCCCGGACCCGATCGCGCATTTCCCAGGCGAACGGAGCGGTGTAAGGAAAGCGCGAGGTGTTGGTGACATAGCTGACGATGATGGTCTTTGCCGGCGGGGAGAGCTGGCCCGCGCAGAGCAGCGTGTTCAGCGCGTCCACCAATCCCGGTATGCCCGCATCCGAGGCGTATTTCGGGGATATCCAGGGGCTGAGATCGAGCATGATCGCGCCGCTTCCACCCGTGAAACTGCTGAGTCCATTGGTATTGCTCAGGTCGCTCAGAATGCCGCCGGTGAGGAAATTCATCTGCAGAACAACACTGGTGTCCGAGGTGAGCTGGAACTCGGGCGTGGTCAGACCCGCGGACGCAAGGACGCCGGGAAATTTGTAGTCCGGGTAGAAGAAGTTGAAGACCGTGGTCGAGTTGAGCGGGGTCTGGAACAGGCTCGAGCTGAAACCCGTATCGGTGTAGCCCATGTTCCAGGAGCTGTAGCGGATGCTCACATTGCCGGAGCGCACCAGCGGCGGAGCCGCGAGTGGCAGCAACAGAGGATTGTAGCCGGTCAGGTTCGTCGAGATCGCGCTGACGACTGTAAACAGGGTGGGGCCGGGGACGCTCGCAACCCGGTAAGTCCCGTTCGTTGCCGGGGTGCCTGGAGGGAAGGCGATGTACACGTCGTTGCCGGCGACGAGTCCGTGTGATCCTGCGGTGGTGAAAGTGATGGCCGTCCCCGACTGGGCGAAGGGGCTGCCGCTCCATTTGGGAAAGTAACAAATGCCGGAACGCGAGGCGGAGGCGGAGGCAGAGACAGTGAACACGGAACTGCTGGGAACTGCCGTCACCGTATAGACCCCTTTGGGCGCCCCGCCGGAGGCGAAGGTCAGGTAGATTTGTTGTCCGGCGGCAAGGCCATGGTTGGAATTGGTGACGGTGAGAGTGGTGCCGGACTGGGCGTAGGTTCCGGCTGAAACGCCGGAGGCAATGATGGTGAAGGTGGTGGCATTACTCACGGCCAGGTTGTAGTAGGTTTGCGAAATCGGGGCCGGGTTGCCGGTGAATGTCAGGAACACGTTGTCGCTCGGGCTGAGGCGGTGGGGTTTGGAGGTGGTGACTGTAATCACCTGGGTGCCATTTTGATGGTAACTTCCGGGGAGCGGCGGCGGCGAGGGAAACGCCCGGGCGACGGCGGTGGCGCGCAGCAGCGGTTCGCGTTGTTTGCCGTAGGAAGGCACGCCAATCGTGTCGGGACTGCGGGCTTCGTAATCGAGCAGGATGGCCCGGATGACGGCTTGCATATCGCCCCGCACCCCGGAACCGTTGTCGTTGAACTTGTGGACCACGCGGTAGAGGTAATCGCGGCTGGGATGGCTCGTCACCAGCCTTTGGATGAGCTGGCGGCAGATGAGGGGACCCACATTTTCGTTGTAGAAGATGGAATCGATGGCCCGATCGAGGTCTTGGGAACAATAGGCGTCGAAATTGGTGACGGCCGGGTTGCTCTGGATGCCTTGTGCGGCGGGCAGGACGGCATTGTCGAGCAGGAGCTTGGTTCCGAGCTCGTGATGCGTGGGCACCAGCACCATGGAGTTGGTGTAATTGCCGCGGGGATACCAATTGGCCGGCAGCCGCTTGTTCGCCTGGTTTGTTTGATAGAAATTCCAGCCGGTGAACACCCGGGCGTAACCACTGACGACGTCCTGATCGTAGGTGGGAACCAGGTTGCCGTTGGAATCCAGCACCAGGTTGCCGTCCGGCCACATGCGGTTCAGTCCGATGGAAAACAACTGCATGACCTCGCGGGCATAATTTTCATTGGGATGCGTTCCCTGGCTCAGGTCGCCTTTGTCGTTGCCGAGCATATCGAGGTAGAGTCCCATGGCCGGGGAAAGCGTGACGGCTTTGAGCAGGTCGCGATAGTTGCCAAAAGCATGGGTTAACAGGAGGTCGTAATAGGACGACAAAGCGAGCGAGTTATCCGACAGAACGCCGCTCTGGGAAACCACCAGGGTTTCACTCAAGGCGAAGGCCACGCGTTGCCGGAGTTGATCCGGAGCGGTCACCGATTGCAGCCACCAGGTGTTGAAGGTGAGGCTGGCGGGATACCCGGAACCGGGACTTCCACTGGCGAGCACATTTTTCAAAAAGCCCGAGGCGGGCCGCTTGAACTGATTGTTGATCCAGCCCGCATAGCCGAGGGATCGCACCGACTTGATGTCGGCGGGGCTGGGGCCGAAGGTCGCCTGCAGCAGAAACCGGGCGGCGGCATTGGAACTTGAATGATCGTCCTTCCACACCGGCGGCACGGGCGGCGGCGTGAAAACCGGCGAGCCATTCGCCAGTGTGAAATGACCGCTGATTTCACCGGCGGGGAAATTGACGCTGTGGATGGTGATGAAGGCGTTCCCTTCGCGGATGCTTTCAAGGACGTCCGCTGCGGATAACGTTCCGACCGCTTCGATCGGCCAGAAGTAGCTGCCGTCCAGCTGCGGTGCGGCCGCCGAGATATCGAAGATAAGCTGGCTGGGATTGCTGAGGTATGGATCACTATCGATGTGCTCGCTGCTTACCGCGGATGAAAGGTTGTGGATTTGAAAGTTAAGAATGGCTTGCGAACCGTCGGCGCTCACGCGGATTGTGGCCGAGCCGGTGGCATCGCTGGCGACCCCCGGCAGGGCGAGCAAGTTCGCGGTGTACAGAGTGCCGGGAATCTGGGAAATGGGTGTGGGGTCGAAGCGCGACAGCACGTAGCCTGGAACCACGCCGGCGGGGACCGAGTTGGTGCCGACCGGATCCTGAAGCCAGCCGGCCGACCAATGGTCGTTGGCGCCCTTGCCGGCCTTGTGCAAGATTTCGATGTAATAACGCTGGCCGGCTGACAGCGACAGCCAGGAAGACTTTTGGTTTGGCTGAAGATTCCATTGATGCGGGGTGGTGGCTTTCGAGACATAGGCGCGCCGCACCTTGTTCACCGGTTCTGCGTCGTTTGAAATCCACAGCTCCGCGGTATTGTTGGCGGCAATCCAGAAATAATAATTGCCGGTCACCGGCGCGGTGAGGTAACCGCGGATGCGCTCGCCGTAATTGTCGCCGAAGTTGGCGATGCCTTCCAGACTGCCCAGGGTATTCGTGAGGGAGGCGGGGAGATCGAGCGGAATGTTGGTGACGCTGGTGCCGGGCACGTTCAGCCACACTTCGCGGGTCACGGAGCTGCCGGTATCAATCACCTGCAGGTCGAGCAGTGTCGTGGCGGTGCCGACGTAATTGCTGGCGCTGATGGGGACCTGGAAATTGCCGGCCAACGTGGGAATACCGCTGATGACGCCGTTGGTGGAATTGAAGCCAAGTCCGGGGGGCAGGTTGGCGGCGGCATAGCCCAAAGGCGAGTTCGCCCCGGAAATCGTGTAACTAAATGGCTGCCCGAGGAACGCGAAGGCATTCGTTGAGCTGGTCACGGCGCCGGGCGCGAAGCCGCTGGACGCAGGATAAAGCTGGGTGGCGGGGATGATTTGCCGCGGCTGGCTGGGGCTGAACCAGAACAACTGCGCCTGGGCGCCGCCGCCACCGTTGAAATAATCCATGCGGATGTTGTAACGAACGCCGGCCTGAAGCGTGATCGAATTGGCCAATGAAGTCGGACCCTGGTAATGCCAGTTATCAATCAGCAATCGATCGTTCACCCAGAGCATCACTCCGTCGTCGGTGACGGTATCGAAGACGTAAGTTTCCGAGTACAGGGGTTCCACCTGGCCGGTCCAGCGCACCGAGCAAAGAACGTTGCTGAGATTGGGAACGGTCGCCGGACCCCAGACAAAGTCGATCACCGCATCGTTTGTCGTCAGAAAGAGGTTGGTGGGATTGAAATTCAGCGGGCTGGAATAGGCGCCGCTGGAATTGGTAAAATATTGGCCGGTGAGGCCGGTTCCTCCGGAAACGATCGACGGGTAAACAGCAATGCTGTTCGTGGCTGCTCCGGCGGCCGCCGGGCGAGTGGATCGGAGCGGCGATTTGTGGGATGAACCGGGGGTGAGCTGCGTCAGATTGTGGGCCGCCAACAGATTTGAAACGTAAGCGTAGTCGCTCAACGGCTTCCCCTTTGCGTCCACGTGACCGTTGCTGTAGGCGTTAAACGGGTCCAAACCGAGCTGATACTTTTCCCAGTCATTCAATCCGCTCCCGGCCGTGTCCACATCGGATATGATGATGCGAAAGAATTTCACCGGCCGGTCGGCCGCTACGCTGAGGGTGACCAGGGGATTGGTGCGCGCGACCAGGCTGGCCACCGTGCACCAATTGGTCGCCGTGCCGCCTACCGCTTCACTCGACTGCAGTTGGTAATGCTTTCCCAAAGCGCCGGCCATGTTTACCTCGACGCCATTCGAGGTCACCGCGATCCGGGAAATTCGGGGAACGGAACGGGCATCGAAAGGATCCGTACCCGCAATCGCCTCCAACCGGTTCGGCACTCCATCGCCGTCCGGGTCCGCGTTCGGGTCGCAACCTTGCGCTCCATAGAGCAGTTCCCAAACGTCGCTGATGCCGTTGCCGTTCAAATCGAGGCATTGGGCGCGAACGTTGGCGCCGACGGCGGAGAGCAACAAGACCAGGACGGCCTGGCGCCAGGGCAGGATGCGGCTTAAATGGCAGGCGGACATACAACGAGTGGAATTGCCACGAGGGCGTGAGTTGAGAGTGGGCATGCCGCAATCAGGATGCGCCGGCTCCGGACCTGGCCGAAACGCCGGCAGCCTCGACTTGGCGATCGCACTCGACCGCGATCAAGCCGCGGCCGGTTATTAGGTGTTTGCAAAACATTGTTACGACATGCTTATGCCGGAGCTAAGGCAGTTTTGCTGCCAATCGGCGGGAGGAGGGGAGTTAACGAAACCGGCGGCGCGGGGCTGTCACGCAAACGTCAAAACCATGAGTCGGACTCGGGTGCGGGTTGATGAAGTCCAGACAGTGTTTGATGGCAGTGTCTTTCTCTGAGCCAACTGGAGAAACCGTGAAAACGCCGCGGCGCCATCAGCTGGCAGGGTGCGAAGTTTTCGAAGCGACAGGCGCGCGAAGAGGTGTTTGCGGATTGCAGAGTGCACGCTTTTCCTGCAAAACGCGAGAGGCGGGTGCCGGCAGAAAAGCACCGGTTGGAATGCCGGATTGGCGGAGAAATCGGTTGGGATCGAAGCGATGCCTGCCGGTCGTTCAGCCTCGATTCTCTGATCGAGCCTTGGAGCTTGCAGCGATGGGCAATCGGATAATAAACGTTGTCCCTTTGCCGACGACAGATTCGAAAACAAGCTGGCCTCCGTGCTTTTTCACAATGGTCGAGCGGGCAATCGCCAGGCCTTGCCCGGTGCCCTTGCCCACTTCCTTGGTGGTAAAAAACGGATCAAAGATTCGGTCGCGAATTTGCTCGGGAATCCCGGTGCCGGTGTCCGATAGCCGGATTTCCACCCAGGACCCATCCTGCCGCGTGCTGATTCTTATGGTCCCTTTGGACCCTTCCGCGGTTTTAACCACGTCGCCGATGGCATGGGCGGCATTGACGACCAGGTTCAGGATGACCTGATTGAACTCGCCGGGGAGACACGGAACCCGCGGCAACCCCGGGGCAAGGTCGGTCACCACGTCGGCGACGTATTTGTATTCGTTGCGCGCCACGGTGAGAGTGGTTTCGATCGCGTGGTTCAGATCGCTAAGGACCTTTTCCTTGGTGCTGGGGTGGGAAAATTCCTTCATGGCGCGCACAATATTGGCGACATGATTGACACCCTCGAGTGATTGCCGGACGGCTGAGGGGATTTCTTCGCACATATAGGCGATATCGGCCTTTTTACATGAGGCTTCCACCGCGGCGAGCACTTCCAGTGTGACGGTGTTTGATTGAACCGCCAGGGCCAGCTTCTCATAGTCCCGGAGCAACCCGTTCAGATCGCCGAAGGATTCCTGGATGAAGCGGATATTGTCCCCGATATATTGGATGGGCGTGTTGATCTCGTGGGCGATGCCGGCGGCGAGCTGGCCGACCGATTCAAGCTTCTGTGCCTGCCGCAAGTGCGCCTCCATCAAATCCCGCTCATTTTGCGCGCTTTTCTGCGCGGTGATGTCCACGGCAAATCCCTGATAATACAGGAGGGAACTGTCGAGCGTGGTCACCTTGCAGGCGGTTTCGCTGATCCATTTTCTGGAACCGTCCTTGCAGATTATTTCCGACTCGAATCCCCGCACGATTCGTTCCTGCTCCAGGCGCTTCTGCAGCTCGGCCAATCGCGTCGGATCCACATAGAGTTGTTTCTGGACATCGGCCGGTTGCTCGGTCAACTCTTTGGGCGAAGCGTATCCGTAGATCGTGGCGAGTGCCTGGTTGGCGGTGAGAAAACGGCCGTCGCCGGTGACTTGGAAAATGCCTTCCGGAGAATTCTCAAAAATGGACTTGAACTTTTCCTGCTCCTGAACCATTTGCGCCGTTCGGGCCACGACCATTTCCTCCAGATCGGCCATTTTGATTTTCGATTCCTGCAACAACTGCCATTTCCGGGTGAGACTGTTGGCGAGTTGGAGGACCTCAATGTGATCGAAGGGTTTTTTCAGGATGACCAGACGGTCGGAATGCCCCAGTTTGGTCAACATGTCGTCCCACGAACAGTCCGAATACGCCGTGCAAATGACAATCTGAAGGTCGGGATCGATTTCCCAAATCCTCGCGGTCGTCTCGACGCCGTCCCAGCCGGGCGGCATGCGAACGTCCATGAACGCCATGGCGAAGGGTTTGTTCTCGGCCAAAGCCTGCTTGACCAGTTCCAAGCCTTCTTTTCCCTGGAACGCTGAGGTGAGCTGAAAACAACCCGTGTTGGACGTTTCAGGGGTAGAAATCTTGCCGAACAAGCTCGCTTCGGCTTGCTCAAGCTCCCCGGAGGAGACTTGCCTCTGGACGAGAATTTTCGCGAAATCCTCATGTATCGCCGGATTATCGTCCACGATCAACAGTCGGTGATTTCGAGCATTGCCATGAGGGGTCATACAGTTCCTTCTTTGAGGCGGCAGGGAAGTTCGAGCGTGAATATTGCGCCCTTGCCCAGCCCTTCACTCTGCACGCTGAGAGTGCCGCCCATTTCTTTCGCCGCCAGAATTCCGCTGTGCAAGCCAAAGCCGTGCCCGTTTGGCCGGGTCGTGAATCCGTGGGTGAAAATGCGCGCGAGGTTTTCCGGACTGATCCCGATGCCGTTGTCGGCAACGGACACCTGGACCATGTTGTCCGGATTCCTGCAGACGCGGAGGGCGAGCACCCGATCGGCGGCGGTGGATTCGCCCAAGGCCCACTTTGCATTGGTGATCAGGTTGACGAGGATTTGCAACACTTTGTGTTTATCCAGCAGAATGTCCGGAATCGGGTCAAACTGGCGGATGATGCTCACCTCGTGGCGAGTCAGCGACGTGGCATGCATCCGCAGCGCGTCTTCCACCAGCGCGGAAAGCGACTGCGTTTCCAATACACCGGAGACTCGCGCATAGCTTTGCTGCATGGCCACGATTTCTTTGATATGATCGATATTCTTGGTGATTCCATCGAGCTCGCCGAGCAGGTTTGCCTGTTCGGAACCGACTTGTTTCGCGATGCCCTGGAGATACTTGACCACGTGTTCGGACCGGCCGTCCTGGGCAAGGAATCCGGTCAGATCGCTTTGATGGCTGGCTAACAATTCAGCCAACTTGACCACTCCCTGCGAGGACTTCGAAGCCCGCACCCGGTCGACAATAATCCCGGCCGAGACATTGACGCTGTTCAACACGTTGCCGACGTTGTGGAGGACACTGGAGGCGACCTCCGCCTGGCCGGCTTGCCGGGAGGTGTCCACCAACTGCCGGTGAATCCGCTCCACTTCCAGCTCAATCCTTTTACGTTCCTCGATCTCTCCCGCCAATCGTGTTTCCGACCGCTTATGTTCCTCGATTTCCTCCTTAAGCTGTCCGGTCCGTTGTCCGACCTGCCGGCGCAACCCGCTGATCCAGGTGGCTGCGAGCAGCAACCCGCCCACCAGAACCCCAACCATCGTCAGCGCGCGTTGCGGTGTCCACCAGGCCGGCCGCTTCAGGACGGTGATGTCTGCCGGCGAGTTGAGCAGGAGTTCAAACGAATCAATGCTCCGGCCTTCAGCCTGGTCTCCCCCCCGGCCGGCATACGCGCCGCGCAGTTTCAAGAGGCTGCCCAGTGGCACGGGCGGCATAAATCCCTTCTCGCGGTCCAGGCGCGCCAGAAAGGTCCGCGGTCCGGTCTGCAATTCCAGCACCTGTTCGGCCTGGTTGGTTCGCATGCCTACCAACTGGGATTCGATTTCCACCAGCGTGGAGTCACATTCCGCGCGCAGCAGGTTGTCTGCGGTCAAGTGTTGAGTTGGAGGCAGCGGCGCCCAGCCGGTCTGGCGCACGACGGCTTCCCGCAAAATCGGTGAAGCTCCGCCCAACTCCGGGAAGCCAACCACGGTCACATTGTCGCCCGCGCGCAATTGGACGGGCGTCCGGGGCAACAACCTCAGGCCGTTCGTTCCATTCATTAAAAGGCATTCCCCGGCTTGCGCATGAACGATTTGTCCCGTGACCTTCACGCGCTTCAGGGCGCTGGCTTTGGCGTCGAAGCGCAGCAATTCCGAGGGGCTCTTCGCCGGCGCCGCAAACAAATCGGCCGGCGCCGGCTCATCCACATTGATGGAGCCGTTGAAAATGCGCATCTCGCCAATCTTGATCAGCTGGGTTTGTGTATCCCATGAAGCATAAAGGCATCCCTTGATGCGAATCAGGGCGTTTTCAAACCTCTGATAATCCCCGTAAGGCATTTCAAGAAGGAGCACCCGGTATTTTCCAATCAGCGTGAGGAGGGTGACGGCACCCGGCTCGACCGCGGTGACGACGCCTTGAACCTCGACGTATTGTCCGTCCAGGCTCCCGTTGAGCATTTGGTCCCGATTGGGATGGATGGGGGCGGGCATCTGTCCCGTTCCCAGCGGGATCACGCGGCTGGCGATCACAACCGGCGCAAAACTGCTCGGATCGCTCACGCCTTCGACCTCAAGATATTCTCCTATGTCCCGTTGCCGGCCGGTGACGTTGTCCATGCCATCCACAAAGATGCCATGCGTGTTGTCCTGCAGAACGAAGGACAGATGCCAGACCATGCTTGAGGTCACGACGCCGCGGATCCGGACCGGATACTTGCGCGTCGCCTCCGCTCGTGACAGATAGTGAACTTGTTGCGCGCTCGTCAGCAGCGGCAAGGTTTCCATGTTGGTTCCGCTGCTGGAAACCAAGGGCCGATAGTGTCCGTTTTCTAAAACCACGCGGGTGCCCGTCCGGGTTACCTTTCCCAGCAACTCCACCGGCGCCGCAACCTCCTGCGGCAACCGCCTGATTCCTTCCACGAAGATCTGTCCCGTCTTGTCTTCCACCAGCGGCGGCTGGTCCGGAACCGTTGCGCTTAATGTTCCTTGCACCCGGACGATCGTCCCATTCGTCCAGGCGAAATGATTCGTCAGCAAATCGCCGACCGAGGCCAGCGGGGATGCCATCCAGTGCTCCGCGGCCACCTGCAGGAGTTCAACCTGATTCCAGCTTGGCATCGTCATCGCATTGGCGGCCTTCTGGCTCTCCAGGGAGTATGTGTTCCGACAAAACCCGCGCACCTGAATCTGGCTGTTCAGCAGGAAAGCGGGAGCGATGGAGGAATCTCCCGGGAACCTGATGGCCATATGTCGGTCTCCGGAACTTAACTCCAACTCAAACCCATCCGACAACCCGTTGACAAACGTCACGGTTCCCTTTACCTCCGACCATCGGCGTTCTGCCTCCGCGGACATAGCCTGGGCGATCATGATCGGATGCGGCGCCGGCACCGGAGCCGAGCCAACCACCTCCAGCCGGTACGGCGGCAGCTCGCCGACAAACAACTCGCTGCCGTCGTCGGATATGGTCGAAAACGTATACAGCCCGTCGCGCGGGACCTCGACATACCCAGTGAACTCCGCTCCCACACTGTTGGAATTAATTATGACACTCAGGTCGAAATTGGTCACGGTTCCCGTTTTGAGGGGTTTCAACCGGTTAAAGTCAGGCAGCCTTTTCCAAGACGCTCCTTCGCCGCCTTCGAAATAGCGGTAATTCAATCCGTTCACCAGATTGGTGCTCCCCGTGGCGGGATCCACTTGTTCGCGAAACAGCGCCGAACCGGGAATTCTCTGGCGCGACAATTCCGGCCCTTCATAATAGGCTTCCAGTCCGAATCCGCCTTCGCCGTTGAACCACAGAAGCCGGAGGGGTTGTTTGCCCGCCTTCAGAAGCACCAGGCCCGACGCTTCGACCATCCCGTGAATGCCGTCGTTGTCCACGGCAGGCACCTGGTTAAGGATGAGCCGGTTTCCTTTCATGACTCCGCACCCTTCCAGGAGAATCTTCTGCCCTGGTTGAACCGGGTGTTTCGCTAAATCGAGTTGCACCTCCAAGTCTCCGGAGGAATCGCGCACGACCAGGTAGTTCGCCTCGGGCGCAGCCGCGCAAACCACTCCCTCCAGCCGAAAGGAACAATTCGCGCGTTGCTCGCGCTCACCCAGGCGATAGAGTTGGCTGATGTGGGTAGCCGGTTCTGAAACGGACTCCGCCCAAATTGGCGTGGCCATTTCGATAGCGAGTGCCAGCAAGAACGTGAGCAAAAATCGAGTGCCTCTACTGCTCGCGTCGGCGACAAACAGACCGTGCATAGCCACTGTATCGGCTTCCCGGCAAGGCGCTTGAACACAAAAACTTTCAAACAATTGAAAGATCGACTGCTTTGAGTCCGTATTAATCAGGGAGCTGCCCTGGCTGGGATCGGTGGCCGGATTAGCATCTCGAACCGTGTCAAATAGGAAAGCTCACCGAGAAACGCGTTTTTGATGGTCGAACCATGAGAATTTTATTGCGCAGCAAGCGGACCGCCCAGTTTTACGCCGGCACAGGTCAGTGGACGAAAGACCCTTCCGCGGCCCAGGAATTTAAAGGCGGAGATTTCGCGGTCAAAGAGGCGTTGAAACACAGCATGAGGGAGATGGAGATCGTTTACAGCTTCGACAACCCGGACCACGACATCACCACCCCCATTCACATTTTTTGATCGGCCGGAGGCGCGAGGTTTGGCGGGCGGCCTTGCCGCAGAAAAAATGGTCGGGGCGGCGAGATTCGAACTCGCGACCTCTTGCACCCCAAGCAAGCGCGCTAGCCAGGCTACGCTACGCCCCGACCGAAAACCGAAATCCAGGCCCGCGACAATACTCGGGCCAAGGCCGCGTTTCAATCACGAAGATTGAGGGGGAGTTGGGGAGTTTTGGAGTTATTGAGTTTTGGAGTTGGGGAGTTTGAGAAATTGGAAGTGTTCCAAGACGCCATCCCTCCCAAACTCCCAAACTCTGAAACTCTGAAACTCTGAAACTCTGAAACTCCCCCAAAACTTCCCCTCCATCATTCCCGCCGTTTTTTTGCAAATGTGTGGGTCGCGTGGCCGTAAAAAACCTCCGCCGCCTCCATCAACGTCTCGGAAAGTGTCGGGTGCGGATGTACGGCAAGCGCCAGGTCCCTTGCTGTCGCCCCCATCTCCACGGCCAGCACACCTTCAGCGATCAGTTCACCCGCTCCAGCGCCGACGATGCCGACGCCGAGAATCCGCTCGGTTTCGGGGTCAATGATCAATTTGGTCAAACCATCTGTCCGGTCAAACGACAGCGCGCGTCCGGAAGCCGCCCACGGGAATTTGGCGACCGCGACATTCAGCCCTTTCTGTTTGGCTTCAGCCTCGGTCAGACCGCACCAGGCCACTTCCGGATCAGTGAACACCACGGCGGGAAGGACCACATCCGAGAACGTGCTGTCCTGGCCGAGGATCACCTCGACGGCCACGCGCGCCTCGCGCGAGGCTTTGTGGGCCAGCAACACGCCGCCGGCCACATCGCCGACGGCATAAATCCCCGGATCTTCGGTCTGCTGCTTTTCGTTGACCTTGATGAAGCCTTTGTCGTCGCGGGTCACCTTGGTATTCTCCAGGCCAAGGTCTTCACAGTTCGGAATACGTCCCACCGCCACCAGCACGCGATCGTAGAGGTCTTCCTGCTTGCGGCCATCCACTTCCATCTCGACTTTGATCTGTTTTCCGATCGTCGCCATTTTGGCGACCCTGGTTTTGAGGCGGACTTCCTTGAACGCGTGTTTGGCGTAAGCGACGACGGGTCGCGCGAGATCGGGGTCGGCGCCCAGCAGAATGCCGTCGAGCGCTTCGACCAGGACCACCTGGCTGCCGAGCGCGGCGTAAACCGTGCCGAGTTCCATGCCGATGTAGCCGCCGCCCACGATGAGCAGCGTTCCGGGGATGTCTTCGAGCTCCAGTGCTTCGCGGGACGTCATGACGAGCGGATTGCCCAGGTCGAACGCCTTGGGCATGGCCGATTTCGAGCCGACGGCGAGGATCGCCTGTTCGTAGTTGATGAACTTCTGCCCCTCGGCGGTCTCAACCCGGAGCGTGGTCGAGTTTTCAAAGTAACCGCGTCCGTGCCAGATTTCGACGCCGCGCAGTTTGGCAAGTTGGGCCACGCCGCCCGAGAGTTTTGCCAGGACGGACTCTTTCCAGGCGCGGAGTTTGGGGAGATCGACGCTTGCGGCGCTGAAAGAAATTCCGCGATGCGCGGATTCCTTGGCCGTGGTGATGGCATGGGTGGCATGCAAAAGCGCCTTGGACGGGATGCAGCCTCGGTTGAGGCAAACGCCGCCGAGTGTTTTGTCCTGCTCGACGAGAATGACTTTTTTGCCAAGATCAGCCGCGTAAAAGGCGGCGGCATATCCGCCCGGCCCGGCGCCGATGACCACAATTTCGGTTTTGGTTGGGTTCATGGGAAAATGGGGGTCGTGGAGTGATGGAGTGCTGGGCGGATCAGCCGCAGACGAAGTTGCTTTCTTTCACGGCAAGGTGGTCAATCCACTCCATTGCGTCGTGCCACGCTCGCAATTGCTGGCAACCTCGATTCTTGTCTTGATATTGGCTTTTCATAATTCCGTCCCCAAAGTATTTCGACATTTCGCCGTCCATCATCCCATTACTCCAAAACGCCGTCCTTCCAATGCTCCAGCGCCTTCACAAGATCCACGATGAACCGCGCCGCGGCTCCGCCATCGATCACGCGGTGATCGTAAGAAAGCGCCAGGGGCAGCAGGGTGCGGATTTCAATTTTTCCGCCGCGCGCGACCGGTTCCGCGGCGGCGCGCCCCAGGCCAAGAATGGCGACCTCGGGATGGTTGACGATGGGCGTGAAGTGCGCTCCGCCAATGGAGCCCTGGTTGGAAATGGTGAACGTGCCGCCTTTCAATTCGTCGGGCGTGACTTTCCGTTCCCGCGCTTTCATCGCGAGTTCTTCCAAGTCCTTTGAAATGCAAACCAGATCCTTGCGATCGGCGTCACGGACCACGGGAACGATCAGGCCGGCTTCGGTATCCACGGCGATGCCGATATGGTAGTAACTTTTGAACACGATCACCTGCGCCGCTTCGTCGAGGCTGGAATTGAAGATCGGGTGTTGCTTCAGCGTTTCCGCGACCGCTTTGACCACAAACGATGTCACCGTCAGGTGCGCGCCGCGCCGCTCACAGGCGGCGGCGTGTTTCTTCCGCAACTCGAGCAGGCCGGTGATGTCCGCTTTGTCAAACTGCGTCACGCGCGGAACGGTGATCCAATTCGCGGCCATGCGCCGGGCGATCACCTGACGCAGCGGCGAGAGCGGTTTTCTTGTGACCGGCCCCCATTTTGAGAAGTCAATCGATTCCGGCGGCGCGGGCACGCGAGCGGCTGCCGGACTTTTGGATTGGGCGTCGAGTTTTTGCAGGCGCTGGAGGTAGGCGTGCAGGTCCGCCATCTCGATCCGCCCGCCTCGTGCGGTTCCGCGCACGCGTGACAAATCAATCCCGAGATCACGGGCCAGCCGGCGAATCGTCGGCGACGCGGCCGGCATCACGCCGGACCTTTCCGCCGTGTCCGGGTGTTCTGTCTCCAGGAGTTCCGCGGTTTCGGCCGGGACGATTTCAGCGGCCGCCGCGCGCGGCCTGGATTTCGCAGGGGGTGGCGCCGGTTCGGCCGGCGCTTCGTCACCGCCCGAAAGTGAGAGAATTTTCTGTCCGACGCCGAGTTTGTCGCCGGGTTTGACAAAAACCGTGGTGACGGTTCCGGCGGCGCTGGAGGGGATGGTGGCCACCGCTTTTTCGTTTTCCAATTCGAGCAGCGGTTGGTCCTTGGTGATCAAGTCGCCTGCTTTGACGAACACGTTCACCACGATGCCCGAATCGGCGCCTTCGCCGAGATGCGGAAGTTTCACGTCCATAATCAAGACGGGGTAATCTGCGGCAAATCGGGCGGGGTTTCCAGGGAAATTCGCCGGCACCCGCCATGTAGCGCAGCTTTGCAAGCTGCTATGCGGGCAGGTTTCCAGACTGTCACGGGCTTGATTTGTTTCGCACCTTGACTGTTTCCGAGATTTCGCCGGTTAGAAACCGGCGACACAGCAGCTTTAAAGGCTGCGCTACGAAAGGCTGCGCCGCGGTTCCCCTGCATTGTCAAAATCGAAATGTGTCCGGGTTCGGAGGCGAACTTTTCCGGCGAGCAATCAGAAGTCTTTGTTCGCCAAGGAGCCGGTCGTGGTGACGGACGGCTGGGCGGCGGCAAAGGAGTGATGGTCCGCATCGCCGTTCCGGCTGGCGGCAGCGGCGAGGATTTGTCGGTAGGTCGCCAAGGCGAGGAGCGGCCAACTGTTCCGGTAAATGTCGTATTTCAGATAAAAAACCTTCGGAAAACCGGTGCCGGTCGTTTCGTGTTCGGTCCAGGATCCGTCCGGGTTTTGGTTCCGGATCAGGTATTCGATGCCGCGGCGGATGCTGGGGCGGTTCGGATCGTCGAAAGCGCACAAACCCATGACGGCCCAGGCGGTTTGCGACGCGGTGCTGGGACCCTGGCCTTTGAAGACGGGATCGTCGTAGGTATTGCAGCGTTCGCCCCAGCCGCCGTCTTCATGCTGGACGCTTTCGAGCCAGTCCCGGGCCTTGAGCAGCCAGGCCTGGTCCATGTCAATCTTCAGGGCGCGCAATCCCCGCAGCACCTGCCACGTGCCGTAAATGTAATTGACCCCCCAGCGTCCATACCACGATCCATCCGGTTCCTGATGGGAGCGGATGAATTCCAGCGCGTCTTTCACCTGCGGATGGTCGGTCTTCCAGCCTTCATGGCCGAGCAATTCGAGGATGCGCGCGGTGATGTCCGCGCACTCGGGATCCAGCATGGCGTTGTGATCCGCGAAGGGGACTTTTTCGAGGATATTGTTGGTGCAATCCTTGTCGAACGAAGCCCAGCCGCCGTCTTTGCACTGAAACGTCATCATCCATTTCAGGCCGCGCTGGAAACATCCGTCCCGCCGCCGCGGGTTGCGGGTCGGAATTTTGCGCAGCGCGAGCAGCACCATCGCCGTGTCGTCCACGTCCGGGTTCCACCGGTTGTTGAATTCAAAGACCCAGCCGCTCGGCTCGACTTTCGATGGATTTTTGTACTGCCAGTCCCCGCGCACGCGGATTTCGCGGTCCATCATCCATTCCGCGGCATTCCGGAGCGCCGGGTGATTCGCAGGAATGCCGGATTCATGGAGGCAAATCGTCACAATGGCGGTGTCCCATACCGGCGAAAAGCAAGGTTCGATCCGCACCGCGTCGGCGGTTTCATGCTCGAGCTTTTTCAACTCGCGTTCGGCGCGGACCACTTCCGGGTGGTCGTCGGGATAGCCGAGCGCCTTGAGCGCGATGAGCGCATTCAGCATTGCGGGAAAAATTGCGGCCAGGCCGTCGGTGCCTTCAAAGCGTTCCAGCATCCATTGCTCGCATTTTTTCAACGCGCGTTTGCGGAAGGGGTGGATGCCGCTCTCGGCAAACCACTCGGCGAATTTGTGCAGGCGGTCGAGCCAGAGGAAGAAGTTGCGCCACGAAATCCGGTCCGGGTCGGGGGCGAGCGCCAGGTCGCGTTCGTGAAAGCCCTGGGGATGGAGTTCGTCGAGAGTGACGTGATTTTGGGGAGGGCGGGTGGGTTTGAAATGGTTGATGATGGCCAGGGGCACGAGCATGGCGCGCGACCAGTTGCTCATGTCCCAGAAATTCACGTGAAACCATTTGCCGATCATCAATACCTCGCACGGAATCGTCGGCACGTATTCCCAGGGGAACAGCCCCAGCAGCGCGAGATACAATTTGGAGAATGTGTTCATCCGCGGCACGCCGCCGAGGTTCAACGCCACTTCTCGCGCGCGCAACATCCGCCAGTCGGTCACAGGCACACCCGCGAGTTTCAGCGCGAGATACGCCTTGATGGTGGCGTTCACCTCGGACGGGCCGCCGTAATAAATGTTCCAGCCGCCGTCCGGCAATTGCATGGAGAAGAGGTGATTCACCGCCTTGCGCTGCCAGGCCGGATCCACTTTGCCGTTCCAATGATGGTACGCCACCATGTCCGAAACGATCGTGGAATCCACCATCAATTCGCCGACCCAATAGCCTTCCTGTTTCTGGATGCCCAACAAATGCTCCTGCGCCCGCAAAGTGGCGGTTTGCAGGTCCTGAGGAGGACAAAACTCGAGGTTTTTTGCTCGGGATTTGCCCTCGGAACGGCTTTGCTCGAACGTGGCAGACACGCGCATAATTTGCGAATCCCTTTCCAGCCTGTAAAGTGTTTAATTGTCTCGCACCGGATATCAAGTCTCGACGCATTCGACCCGCATCGTATTCATTCAGGCCTTTCGACACCGCGAGCCGTGAAGTGTTCACGGCTTTTCCGGCGGCCTTCGGCGCTCTTTTTCGCTTTGCGTCCGCAAACCGGGACGATAGCGTCACCGCTGTGAAATTCTGGAAGTACCACGCGCTGGGCAATGATTACCTGGTTCTCGATCCGTGCGATTTGCCCGCGCCGCTCACGACCGAACAGGTCCAGGCCATCTGTCACCGCAATTACGGTGTCGGTTCGGATGGGATCCTGCTGGGGCCGCTGCCATCGGAGAAAGCGCTGTTTGGTCTGCGCATCTTTAATCCGGATGGCAGCGAGGCGGAGAAGAGCGGCAACGGGTTGCGGATTTTTTCGCGTTATCTCTGGGATCGGAAACGGGTGGGGGAAGAGGAGTTCGCGATTGAGACTCCGGGCGGCGTGGTGAAGGCGGCGGTGTTCGACCACGGCCAAATGGTGCGCGTGGGAATGGGCAAAGTCAGCTTCTGGAGCGACGAAATTCCCATGACCGGCCCGCGGCGCGAAGTCATCAGCGAAAGCATTCAGGCCGGGGGAAAGTCTTTTACGATTTGCGCCGCCAACATCGGCAATCCGCATTGCGTGGTGCTGCTGGCAACCACGCCCGAACTGGCGAAACAGTTCGGTCCGCTGATCGAACAGCATCCGGATTTTCCCAATCGCACCAACGTGCAGTTTCTGAAAGTGCGGGATCGCGGCAACATTGAAATTCAGATCTGGGAACGGGGCGCCGGCTACACGCTCGCCTCCGGCAGCAGCAGCAGCGCCGCCGCGGCGGTGGCCCGCAAACTCGGATTGTGCGATCCCTCCGTCGCCGTCCATATGCCCGGCGGCCGGCTCGCCATCCAGATCGGAGAGGGTTTTGACATCACCATGACCGGCCCGGTGACAAAGGTGGCGGAGGGAGTGATCGCCGACGAAATGTTCTCGCGCACCTGATCCGCGATGCAAATCGCAGTCAAGCCGCCTCTGGCGTGGCCGGGAATCAGGTACCTATTGTCACCGGTCGCATCTTTTGTATAGTCCGCCAGCATGGCTGTTCAAAACCGCATCGTCAAAATCCGGAAACGAAATCGCGCGCTGGTCCGGTTTGATGCCGCGCACATCGGCCGGGCAATCCTGCGGGCGGCCGAGTCCATCGGCGGATTCCAGCACGACTTCCTGGCCGGGATCAATGAAAGCCTCTTCGCGGCGCACGGCGCGGACGATAAAATCGCGGAATTCCTGTCCGACGCCGTCGTGATCTGCCTCAACTCGGACCCGCACCATTTGATTTCCAACTTTCCGCCGACGATTGAATCGATCCAGGACGAAGTGCTGCACGTGCTGAACAGCTATGGTTTTCAGAACACCGCCGATGCTTACGCCTGCTACCGCTGGGGACGCCACTGGCTTCGGGAAGGGGCCATCACCCCGGAACAATTCGCCGGCAACGGTTTTCCCCGGGCGCAAACGGAGGCGAGCCGGACCTGGAACCGCGCCCGCGGGTGCGACACGGTGGCGGGGTTGAACGAAATCGTGCGGAACGGCAGGATTAAGGGTCTGGTGGACGAATCGTTGGCGCAATACGAAGCTTCGCTTGATGACGCCGCGAACCAGGTGATTTCGCGGATGAACACGGGGAACCGGGTTCGCCTGCTGTGGGTGAGCGGCCCGAGTTCTTCCGGCAAAACCACCACCACGGTCAAGCTCACCGGGCGTCTGGAAAAGCGTGGTCTGCGCTTTCAGATGTTGAACCTCGACGATTATTTCTGGTCGCTGATCGAACATCCCACGGATTGGATCAACGACCGGAATTACGAGACGCCGGAAGCGTTGGACATTCAATTGTTGAACCAGCATCTACGGGAGTTGTTGGAGGGGCGGGTGATCCACAAACCGGTTTTCAGCTTCAAAGAGGGCCGGCGCATCGGGACCAAACCGATCCGCCTGGAGCCTGACCAGGTTCTGCTGCTGGATTGCCTGCACGGGTTTTATCCGCCGATCGCCGAGGGCATCGACGGTTCGGCTCAGTTCCGGCTTTACCTCGAAACGCAAACCGCGCTCTACGAAGGCGACGGCGGTTCAAATCGGCTGATCCGATCCGCCGACCTGCGGCTCCTGCGCCGCATGCTTCGCGACGTGCGGCATCGGAATCACAGCCCGTTGCGCACGATGTTGCACTGGCATTACGTCCGCGCCGGCGAACTGTTCAGCATCATTCCCTTGAGCGGACTGGCGGATCATATCGTCCCGGCAGGATTTGCGTTCGAGCTTCCGGCGTTGCGGCCCTTCTTCACCGGACCGGGCGGGTTGCTGCCCCGGCTGGAGGATTTTGAACCTTACGCCGGATTCCTCGACGCGCGGATCCGTTACCAGCGCGTAAACGCTTTGCTTGAGAGCGTGGAAGGATTAAACCGCGAACAGGTTTCCGGTTACGAACTGATTCCCGGCGATGCCGCCGTCCGTGAATTCATCGGCGGCGGCACGATTCCCATCCCGCACAACGAGTAAACGGGAACAGGGATTGACCGCCGGGCGGCATTGGCGCCGCAGGCTTGTAGGCCGGGTCCCCTGACCCGGCGCAAGCGGTGTGAAATACCCAGGCCCAAGCTTCAACCCAGGCCTTCACGTATGGCGGCGAACATGCTTTTTCCGGACTCGGCGGTGACCGGTTGCCGCGCTTTTTCATCCGCGTGTTCGACGAGTTCGGGCGGGAGTTCCTTGAGAAACAGGGAAGGGTGGCACGGTTGGGGTTGGCCGTATTTTTTCCGGCTGGCGCAATGGCTGATGCTCAACGTCTGCATCGCGCGGGTGACCGCGACGTAAAACAGTCGCCGTTCTTCATCCAGCGTGCCTTCCTGCTTGGAGCGCGCGTGGGGCAGCAAGCCTTCCTCCAGACCGACGATGTGAACGTGAGGAAATTCCAGCCCCTTGCAACTGTGCATCGTGATGAGCGTCACCGCGTCGCCGGGCGCCTCGTCCTGGTCCTCCTCACGTTCCGTGTCCAGGCTGATGTCTTCGAGGAAGGCGTGAAGTCCGTCCGCCAGGGAACCGCCCGGCGGTGTTGAGGCGTTCATCGAGGCCAGCAATTCCCGGAGATTGCGGATGCGGTTCTCGGCCGCTTCGGGGGTTTTTTCCGAACGGCGCAGTTCGTTGAAGTAGCCGATTTCATCGAGAAACTCGCCGGCCCAGGATGGCAAGGCAGGGCGCGCCACTCCGTGCGCGCTGTCGTCGCTGTTCAGCTTCGCTCTCGTCCGCTCGACGAACTCCACAAACCGCTCGATGGCTTCGCGGGCCGGGCGTTGAAACGTCGCCGTCACCGCCGGGTTTTTCATCGCGGCAAACACCGAGCCCTTGCGTTCGTGGCTTGCCGCAAGCAGGCGTTCCATGGTCACGTCGCTCAAGCCCCGCGCCGGCGTGTTGGCAATGCGCAACAAGCTGACGTCGTCGTGCGGGTTGAGAAAGGTCTTGAGATAAGCCAGGAAATCCCGGATTTCGCGGCGGTCGAAGAAACTCTGGCCGCCGATCAGGTGATAGCGCACGCCGGCCTGGCGCAGCGCGGTTTCCAGCGGGCGCGACTGCTGGTTGGTTCGGAATAATATGGCGTTATCCGCCCAGGAAACGCGCCGCGCCAGCCTCGCGTATTCGATGTTTTCAACCACCCGGCGCGCTTCCTCGTCGTCGTCGGCAAACGTGTGCAGCAGGATTTTTTCCCCGGCGCCCTTTTGGGACCAAAGCAGTTTTCCGCGGCGGCGGACGTTGTGTTTAATGATGGCGTTGGCGGCGTTCAGAATGGTGTTGGTGGAGCGGTAGTTCTGTTCGAGCTTGACGACTTTGACTTCCGGGAAGTGCTTTTCCATGTCGAGCAGATTGGAAATCTCCGCGCCGCGCCAGCCGTAGATGCTTTGGTCGTCGTCGCCGACGACGCAGAGGTTTCGATGTTCCTGCGTGAGCGCCTGGACCAGCTTGAACTGGGCGGCGTTGGTGTCCTGGTATTCGTCCACCATCACGTAACGGTACTTCGCGCGGCAAGCTGCCAGTGCCTCGGGATGCTCGGCAAAAATCCGGAGGGTCAACAGGATCAAGTCGTCAAAATCCACCGCGTTGCAGGCGCGCAGGGCGGATTCGTAATGCTTGCGGATGTGCTCGGCCATTGCGCGCACGCTTTCATCCGCGAACACGGCCGCTCGTTCACCGCCATTCTTGTAGCGGCTGAGCAGGGCGAGGATCGCCGCGGGGTCGGTCTTCTCTCCCTTGGCGGAAATCCGGGCCAGGATTTTTTTGACTGCGCTGAGCTGTTCCGACTCGTCGTAGATGACGAAATTGCGCTTATAGCCGAGTTTCTCGATGTGCTGGCGCAGGATGCGGACGCAGAGCGAGTGGAAGGTGCAAAGGGTCGGTTGAGAGTCGTGGGTTGAGGGTCCAGAGCCGGCTTTTGGAATCAGTTTGAACACGCGTTCCCTCATTTCGCGGGCGGCTTTGTTGGTGAAGGTGACGGCCAGAATGTGGCCGGGAGCGATGCCGCGTTCGATCAGGTGCGCGATGCGGAAGGTGATGACGCGCGTCTTCCCGGTGCCGGCGCCGGCGAGGATCAGGACCGGGCCTTTCAGCGTCTCGACGGCCAGGCGCTGTTGCGGATTGAGCGAATTGAGATTCGGCATCGAGGCCGAATTTAGTTGTTCCTGATTTTCCCGCGCAAGGGGCATTGCGAAAAGAAAGGCAGATTTTTCATTTGCGATCCGCGATCCGTCGTGCATTTGCGGGGACTTGAGTTTTGATTCGACACGACGAGCCGCGAATTGGAGAATTCGCGCCGCATGGAACCACGCAGACTCACGCTCGGCCATTCGCCGGACCCGGACGACGCGTTCATGTTTTACGGATTGGCGAAGGAGCTGATTCCGACGCACGGGTTTCGATTCGAACACATTTTGCAGGATATCCAGACGTTGAACGACCGCGCCACGCGAGGCGAACTGGACATCACCGCGGTCAGCATCCACGCCTATGCCTACGTGAGCGGCCAATACGCGCTGCTGCCCAGCGGCGCGAGTATGGGCGACGGCTATGGGCCCATGCTGGTCGCCAAAGAGCGGTTCTCCCGGGACGAAATCGCCCGTAAAAAAATCGCCGTGCCCGGCACGATGACCAGCGCTTTCCTCGCGCTGCAACTATGGCTCGGCGACGCCTTGCCGCGGGAATCCCGCAGGAGCCGAGGTGACGAGGGTCAAGCTAGAAACAAATCAGAGACTCCTCACGTCGTCTCCTGCAATGATAAGAACAGCCCGTCGGGCTTCGATTACGTCGTCGTTCCCTTTGATCAAATCTTCCAGGCCGTCCGCTCCGGCGCGGCGGATGTGGGCCTCATTATCCACGAAGGTCAATTGACCTATCAAAACGAAGGGCTGGTGGTTTGTGAAGATTTGGGCATCTGGTGGGGGCGGCAGAACGACGGGTTGCCGCTGCCGTTGGGAGGCAATGTGATTCACAAACGCTTCGAGCCCACGGTGCGGAAGGCGATTTCCGGGATTTTAGCCGAGAGCATTCAATACGGCCTGGATCATCGCGCCGAGGCTGTGCAGCATGCTTTGCGTTACGCGCGGGACATGGGCCGTGAACTGGCGGACCGGTTTGTCGGCATGTATGTGAACCATTGGACGCTGGATTACGGCGAGCGCGGCCGCGAATCCATCCGGCGTTTTCTCGGACAGGCCTTCGAGCGCGGCTTGATTCCACACCGGCAGGAGCTGGAGTTTGTGGACTGACTAGTCTGCCGGCTTTGATCGGGCTGATTGGCGGGGAGGCAAGGGGACGACTTCATCGAACTGGTGGTCCACAAACGTCACGGCGATTTGCACGCCGTCGATGGAGTGATCACAGGCAAAATCAATGGCCATCTGGGATTGTTGAAAGTCGAGGGCTTCGAACGGGTTGGCGGTCCAATGGCCGGGACTGGAGAGATAAAGCCCGGTGCGCACGTGTTGCAAAAGAATTCTCATAAGTTCAATCGAACCGAATTCGTCACAGCTCCAGCCCTCGCCCGCGTTCCCCGGCCCGGGGTTCACCTGAACCGGGATTGTGATCACCATAAGCCATCCGTGCCCGGCGGCAACTCCATTTTATCCACAAAAGGGCAGGGGAGTTCGACAGCACGACCGCTCCAAAAGGAGCAGGAAGCTTTCGCGAATATCATGATGTGCGCCGGCCCCTTGACCGGAGAAGAAATCCTTTTAAAAAAATGGATTGTTTGATTGTCGGAGTGGCCAGGCTCGTGTAATCGTTCAGGCGAAACGTTTTCGAGTGCGCCTCAGTCAGCCGATCGGATCAAGCAAAACAAAGCCTATGTCGAAAAGAAACGCCTCCGGCAGAAACCCAATTCGAACGCTCGCCTTTCTCATTTTCAGTTTGTGGGCCTCGGCCGTCTCCGGCTCGGAACCGCGCGAACGGCTGTTGATGGATTTCGGCTGGAAGTTTCATCTCGGCAACGAGTGGGGCGGCGCCCAGAACCTTGCCAAGGCCGGCACCGGCAGCGGACCGGCCAATCTGTATTTCAGCGATGCAAGCTGGCGCACGGTCAACTTGCCCCATGATTGGGCCGTGGAACTGCCGTTTGATCAGCGGGCCGACGGCGCGCATGGATTCAAGGCGTTGGGCCGCGGCTTTCCGGACAACAGCGTGGCGTGGTATCGCCGCAGCTTCGAGTTGACGGCGGCGGACGCCGGCAAACGGCTTTGGCTCGAATTCGACGGCGCCTTTCGCGATTGCACGATCTTCCTGAACGGCTGGTTTGTCGGGCACCATGACAGCGGCTACAGCAGTTTCCGCTACGACGTCACCGATTTGGCCAATTGCGGCGGCCGGAACCTGCTGTCGGTTAAAGTGGACGCGACGGAAACCGAGGGTTGGTTTTATGAAGGGGCGGGAATTTATCGGCATGTCTGGCTCGTGAAAACCGGCCCGCTGGCCATCGCGCCGGACGGCACCTTTGTTTACAGCGAATTCAAGGGCAACATACCCGAGGGCGCCGCAACCGTCAAAATCCAGACGCAACTGGTCAATGCCGGAACCCATGACGCAGACGCCGCGATCCAGTGCGAGATTTTCGGACCGGCTGGGAAGAGGGTGGTCTCGACCCGCGCGCCGGTAAACCTGACCGGAGGTTCGTCGCGCGAGTTGGAACAGACCGCCAGCGTGCCCGACCCGGCGCTCTGGTCGCCGGAATCCCCGATGCTCTACAAACTGGTCACCACCATCGAGTCCGGCGGCAATGTCGTTGACCGCACGGAAACCGAGTTCGGCATTCGCACGGTTGGCTTCGATGCGGACAAGGGATTCCTTTTGAACGGGAAGCCCTACGTCCTCAAGGGCACCTGCAACCACCAGGACCACGCCGGCGTCGGCGCAGCCATGCCGGACCGGCTTCAGTATTTTCGCGTGGCCAAATTGAAGGAGATGGGCGCCAACGCTTATCGGACGTCGCACAATCCGCCGACACCCGAGTTGCTTGAAGCCTGCGACCGCCTCGGGATGCTGGTCATGGACGAAAACCGGTCGCTGGGCAGCGACCCGGTCCACATGAACCGGCTCGAACGGCTCATTCGCCGCGACCGCAATCATCCCAGCGTGGGAATCTGGTCCATCGGCAATGAGGAATTCGGCGTGCAAGGCACCCCCGCCGGAAAGCGGGTCGCCGCGAAGATGCAGGAATTGATCAGGCAACTCGACCCGACGCGGCCGGTGACCTACCCGGCACCCGTCGGCAACGAGTTTTCCGGCATCAACGAAATCATCGAAGTGCGCGGCTGGAATTATCATGTCGGCAAGGACATGGAAGATTACCGCCAGGCGCATCCGAAGCAGCCGAACGTGGGCACCGAGCAAGCCAGCACGGTCGGCACGCGCGGCATTTATAGCAATGACAAGGAACATGGCTACATGAGCGCCTACGACGATGGCGCGCTGCCCTGGTCGCAAACGGCCGAGTCCTGGTGGAGCTTCTTCGCGCCCCGCCCCTGGCTGTCCGGCGGATTTGTCTGGACCGGGTTCGATTATCGCGGCGAGCCGACGCCGTACAGCTGGCCGTGCATCAATTCGCATTTCGGCGTTCTGGATACGTGCGGTTTCCCCAAGGACAACCGCTGGTATTATCAGGCGTGGTGGACGGATCAGCCGGTGCTGCATCTGTTGCCGCATTGGAACTGGCCGGAAAAGGAAGGCCAGGAAATCGACGTCCGCGCCCTGAGCAATTGCGAGGAAGTGGAGTTGTTCCTCAACGGCCGGAGTCTCGGCAAGCAGGCGATGAAACGAAATTCGGAGTTGAAATGGAAGGTGAAGTATGCGCCGGGCACACTCTCCGCCAAGGGTTTCAACAAGGGCAAAATAGCCGCCGAAACCAAGCTGGAAACGACCGGTGAACCCGCCGCAGTGCAGCTCGAACCGGATCGGAAAGCCATCAACGCGGATGGGCAGGACATCAGCATCATCACCGTTTCCGTCCGCGACGACCATGGCCGCATCGTCCCCGTCGCCGCCAATCTGGTCCAGTTCTCCCTCGACGGCCCCGGCAAAATCCTGGGAGTTGGCAACGGCGATCCGAGCTGTCATGAGCCCGACGTGGTTCTGCCTCATTGGCCGGGGCATTCCGCGGCGATCACCGGCTGGCGCCGCCAAAAAATCAGCAACCCCTACCAGCCAAACGTTCCCGAAGCTGGAGCGACATTTGACGATTCAGACTGGCCGCAATACGACGCGCAATCCGCTGCCGGCCCGCTGCGGAACGGCGAACACGGAGTCTTCCGCGCGCGATTCCAGGTCAGCGAGCAGGATCTTTCCCTGCCGGCGGTGGAGCTGCGCTTTGGGAGCATCAGCGGGGACGGCTCGTTTTACGTGAACGGCCAAAAGGTCGGCGAATCACATGATTCCCAGCTGGCTTCGGTGCTCGATGTGAAACACTTTTTGCACCCGGGCGACAATACCATCGCGGTGGTTGTGGGAAATTACGGCGATTCCGGCGGCATCAGCCAGGGCGTTACGCTCCAGTTCCAGGACCCGCCAGAGTTGCCGGAATGGAAACGGAGCGTCTTCAACGGCCTGGCCCAAATCATCGTGCAATCCTCCAGGCAGCCGGGAGAACTGAGGCTGACCGCGCGATCCGCCGGGTTGCAGCCCGCAACCGCCGCCATCCGCGCGCAAGCCAGCGTGCTGCCACCGGCTGTGGACTAGAGCGGATTGAAAAATTCTGCAGCCGTTTCTTCGGAGCGCGGCGATTACGCCGCTTCAATGCCGCCATGCAAAATCACGTTGAAGCGGGCTGAAGCCCGCCCTCCAGTCGTGGCCACAGTTTTAATTAAATTGCTCCAGCCATCCCCAGGCGCTGCCAGTTCCAAACGCTGGTCCGACAGCCAGCCGGCGACACGAT
>CAZFOA010000009.1:0-30071 GCA_964520205.1 uncultured Verrucomicrobiota bacterium | reverse complement strand
GAGCGGGAGCTATCAACACGTGGCGTTGACGTACGACAAGGCGAGCGGAGTGGGCAAGCTGTATTTGAACGGGGCAGTGGTGGCGCAACAGAGCCTGGGAGTGTTCACGCCGCAGACCAGCTATGATTTGTACCTTGGGCACCGGGCCTCAGGAGGGGCGCAGGCGTATTGGTGGGTCGGGGCGGTTGATGAGATCAGCCTCTACGATCGGGCGTTGGGGAACAGTGAAGTCCAAGCCATTTATAGTGCCGGCGCCGGGGGCAAGTGTGTTGGCGGAATAAGTCCCTCGATTGTGGCGCAGCCGACCAACCAACGAGTGCAGCTGGGGGGGAGTGCATCATTCGCCGTGGCGGCTGCGGGCTCGTTGCCATTGAGTTATCAGTGGTATTTCAATGGCATCAACCCGGTTGCCGGAGGGACCAACGCGAGTTTAACGCTGGTCAACGTTCAATTGTCTGAGGCGGGCAATTACGCTGTGACCATTACAAACGCCTATGGCACGGCGACCAGTTCCAATGCGATGTTAATTCCGTTGGCCCGATTACAGTACCAGGTGGTGAACGGCCAATTCAGCCTGCAATTCGTTGGAGTAACTGGACAACTCTATTACGTTCAAGCGTCGACGGACTTGGTGCACTGGTTTGTGCTCGGAGCCGCCACCGACCTCGGGAACGGCAATTTCAACTTTGTCGATCCATTTTGGAAGATCCGGCAGCAAACTTTCTATGAGGTCATAAAACCTTGAGCTGGCGGTGTTGAAAATTCGATTTTGAGGCAGGATGCCGCGGGCGCGGCATCCCGACCATTGCAATTGAGACACCACCCCAGTTCGGAGGAGCTTGACGTGCGCATTCGCAGGGACTTAGCATTTTCTATCTATGAACCACTGCGGCGGCGAATCAACCGGACCCTCCCGAGTTTCTTCCAAAAGTCTGCTGTCGCGCCTGCTTTATCGGTTTTATCGCACCTCTTTGTGCCGGTTCTACAACTATCATACCTATCGCCTTCAGCAATTTGTGCGGTCATTGGCGAATACCGTTCGTCCGGAGGAAGTGCTGCTGGATGTCGGGGCGGGGGATTGCCAGTACAAACCGTTATTTGCCGGGAAATGCAAATACATGAGTCAGGACGTCGGTGCCAAAGATTCCAATTTCACTTATGACCAGATCGATATTCGGTCGGAAATCTATGACATTCCGCTGGCCGACGCGAGTGTGGACATCATTCTCTGCACCCAGGTTTTCGAGCATCTCAAGTATCCGGTCCGGGCTTTGAAGGAGATGCACCGGTTGCTGAAACCGGGCGGGCGCCTCTATTTGACCGTGCCGTTTTCCGCCGATGAACACATGCTGCCGTATGATTATTTCCGTTATACCCGGTATGCGCTGGATTTTTTGATGCAGGAACAGGGATTCTTGCCACCGGAGATCACGCCACAAGGCGGCCGTTTCATTTTGATGGGAAAAAATATCAAAGACCTGTTCCCTTTTCTGATCTCACGGCCGGGGTTACAGAAGGCCGTATGGCTATTGCAGGCTCCAGTGGTGGTGCCACTATTGGTCCTGCTCTATTATCTGGATAAACTCGACAAAGACAAGCACCTGACGCAGAACTTCGATGTGATCGCCCGGAAACCCTTGGGACCAACGGAGTCAACCGTAGACCGGCGGCCCGCATAAGTTTGTCCCGGCAGAAACACGGCGCTGCGCCGCCGACCCGCTGCGACGGTGCATCAGCGCGGCGAGAGCGACTTGGCACCGTGAAGGTGCGCGCCATGGGGGTAGTTGCTTGTTCCTTTTTGAAACGGCTCGCCGACCATGAACCGGACAGGGTGGCAGGAGGCATCAGTCCTCTGCGCGCCGTTTCCCGAGGGCCGAACTACGGCGCGCATGGAGTGACGCGCCCTGCCTTGAGGTTCATGCAGAACTTCACCCCACCCGAAACCCAGCCGTTATCCATCTTACGGTTCGCTTGACAGTCTCGTTAAGCGCCAATAACAATTATCCGCCCGCCAATTTATGAAATCTGCAAAACCAACTTCTGCGCCCGAAACCAACTGGTTATGGGGCGCCGTCCTGCTGGTTCTCATTCTATTTTTCTTTTTCTGGCGGAGTTTTCTCCCCGGCTACGTTCACTTCAACAACGATGGACCCCTCGGGGCAATGAAGACGGCCTCGACTCAATTTCCCGGAGAATTTACCGGCGCATGGGCCAGTCAGAACAGCATCGGCAGCCCTGGCGCTTACCCGCTTTGTGTGTCGGGTCTGATCTTCTGGGCACTTGGGCCGGTCGGCGTCGGGAAATTCTTTGCTCCAATCGCGCTACTTATCCTCGGGTTGGGGGCACTGACCCTTTTCCGGCAACTACGGCTCGCGCCAGTAGCTGCTATTCTTGGCGGTTTGGCCGCTATGTTAAACACCGCTTTCTTCACCACCGCTTGTTGGGGCGTCGCTTCCCAACAAATTGCCGCGGGCATGGATTTCTTTGCGCTGGCTTTGATCGTGTCCATTCGGCAACCGATGCCGCCGGCGATTCGTTGGATGCGGATTGCCCTGGCCGGGCTGGCGGTCGGCATGAATTTCACGGAAGCGGCGGATATTGGCGCGCTCTACAGTGTCTGCGTGGCCGCGTTTACCCTGTATCTGGCGTTGTCCGGCGAACTGCCATCTCTGACCCGCACCGAACGAATGGTTATGCTGTGTGGCGTCAACCTGGCGTTTCTCCTTTTGTTGGCGGGCATTCTGTGGGCCGGTCTTGGGATCAAACTGTCCTGCGTGGTGCTGGTGGCGATGGCTGCCTGGAATGGGATTATGTTCGTTGATCGTGCGCCCGCGAACCGGTTGGCGTGTGGCGCGGGGCGGTTAATGGTGATTGTCGGCTGCGCTGTTTTTATCACCGCGCAATCCATGACGGGCACCATCGAGCTGCAAATCAAGGGAGTGGTCGGTACTCAACAAGACAAAGAGAGCAAGGCGGATCGTTGGGAATTCGCGACGCAATGGAGCTTCCCCAAAATTGAAACCCTGAGCCTGTTTGTGCCGGGCTTGTTTGGCTATCGCCTGGTTCCGCAGTCGGTGGATGGCGGGGCGCCGTTGCGGGATGGGAGCGATTACTGGGGCTCGATCGGCCGGCATGAGGCATGGGATCAATACTTCGAAAGCGGCAAACAGGGAACTCCCCCGACCAATCAACTGTTACGGCATGTGGGTGGCGGCAATTACGCGGGTGTGTTCGTTGTGCTCGTCGCGCTTTGGGCTGCGCTGCAGTCGTTCCGCGGCAAGGATTCGGTTTTTACCTCAAGCGAACGCAAGCTGGTTTGGTTCTGGGTCGCGACAATTGGGGTTTGTTTGTTGTTAGCCTTCGGACGCTACGCGCCTGTCTACCGGTTCGTCTATATGGTGCCGTATATCTCGGCCATGCGCAGTCCCACCAAATACCTCTACGTCCTGAATTTTGCGGTGGTGATCCTTTTTGCTTATGGAATCCATGGCTTGAGCCGGCGTTATCTCGAGACTTCACTCGTCAACGTTTCCGGCTTGAACGCTCGGTTGAAAAACTGGTGGGCCAAAGCAGCGACGTTCGACAGAAAATGGGTGATCGGTTGCGTTGTGGCGATAGTCGTGAGTTTGTTGGGCTGGCTGATTTATTCGTCGTTCCGTCCAGCGCTCGAGCGGCATCTGGAGACCGTTCCGACGATGGGCGGATCCAGCCCCGCTGCGGTCGCCAGCTTCAGCGTCCAACAACTCGGCTGGTTCGTTCTGTTCCTGGCAGCCAGCGTCGGCGTGGTCACGTTGATTCTCATCGGATCGCTGGCGGGCCGGCGGGCCAGGTGGGCGGGAATTCTGCTGGGACTCGTTTTGGTTGCGGACCTTTGGCAGGTTGACCGGCATTTTGTTGTCTTCTGGAATTATGCGGAAAAATACGAGATCGGCGGACCGAACCCGATCATTCAAGTCCTGGCAAAGAATCCGTACGAGCACCGGGTCGCCGCTTTGCCCAGGTGGTTTCCTTATGCTTTCCGGAAGCCACAGGATATTTTGGAGGCGCAACAAACCTTTGATCAACTCTACTCCGGTGAATGGGCACAGCATCTTTTCCTGTATTACAACGTGCAGTCGCTGGACATCATCCAGATGCCGCGCACGCCGGAGGACCTGGCGGCTTTTGAGGGGGCGCTGCTATTCCGGGGCACGCAGGACACCTTGTATCTGGTGGCGCGCCGCTGGGAACTGACCAACACCCGATTCCTGTTGGGCGCTTCCGATTGGCTCGATGTCTTGAACGGGGCACTTGACCCAGCACAGCAACGGTTCAGGATTCTGGAGCGGTTCAACATCAGACTGAGACCCGGCATCACCTCCTATACCCAGCCCGAGGACATTACCGCCGTTCCGGACGCCAACGGGGTCCTTGCCATTTTTGAGTTTGCCGGCGCGCTGCCGCGGGCAAAACTGTACTCGAACTGGCAGGTCAGCACGAATGACCAGGCCACGCTGCGGGAATTGGCCGGCAAATCGTTCGCGCCGGAGCAAACCGTGCTGGTGGCAAACCCGGGACCCGCTGCGCCGACGCCGGCGGGCGCGACAAATCAAAATTCCGGCTCTGTGGAATTCTTGGATTACACTCCCAAGCAAATTGTCCTGAAAACAAAGTCCGCCGCGCCCTCGATTCTTCTCCTAAACGACAAGTACGACCCCAACTGGCGGGTTTCGGTGGACGGCAAACCGGCGGAACTTCTGCGCTGTAACTTCATCATGCGCGGGGTGCGCCTGGATCCGGGATCGCACACGGTGGACTTCCGCTTCAGCATGTTCACCGGGCCGTTGTACGTTACCCTGGCCGCGACGGTGATTGGTGCGCTGTTGACCGGGTTGGTGCTCATTCTGAACTTCAAATCCCGCCCGGGCAGCGAAGGGCAAAAGACCGGGCCGGATTGAAACGAATCGTCCGGAATTTCCAAAAGCTTGTTTTGAGGATCGCACGGAATAGCATTGGGCCATGCGTGTAGCTTATTACGCGGCCACCCTGCTCGAAATCGGCGCCGGCCTCGAAAAATATTTCATCGAAACCGCCCACGATCTGGCCGAGCTGGAAGGCGTGCATGTGGATGTGCTCACCATGGACGACGCCTTCAACCTGAAATACGGGCGCCTCCACAACCTGTATTTTTGCAAGAAATTCGACCCGCGCCTGCTGTATCGCGAACCCATCGAGACCATCAAAGCCAAGCTCGGCAAGGCCCGATACATCAAGAGCCGGTCTTTCAAGGAACTGGTCGGCCGTTTTCAGGACTACGATGTGATCTACTCGCGCAATGACATCACCGAACCTTTCTTTTTCAAGTTCGTGATGGGTTACCGGCGCGTGCCTCCCATCATTTTCGGCTGCCACATACCGCATGTCTATCCAATCGCCGAAAGTTTGCATGCCCGGTTGCATAATTTCCTTTTCACCTCGCCGCTGTACAACTGGCTGGCCAATGGCGTCTCTGCTTTCCATGTGATCAACAATTTCACCTTCGACGTTTTTTCCCGGCAATTTCCGGACAAACGGGTCGCCAAAATTTATTATCCTTTCGATTTCGACGCCTTTGCCGCCAATGCGGACCGATTTCCATTTGCCGGCCGGCTGGCTTCGGGAAAATTCAACATCATCTGGACGGGGCGTCTGGTCGAGCAAAAGGGCGTTCAGGACCTGGTTCGATTGATTGACCGGATTAATCCGGCGCATGCGGATCAGGTGTCCTGGAACATTTGCGGCGACGGCGAACTCAAGCCCCTGGTTCTGGCTTGCCGGGATCGATGGCCGAACGTCACGCACTGGGGCCATGTGCTCAACCAGCAAATCGCGGCGGTTCATCGTCAGGGCAACCTGTTCATCACCACTGCCAAATGGGAGGGCTACCCTTACAACGTCCTGGAGGCGCAAGCCATGGGATTGCCGGTGGTGGCGTTCGACATCGCGGGTTGCAATGACATGATCGACAATGGGGTCAATGGATTCGTCGTGAAGGATCTCGATGAGTTCGCGGCAAAAGTCGTTTGGTTCCTCAATGGGAACAAGCTTCCCCCGGAGGCGGCCACGCATCTCCGGACCAAAATCGACCGTCGAAAAATCTACGCGGATTTGCTGGCGCTCTTCGAAGCCTGCGCCAAGGAACGGCCTCGCCGGGAAGGCGGCGGTTTGTGAAGGGTCCCGCCTACAACCCGGTCGGATGATCCACGAAACTCCAAGGCAGTTTGAACTTTCTGGAAATCTCAGCCGCCAACGCCTTCACGCCAAACGTTTCCGTCGCGTAATGGCCGCCGTAAAGGACATTGATGCCCAACTCCTCGGCCAGCGCGTACGTCCAGTGCGGTCCTTCGCCGGTGACGAACGTGTCCACACCTTCCGCCGCGGCCTGTTTGACGTCACCGCCCGCACCGCCGGTCACGACCCCGATGCGGGTGCAGAGGTCGCGCCCCCCGGGGAGGATGCGCGGTTTCGCGCCGGCGGCGCGCTGCAGTCGCTTCGCCAGTTCCGTCCTTGAGATTTTCGTCGTCGCCTGAAATCCGATAGGCTGGCCGTGACTGTGGAAGAACGGCCGCAATTTTTTGAGACCCAACGCGGCGCAAAGCCGGGCGTTATTGCCCAACCTTGGATGCAGATCGAGCGGCAGGTGCGAGCTGTAAAGCGCGAGGTCGTTTTCCACCAGGATGCGAAGCAGTTCGTATTTTCGGCCTGTCCAGGGATGCGCGGGTGAC
Source organism: uncultured Verrucomicrobiota bacterium (assembly GCA_964520205.1). GTDB lineage: Bacteria > Verrucomicrobiota > Verrucomicrobiia > Limisphaerales > BOG-1460 > CAZFOA01. The sequence goes on along the minus strand of CAZFOA010000009.1, from coordinate 23,328 downwards.
CAAAACAACCCATGATGCACGATAAACAGGTCCGCCTTCGCCGCAACCGCCAATTTCACGGTCGCCAAACTGGCGTCCACGGCGGCGGCAACGCGCGAAACGGTTCCTCGATTCTCCACCTGCAACCCGTTCACCGCGCCGTCGTAATCGCCGGTCTGCTCGGTGCGCAGTAGGCGGTCGCAGTGGCGAACGATGGCGGACAAGGCGGCCTTCGACATTATTGGGAAGAGATCAATTTTTCCCAGAGCGTATCGTTGAGCAGAACTTTCCTCAGAAAATCCGTGTCGTTTTCCAGAGCCGGGGCAAGATTGGGATCGGTAGGCAACCGGATCGTGAACGTCGTCCCCTCGCCCTTCTCGCTGCGGGCCTCGATTTTGCCGCCATGGTGATGGACGATGAAGTAACAGGCCATGAGATGAATCCCATATTCCATCGGACTGTCGTTGCGCACGACAAACGGGTCAAAAACCAGGCGTAAAGCTTCCTGCGGCATACCGGGACCGTTGTCGACGACCTGGATGATCATCCAGGGTTTGTCGGCAGAGGTGTTCTGCATTCGTGCCGACACCGTGATTTTGCTTCCGGCCGGCAAAGTGGCCAGCTCGTCCTTGAACAGCAATTCAAAGAGGCGGTAAAACTTCGCTTTGTCGACCTTCAACGGCGGCAGGGAATCGGAAACGTCATTCTGAACCTGGATTTTCTTGGCCGTGAATCCGGCCTTGAGGCCTTCGACGCTTGCGGCGACGACTTCGCGCAATTGGACGTGGTCGCCAAATTCGAACTCGGGTTTTTCCGAGGCGCTCCAGAGGTCTTTGAGCAGGTTGTTGATCTTTTCGATCTGGCCCTGGACGTTCTGGTAATATTCCTTCCAGAAATCCGGATTGCGAAGGCCGTTCAAATCCATCTTTTCCTCGGCCATTTTGGCCGGCGCCAGATCCAGGAACGTTTTCACCGCCACCAAGGAGTTCCGGATGTGATGGCTCAAGCCGGCTGCGAGCAACCCCAGGCTTACCATCCGGTCCGCGATCATCATATTGTGCAACACGGACATTTTCTCCCGCAAAAGCTGGTCGCGCTCGCGCTGCACGAGAAAGAACTCCAGGCTGCGCTTGAGCGTCTCCTCCAGCTGCGGAGGGTCCCACGGTTTGGTTACATATTTGTAAATGGCGCCGGTGTTGACCGCGGAAATGGCCGCCTCCATGTCGGCATAGGCCGTGGCGAGGATGCGAATGATGCGCGGATGAAGCTGGCGCGCATTTTCCAGGAGCCAGACGCCCTTTTCGCCGGGCATGCGCTGGTCGGTCATGAGCACGCCGATCTCCTCGCCATGCTTTTCGAGCAGTTTGAGGCCATCCTGGGCGTTGATCGCCGTCAAAATCCGGAACTGATCCTCGTACGCGCGCGCGAAGCTTTTGAGCGATTTCTCCTCATCATCCACGTAGAGGATCGCGAACTTCTTATAGTCATAGACACTTTCCATAGCAGTTTGGATTCTGTTGTCCTTTCTAATCTCACCCTTTCACCGGGAATTCCAGCGTAAACTCGCAAAACTTTCCAGGCTCGGTTTTTACCGAGATCCGGCCATCGTATTGCTGCACAATGCGGTAACAGATGCTGAGTCCCAGGCCCATTCCTTCCCCCACGTCTTTGGTGGTGTAGAACGGGTCAAAAATCTTGTCGAGGTGCTCCGGATCGATGCCGGGGCCGTTGTCGCGAAATGACAGGATGCTGCTGCCGTTCTCGACCCGGCCCGAGATCCGAATCGTCGGCTTTTCGTTTCCAAACGATTTCTTCTTCATGGCGTCCAGCGCGTTCTGCAGCAGATTGGTCACGACATGGATCAGCTTGTTCTTGTTTGCCCAGATCAACTGCTGCTCCGCCAGGACCGTCTCGACACTCACGTTTTGCTTCCACTCGTTGCTAAGAAACCGCAGCGCCGAAGCAACCACTTCCGCCACCTTGACCTGGTCGCAGTGCTCGGTGTCCGGATGCGAGAACATCCGCAGGTCGGACACAATCGTCTTCACCCGTTTGATGCCTTCTTCGACGTCTTGCAATATCTCGGCATATTCTTCCTGCTGTTCGGGCGCCAGAGATTTGCCTTTGTTCCGCAGGGAATAGAGGCTGGTGGTGGCGAAGTTCAGGGGATTGTTGATCTCATGGATGATCCCCGCGCTCATCCGTCCGAGCGAGGCCAGCTTTTCAGTTTGCACCAGTTGCATCTCGGTTTCCTTGAGCTGCTCGATGGTGGATTCCAGCGCCAGGTTTTGTTTGGAAAGCTTGCGTTGATACTGGTGCGACTCGACGAGGTTTTTGATGCGCACATGCAGTTCCGTGGTCGAGAAGGGTTTGGCCAGAAAATCGCTGGCTCCGGCTCCCAAGGCCGTCAGTTTCGTCTCTTCGTCCGCCCGCGCTGTGAGCAGGATGATCGGGATGCCTTGCGTCGAGGTGCGCTCGCGGAGTTCGCGGCAGACCTGCAACCCGTCCTTCTCCGGCATCATCATGTCGAGCAAGATGATGTCCGGCAGGAACTGGCCGGCCTTTTCAATCGCCTGCTGGCCGTCCACGGCTTCGAGCACTTCGTAGTGTTTGCTCAACTGCGATTTGAGGAAGCGCAGCATATCCGGCTCGTCGTCGGCCACCAGCGCTTTGGGCAGATTCCCATTGCGCAAAACCTCCACCGGCTTGAGGCTGGCTTGCAGGGGGGTCAGGGCCGGGAACAATTCCGCGCGCCGATACAAATTGGTCAGCCATTCTTCCGAGGAAACCGTGCCGGCGGGAACGGTCTGCGGGTTGTCCCGGACCTGCGGCGGCAGCTCGCTGGAAGCTTCCGGTGTCTTGGCCGGCGCCATCTCCGCCCTGTGATACGGGAACCGCACGGTGAAAGTGGTGCCTTTGCCTTCCTGGCTCCGGACCTCGACTTTTCCACCCTGGATTTCGGTCAATTCCTTGACCAGGGCCAGGCCGATGCCGACACCCTGGTACTTGCGTTTGGAGGAACCATCCGCCTGCCAGAAACGGTCGAACACAAAAGGCAGGTTCTTCTCGGAAATCCCCATGCCCGTGTCGGAAACGGTGAGGACAAATTCATCGTCCTGGCCTGCCATTGCGCGCGGAGCGCCGGTCTCCGGCCCCGGGGGGCTCGACGGAACTTCGACGCGTGCCGGATCGGGGATCAGCGCTCCCTGCTTTTCCGCGCGCAACGTGACGCGTCCGTTGGAAGGGGTGAACTTGAGCGCGTTGAACATGAGGTTCAATACGATCTTTTCCAGCTTGTCGCGATCGGCCAGCACGGTGCCCAACTGCGGATCCACATGAGTTTCCAGCTTGAGCCGCTTGTCATCGGCGACCTGGCGGCCGGCGCTGGCCAGTCCTCTGATGAATTCCGCGACTTCCAAAGGTTCGTGTTTGACTTCCATGCGGCCGGATTCCAGGCGCACCAGGTCGAGCAGATCATTGATCAGCTTCAGCAGCCGCATGCCATTGGAATGCATCGTGAGCAGCACCTCGCGGTTTTCCTGGTCGAGGGAGCGGTTGAATTTCTGGAGCAACGTCTCGAGCGGCGCGAGCAGCAGCGTCAACGGCGTGCGCAACTCGTGGCTGATATTGGCAAAGAACCGGCTCTTGATCTGATCCAGTTCCATCAGCTTCTGGTTGCTTTCCTCCAGCGCCTTGCGGTTCTTGTCCAATTCATAGCGCAAGGCGAATTCGCGGAAACGCAACCGGTTGAAAAAGTGATTGCCCGTGACCACGATGATGCCGGTGAGCGCCAGGAAGTACGCGTTGTTGAAAATAATCGGAAGCTGTTCCCGGGTTCCCTTCAACGAGCAGGCGACAAAATAAAACAGAAGAATGCCCCCGGTCGCGACCAGGGATTCCCAGGTGCTCCAGTGCACGACGGCGCTGACGGCCAGCAGAATCAGGTTCAAGCCGGCGTAGTAAGGCGAGCTGGGGCCTTCCGTCTCATAAATCATCCCGCAGATGAAAAGGGCCGGCAGCAAGGGAATCAGCAGCCCGAGAAATTTGTAGTGCTTTTGTCCGAGCCTCGTGGTGTACAGGAACCAGATGAACGCGACCAGGGCGGAACACAAAAGCCGCAGGAACAGGAACAGCCCCCGCTCTTCACGGTACACAAAATAATCCAGGGTGATGCCGAGGGGCATCAGGAACACAACCAGAGCCGACGCCACCTTTCCCGTATTGATGCGCTCCTGCCGTTCATGGGCCTGAAAGGCGGTCCGGAATTCGGGTTGACTCAATGTGGCTACGTCAGGCATGGCCGGGCTTTCGGACTTCCAGAAAAACATTCACGCCGGTTGAATCGGAACGGATGGAAGTTGCCTCCGCGATCGCTTTCGCCGGCGCCAGCTTCTGCAATTGGGGGCCGGTCCGATAAATCAGATGCCAGTCCAACAGATGGTCCATGCCGTTCCGAAGCGGGTTCGAGGGTTCCACATTGGTCGCGATCAACAGTCCGCCCGGGGTCAGCCATTCATACATGATGTCCAGCAGCTTATGGCAGACCTGGTCCGACAAATAGTCGAACAGGCCGGCGCAACAGACAAAATCGTACTGCTGCGCGGGGGACTGCTGGACCGTTCTGCCGGATTCCTTGAGAATTTGGTGCACGGATTTCTTGACGCACTCGATGAGGGTTTCCCGTGAATTGCGGTGTTTGATCTCGCCGAGCGTGTCGTGGACGTAATGCAGGGTTTCCTGGTTGAAATCCAGCAGAGTGACGTGCGTTTTCCCGCTGACGGGGCTGTCGTTCAGAAATGCCTGGATTTCCTGGGCGGGTCCGCAGGCCAGGTCGAGAATTCGTGCGGATCGCCCGGCAGCGGCGACGCGCGAGGTTTCCTGGACCAGCAGTTGCGCCAGGTAGCTGATGCGGTTCCGATGCGCTTGTGCGGGCGGTTGGCGCAAAAACCAGGTGTTCACCATTTTGGCAAACAGAGATCCGCCTTCATACCCGTTGCGCGCGATCATGTTCACCATCTCATAATCGCCCGCGTATCCGAGCGGCTTGTGAAAGGCGCGATAAGCAAAGGGCGCGCTGAGAACGAAGGGATGCAGTTGCCGCCTCATGTAGTTGCAATGTGCCGGCCGCAGGTCCTCGTCCAGATTTTGGGCGATGGCCTCGAATTTCTCAAACAGGATGTCGACACACGGAATGATGGGCGCCGCCAATTCTTCGGCCACATCCTGCTCCAGCCGCAAACGGTCGTTCGCCGGGGTCGAGCGGATCCCCAGCTCCACCTGGTCCAGCCAGATCCGCAAGTCCGCCAGGAAGGTCTGCATGTCCGCCACGATCACCTTGTATTCCGGCAAAATCTTGTAGAGCTTTTGCCATTCGCGCAGGAAGCTTTGGAATTCATCGCGCAGTTTTCCGTTCCCGATCATCTCCAACGCAAAAGCCACGTCCAACCAGGAATTCTCGTTGAGCGTCACTTCGCACACCGTCATCAGGCCGGCATTGACGAGACTGCACACGACGGCGCGGCCCGAGTAGATGGTGCGATCGCGGACCACGATCTTGAAAGTGGTCAGCACTTCGGAGGTGCGCAGGACCAGGGCCGGGTTGTAAATCTCGAAGACGGCGACAAAGCGTGTCAGCCGCAGCAACGTGGCGTGGATTTCGATTCCCTGGCTGGTTTCGCCGAGAACCAGTGAATCTTTAATCTCGCCGTTGGGTGAATGGCCGCCGACTTGTTGGCCGTTTTGTGTGGTCATCGTAACATCTCATCCGTCGTCTCGTGTGGCTGAACGGCCTTTGCATCAAAACTCTTTGCCAAGTTATCGAAGGAATTACCATTTTCCGAGCCAACGATAAAGCAATTTCACGGAAGACCCGGGCAGGCTCGCACTGCAGGGCAGATTGCCGGTTGAATCGGCCGATTGCGGCTGGATCGCCCCCGGGTCCGCCTCTTAAAAGTGTCCAATTTTCAACCAAGCTGGCGACGGATCGGCCTGCGGTTGAGAAAGAAGGCCGCAATGCCCTGGGTCCAAGAGGTTCCGGCGCCTCGGCGGGTTCAATTAAAAGTGCGCCCCAACCGACACCGCTATCGCATGGCTGAAGAATTCATAGTTGCCGTCCGCAGTCTGTCCCGCGGCTGAAGGAGCGCTGCCTGTGACGGTTCGCGTGGGGCCGTACCCAAACTGATAGGCGACATCAAAATCGAATCGTTTGCCCCTGAATCCAGTCCCGACACTCAAGAAATGGCGGTCGAGATCCGCCAGGAGCGGCGAGTAATGCGCGTCGGGCGCCGAGTTCTGACTGAAAATGTAGCCGGCGCTCGCCAACCAGCCGTTGGTAAAATATCTCGTGGCGCCGAATTCATAATACCAACTGGATTGCAAATCGAGGACCAGGGGAATGGTCGGCGTTCCCAGCAGCGGTGCTGCTTGATGGATGGTGACTGTGCCCAGCTGGGTCCAGTCTGTGTAGTCCGCGTTGAATTCGAGGTTCCATTGGGGTGTGGGGCGGTAGGAGATCCCGAGAATGGCTTTTAGCGGGAGCGGAAACTCCGCATTGGCAACTGTTCGCGCATCGAAAATCGGGGCTGGCCCGGCGCGGTTGACTGCGGTCGTATGCCCGCGCAATTCCACGTTCATGCCGCTGCGAAAGGTTGCGCCCAGGGAAACCTGGTCGTTGAACTGCCAAAGCGCGCCCAGGTTGTAACCGACGTCCCAGCCATCCCCTGCAAAGCGAAAACTGTCCGTCGCTTGGTCCGGCGAAAAAAGTCCCTGTCGCAAGTCGGCGTTCGCGTAGTTGATGACGAGGCCGCCGCCGATGGAAAAGCGGCGGGATAATTTTAGAGCCACCACCGGATTTATGGCGTCGGTGGTGAGCGCGCCTTGAGTGGCCACGGTGCGGAAGCCGGTGTTCTGTGGCCAGCGCACGCTCAGGCCAAAAGGGGAGTAGACACCCAGGCCGAGGCTCACCGGCCAATCCTCCCGGCTGTAGGTGTAGTAAAACTGCGGGATGGCGTGCAGCGGATCCTGGTTGTCGAACGTTCCGGTTGCCGGCGGCGGCGGCCGGTAGCTGGGATCCAGATAAATGCTATAGAGGCCCACTCGCAGATTGCTTCCAGTCAGCTGGGTAATCCCGGCCGGGTTGTAGTAAATGGCCGAAGGATTGTCGGCGGTGGCGACAAAGGCCATCCCGCGCCCGATGACGAACGCGTCTTGATCCGGCAAATCAAATGCCGCGCCGCGCGCCGAAATTGCGACCAACAGGGATGTGATGGCGAGGGGAGCGCACAACCACGCGATGGGCAGTCGCTTTGCGTTCATGTCTTGCGTTGCGTCATAGCAATTCCAATGCCTGTTCAGAGAGCTGAGCGCAAGGCTTCTGCGCTGGTGTAGCGGGGTTTCCAGCCGGAGCTTCGCAGCCGGGCATTGCTCGCCGTGAAGTCCACCAACATGTCCTGAACCCAGGATGGATGGATGGGAGAACCAAAGTACCGCCACCGGATCCCGGCGATCCAACTCGCCAGCCACAAAGGAACCGTCGGAATAAACCCGGCCTCGACTATTTTCCACATGTCACTCAAACGTACGGAATCGTCCGGCACAACATTAAAAGCTCCCGGCATGTCCGTGTGCGCGGCCTGCATGAAAGCCGCGGCCACGTCTTCTTCGTGGATGAACTGCCTGCGCGGATCCCGGCCCGGAAAGTTCACCGCGTTCTTGCGATATGATTTCATGATCATCTGATTGCGCGGCCCGATGATGTAGATGGGCCGCAGGAAGGTGAGGACGGTCGCGGTTGTCCCCAACACTTCCGTGAGCGTCCGTTCAGCCGCAGCCTTGCCATTCCAATAGAAGAACGGGGAATCGCCCTTGCCGAGCGGAAAATCTTCCGTCACGTCCGTCTTTCCTCGCGCCAGTTGAGGGTCATACGCAGCCAGGCTGCTGGCGTGGACAAAGCGACGGACTTTGTTGGCGCGAGCCGCCTCCGCCACATTTCGCACACCGCCCAGGTTGATGCCGTCCCGCTCCGCCACCGACATGCTGGCCGGCCAGAGCACGACGCAAGCCGTGTGAATGACCACCTCGTGCCCGGCCATCAATTCCGGCAGTTCCGACGATCGTATGTCCGCCACCTTGAATTTCACCTTGGCCGGCAATGACCGCCTCGGAGACGTCAGGGCGATCCCGGTGACGCTTTCGACTGCAGGCGATTGAGCCAATCGCTCCAGCAGGAGGCTGCCGACGTAACCGCTCGCACCTGTCAGGAATACGCGCATAGGAATATTGGTCGGCGTTTCAGTGTTGGCGGCGTCTTTCCGCCTCCACTACTTTCCGGAAAAACTCGCTGGCCCCCACCCGGTTTGAGATCCACTCGCCGACGCGGGGAAACAGGGCGGTAAAGGCGAGCAGCGGACGGACCGGAACCGGATTGACGATCATTTCCGGCAGGTCGCGCTCGATCACCTGCAGGACGGCGCGAGCCACCGCCTGCGGCGGGGAGGTCCCCAGCAGCGCCGGGGCAGTGCAACCCGATCTCTCCTTCAGCTTGGCGTAAATGCCCGCTTCCACGAATCCGGGAACGATGACTGAAGCACTGACTCCCTCCCTCCGGTAGGTCGCGCGCAAGGAGGAGGTAAACGCAATCAGTCCGGCCTTGGTGGCTGCATAAGGCTCCTGGAACGCCGGGCCGGCTCTGCCCGCCAGGGACGAAATATTCACGATGTGACCGTGTTTCCGTTCGAGCATCTCGGGCAACACCAGCCTGCTCAGTATCATTGGGGCCTCCAAATTCACATTGAGCACTGCCTGGATCGCTTCTTCACCGAGATCATGATAGGCCGAGGTCAATTCCATCCCGGCGTTGTTGACCAAAACGTCGATCGGTCCCAATGCCTTCCTGACGTCCGCGAGCAAGGCGCGGCGTTGCGCGGGATCGCGCAGATCGGAAACGAACGCCAGCGCGCGGATGCCTTGTTGTTCCGCCTCCTGCCGGAGTGTGTCCAGGCCGGCGCCCGCATGTGCCACGAGCGCCAGCTTCACTCCCCGAGCAAGGAAAGCTCGCGTGATGAAGATGCCAAGCCCGCCGGATGCACCGGTGATAAGAACAGTTTGTCCGGCCTGAATTTTCATTTTCTCGGGCCGAGAACGTATCACAAGCCATCGTTCCAACAACCCAAAACAAAACCGGGCCGAATCAAACCGCCTCTTTGCCAAGGTCTTTCGTGATCGGATCGGTGACATTCCCGCGCGGGACACAGTCGGCCGGAAAGACAGGACAGCTCCGACAGTGAGCGATCAGACCGATTCCGTCTGAAGGATTTAGAAATGCAGCCCGACCGTCAGCAACACGGCATGGCTGATGAAATCATAGGTGCCGTCGGCGTTTTGGTTGTTATTTACGCCGGCTTGGGATGGCGCTGTGCTGCCCGTAACCGTGTGCGCCGGGCCGTAGCCAAATTGATAGGCGACGTCGAAACTCAATCGCCTGGCCTTGAACCCGGTCCCGACGCTGAAAAAATGGCGGTTCATGTCCGCAGCCAACGGGGTGTAGAAGGCGTCCGGAACCGAGTTTTCGTCAAATACGTAGCCGGCGCTCACGTGCCAGCCGCTGTCAAAATAGCGCGTCGCGCCAAGCTCGTACATCCAGCTCGACTGCCATTTTAGCGTCACAGGAATATTTTGGGTCCCGCCCAACGGAGGCTCCTGTTGTTGGCGGATGGTGGTCGTTCCAAAAGAGGTCCAATCCGTAAAGTCAGCGTCAAACTCCACGTTCCAGCGCGGCGTAGGCCGATACGAGATGCCAGCAATGGTGGTTAAGGGAAACTCAAAGTCGGTTTGCGCGCCCACGCGAGTGTCCGGCACGTGCGCAGAAGCTTGCTCGAATTCCGTGTGGCCGGTTAGCGTGAAGCTGGCCGTGCTTCGAAAAGTCGCGCCAACCGAAACTTTCTCGTGCGGCTGCCAGAGCAGACCCAAATTGTAACCCACGCTCCAACCGTCTCCGGTAAAGATGAAAAAATTGGGAGGCTGGACGAAGGGACGGAGGCCTTGTTCCAAATCCATTTTGGCATAGTTCGCCATCAGACCGCCGGCAATCGAGAAATTGGGGGCCAGTTTCAGAGCCACGACGGGATTGAACGTGAAATAGGTCAACTGGCCTTTTGTGGCAACCGTGCGGAATCCGGTGTTCTGTGGCCAGCTTATGCTTCCACCGTAGGGCGAATAAACCCCCAGCCCCAGACTCAACGGCGAATCCTTTGGAGTGTAGGTGTAAAAGAACTGTGGAATCTCCGCGAACTTGTTGCCATTGTGAAATGTGGTGGTATTGGCTGGAGGCGAAGGCGTGAATGTTGGGTCATAGTATATCCCGTAAATGCCACTCCGGAGATTATTGCCCTCGAGCTGAGTGATCCCCGCGGGGTTGTAGTAAACTGCGGACGGATTGTCCGCCGTGGCAACAAACGCTTCGCCGCGCGCCGTCGCGAAGGCATCCTGGTCCGCCAGCCGAAAACCATTCCCTGAAGCTTTCAAGGCTGAAACTCCAGAAATCACGACCGCCAGCAAACCCACGGCATTAAGTTTATTCATAACCGAGGACTTACAGATTAATCAACTGCGCGAACGATGCAGATACGCATGGATAACAGCCCCAAGCAAGCAAAAGGTGTGCCCGAGTGCCATCCGGACGCGGGCAGCCGAAGGCTGAACGAAGTTCATAGCTCCACCCCCAAAAACCTTCCTCTGCAAAGGTTATTGATGTGCGGATTTCACCTCGGGTCACCCAATCCAACTTTACTTTCGTTCCAGAGTGAGGCAGAGTCGAAACGTGAAACGTTTGGTTCGATTCACAGTGCTTTGTTTGTTGTTCGAGTCCGTCCTCTTTTCCGCACACGCCGCATTCACCTCGTTTTACGTTTTTGGCGACGGCGTTTGCACCACGACCAACAACTCATTCCCTGGGACAAATTATTATGGCCTGCGTCAGACCAACGGCCGGGTATGGGTCGAGGTGCTGGCGCAATGGCAAGGTTTGGCCTATGACTCCAACAAGAACTGGTCCTACTATGGCCAGGACAGCGCCATTCTGGTCACGAATGTCAGCAATTTTACCGCGCCATCGGATGCGAACACTGCGCTGTTTGCCATATGGGTCAATGACGCTGATTTTGTGGACGACATGGGCAAGTACACGCCGTACGCTTCCAATAACCTGGCTGCATGGACCAACGCCATCAATCGATCCCTGACCAACCATTTCAAGGTGATCACGAACCTTTATTATGCCAAGGGCGTCCGCACCCTCGTGATGCCCAATGCGGTGGACATTACCGAAATTCCGCAATATGACTTAAATCCTGCGCCCGCCAGGAGTTTCGTTCGACAACGCGTCGTTAGTTTCAACAGCGCTTTCACCGCCCTGCTGAGTAATACTGTGGCCTCGCTTCCCGGCCTCACGATATATGAGCCGGACGTCTTCAGCCTGCTCGACAATGTGGTGACAAACTCCGCCTACTACGGGTTGACCAACGCCCTCTACAATGGCGCGAGCACTGATGTGGTAGAGGACGATACGTTGAAGGACAAGTCCCTGAATGGTCCCGGAGCAAACTACATCTTTTGGGATGCAACCGATCCGACCGCGAAGTTGCACATGGTGATTGCCAACGCCGCCCAGCAACTCATGTCGCCCGTGCAAATCACCAAAATCACGGCTCTCAGCGGCAGCAACCAGTTGGATGTGGTGAACGTCCCGGTGGGCCGGGCTGGTTTCGTGGACGGCAGCGCGGATCTTCTGACCTGGACGGCCGCGCAAAGCACCGACACCAACAACGCGATTCAATCGATCTTCGTCTCCACCTCCGGTCCGCAGCAGTTTTACCGCCTGCGTTTTCCCCTGGTCTGGACCTGGCCGTAGAAGTCGATCCCAGAAGTTCGGGGAGCGCGAACCTCCCCAATGCCGCCGGGCATCCCGCCCCCCGTTTGCTTTGGGGTAGTGGACGTCTAGGCGTCTCGGTGGGGCGAGCGTCCTCGCGCCTGCGCCGCCGAAGCGGCTTCGTCGCCGCGAAGGCGCGAGCCGGGCTCGTCAATAGCCTTGCTCCACCAAAACGTACCACTATCTGCTTTGGAGTTGAGTTGTAAAACAGGGAGGATTTGGCTAAACTCGGTTTCAACCAGCAGTTGTGAGACGAACTCAATTCCAGCCGGCGCGGCGCGGAACTCCAGGTGATCCCAAATCTGGCGGAGCGGTGGGGGCGTTTACTTTGATCGAGCTCCTGGTGGTCATTGCGATTATCGCCATCCTGGCGGCGCTGCTGTTCCCGACCCTGGGCAAGGCCAAAGCCCGGGCGCAGGCGTTTGGCTGCATCAACAACAAACGGCAACTTTTGACGGCCTGGGTGATGTATTCGCAGGACCACAATGACCGGCTGGCGCTGAACTATCCGGCGGGAGTCCCGGGCGGCTGGGTGGACGGGGAGATGTGTTGGAGCGGGGTGCATCTTCCGGACAACATCGATGCTCTCAAGCTCACGCGGGCGCTGCTCGGCCTCTATACCGCCAAACAAATCCGGCTTTATCACTGTCCGGCGGACCACAGTTACGGCCAGGGCCAGAAGGTGGAAAGACTGCGCAGCGTTTCGATGAATGCGTTTGTGGGCGATCCCGGGCCGACGCGTCCGGCGCCGGATTATGTGTATCACGGCTGGCAGCAGTTCATCAAACTGTCCGACTTCCGCGACCCGACCGGCATTTTTGTTTTCCTGGACGAACATCCGGACAGCATCAACGACGGCTGGTTTGTCTATTGCACCGGCAAAAAGCCGCCGGAGACTGCCGAGTGGAGTGATGTGCCGGCTTCTTATCACGATCGGGCCTGCAGTTTCGCCTTTGCGGACGGCCATGCCGAAATCCACAAGTGGAAAAGCGCGAGCACCATCAAACCCAACGTGATGGGTGGCATAGGTACGCCGACGCTACCCGTTCCGCCATCGCCGGCATCGGAGCAGCAGGATATTATCTGGGTAAGAGATCGGAGCACATGCGAGATTCATTGACCCGGGCTCGAATTTGTGCTGTTTATACTGTCAGTTCCTGCGCTTCCGCCGGAGGAAGTTAACAGACCCGGCGGGCGAGGGCCTGGATTGCGGGCGATGCGGGATGACAGACGGGTCGGTTAAGATTGGCAAAGCGCCAACAACAACGGGATTGATCGAGAAACCGGGAACGTTACAAATTCAACCTTCAACTCAACCCTCTTATTTATGCGCAACGGGAGATTACTCGGCTTGGCTGCCCTGCTTCTGGGGTTAACTGCGCGGGCAGATTATTTCAGCACGGTGATGTTGTTGAATCCCGTGGGTTATTGGCGACTGGACGAAACCAACGCGCCGGCGGCGGACACTGCAAGCAACCTTGGCACCTTGGGAACCGCCGCTGCCGGTTTGTATCTGGGTGGCTCCACGCATCCGGTTCCGGGCGCTTTGGCTGGCAGCGCCGATACCGCCGCGAGTTTTAATGGCGTGTCCGGCGAAGTCGGCGTCCCTTTTTCTCCAGCGCTGAGTTTGAAACCGCCATTCACGGTTGAAGGCTGGGTTCAGCCGACGCAGATCATGCCTGCCAATGATCCGCGCGCGGTTCTTTGCTGCCTGAACTTCGCCGGCGCGGGCAGGCAGGGCTGGTTGATTTATCAAACCGGCGCGCATTGGACTTTTAAACTCGGCAACACGAATGGGTACACCGGCGCTCTGGACGGCGGCACCGTCATCCAAACCGGCAATTGGTATCATCTGGCGGGTGTGTATGACGGGACGAATGCAACGTTGTATGTCAACGGCGCTGTGGACGCCACGGGCGCGGTTGGTTCCTTCACTCCGAACGATGCCGCTCCTTTCGAAATTGCCGCCGCCGCCGCCGTGGGCCGGTTTAGCCCGTCGGCTGTGGATGAAGTGGCGGTTTACACGAATGCGCTCTCCTCAGCGGATATTTTGGCGCATTACCGGAACGGCACCAACGTGGCCCCGGCCACTCCCTACAATCAACTCGTCGCGGCGAAAAATCCGCTGTTGTATTTCCGCCTGGACGAACCCATGTACACCCCCGGTTCACTGCCGGTGGCCGTCAATTACGGCAGCCTCGGCGCGGCCGTGAACGGCGTTTATCAGCCCGGCTCGCTGCCCGGCGCGCCTGGAGTGCCCTATACCGGCCTGGGTTCGACCAATCAGGCCTGCCGCTTCGATGGCCTGCCCGCCTCTGTGGATCTCGGCGCGGACCCCGGCCTCAACATCCAAGGGCCCGTCACGATCATCGCCTGGATCAAGAGCGATCCGGCGATCCGCCGTTTTCAAGACCTCATCAGCAAAGGGGACTTGTCCTGGCGGCTCACAATTGACGAGGAAGGGTTGCCGCGTTTCGCCGACGGATTGGACAACGTCGATTTGGTGGGGACATTCGCGGTGAACGACGGCAAATGGCATCAGTTGGCGGGGGCGTACGACGGCGCCAATTTGTATTTGTTTGTGGACGGGTTATTGAACGCGACCGTCGCCACGCTAACGCCGATAGATGGAAGCGCGGGGTCCGCCGCCATCGGCACGGCGCCCGATCACGAGGACCGTTTCTTCGACGGCAGCATCGACGAGGTGGCCGTCTTCAGCAGCGCACTCACCCCGCAACAGATACTCCAGATTTATCAAGCGGCCAATGTTCCTCCTTCGATAACACAATCGCCGCTTTCGCAGATCGTGGACGACGGCGCCACGGTGAATTTCAACGTTTTGGCGATCGGGACACCGGCTCTGGCCTATCAGTGGGCCAAGAACGGGACCAATCTGGCGGGACAAACCGCCTCCTCCCTGGTTTTGAACAATGTGCACGGCATCGACAGCGGCGGCTATGCGGTGACGGTGTCCAATGCCTTCGGCGTCGTCAGCAGTTCCACGGCGATGCTCACGGTGCAGTCGGGCCGTCCGGTTCTTTTTCAACAACCGCAACCTCTCGCCCGGTACACCGGCGAAGCCGCGACGTTCTCGGTGGTGGCGCACGGCACGGCGCCGTTGTCCTACCAATGGCGCCTTAACGGAACCCCGATTTTCGGAGCGACATCGGCTGGTTACACCTTGACCAACCTGCAACTCACCAACGCCGGCGACTACAGTTGCACCATCACCAATCTCACCGGCGCCACCAACAGCGCCGCGGCCACGCTCACCCTGGTGTCGGCGCCGACCGACGCCTATGCGGCGGCGGTGCTGGCGGACAACCCGGCCGCCTTCTGGCGCCTGGGCGAAACCAGCGGAGCGGTCGCGTTTGATTACGTCGGAGACCATCACGGGCAATACGTCAACGCCGTGCTGGGTCAGCCGGGATACTCGTTGCTCGACCCCGACAAAGCCGCTGCGTTCGGCCCGGGTTACAACAGTTATGTGGCCGGGATTCCGGGCATCGATTTCGCCACGTCGAGTATTACCGCAAGTTTCTCGGTGGAAGCCTGGGTCAAATGCCCGGCCGGTCAGAGCGGCAACCCCGACCTCCCGAGCAACGACGTCGGGATCGTCAGCAAAGGCGAGGGCGGCGGCGGCGAACAGTTCAGCCTCGATCTGGGCAGCGCGGGGAGCTACCGGTTTATGGTGCGCGGTGTCGACGGCAATGTGCAACTGGCCAACTCCAGCTATCCGCCCGACAACACCTGGCAACACGTCGTCGGCGTCTGCGACGAGCCGGGCGGCCAACTGCACCTTTACGTAAACGGCAGCCAGCAGGCCGTGGGCCCAACCTCGATCGGCATCCTGGCCACGCCTCATCCTGTTACCATCGGATCGCGCCAGTCGGGAAGCGGCGCTTACGACTTAAACCTGAACGGGGTCATCGACGAGGTGGCCATTTACAATTACGCCCTGAGCGCATCCCAGGTGACCGCGCACTTCAATGCGCGGTATGCAAACAACCGCGGGCCGGCCATCGGCACGCCGCCGGCCTCCATCACCAACTACGTTTCGCTTCCGACCACATTGACCGTGGACGCCGCCGGCACCGCGACGCTCGCCTATCAATGGAAGTTTAACGGCGCCGATATTCCCGGCGCCAGTTTCAGCACGCTGACCATCCCCGCGCTGAATCCAACCAACGCCGGAGATTACTCGGTCACCGTCAGCAATCCCTTCGGCACCAATTCCAGCGCCGCCGCCCATTTGACCGTGCTGCCTATTCCCGCCGCGGTGGATGTCTCCTCGAACCTCGTCCTGCACCTCAAGTTTGACAATGACCTGGTCGATTTCTCCGGCCGGGGCAACAATGGCACCAATGTCGGCGCCACGAGTTTCGTTCCGGGTGAGATTGGGTCGGGTGCCCTGCACTATTCATCCGACGGCGTGTCCAGTTTCAATTATGTCACGCTGGGCTTGCAGCCGGATTTGCAGTTCAGCTCCAACGTGAACTTCTCGGTGGCTTATTGGGTCCGTGTCCCGCAAGACAGCATCCCCGAGGACCTGCCCTTCTTCTGCAACGCCGCCAACCCCAGCTTCTTTCCCGGTTACGATTTCTGCCCGGGCATCGATCTGAACACGTTTGATTTTACCGGTGGATGGACCTGGACGCTTTACGATTCAACCGGCGGCGGCGCCATTGGCGTCGGGGCTCCGAATTCAATCAACGACGGCAATTGGCATCAACTGGTGCACACCTTCGATCGTCAAGGCAACGCCGTCACCTACCTGGACAGCGTCCCGGTTGATTCGCGCTTCATCGGCCATCCCAACGGCCCCAGTATCGGAAACGTGGATCCCGGCCAGCCCACGAGCATCGGACAGGATGCCACAGGTCAGTATACCTCGGCGGCCGCGGTGGACCTGGACGACGTCGGGGTATGGCGGCGCGTCCTGGCGCCTTTGGAAGTGGCCGGGATGTACGTCGCCGGCGCGACCAACCACGTCAGCTTCGGGACCGTCCCGGTCCGAATCGCCATCCAACGTTTGGGCAGCCAGGCGCAGATAAGCTGGCCGGCCGGCCTGTTGCAATCGGCCAATCAGGTCGGCGGCCCCTACGCCGACGTGTCCGGCGCGGCGTCGCCTTACCTCACCACCCCGTCCGGATCGCAGAAATTCTATCGGGTCAGGCAATGAGGTTCATTTGGCGGTCATTGGCGCACGCGGGCTTCATCCACCGGAGTCGCGGCAGTGCCTTTAAACGGGGCGTCCTTTTTGTCCTGGGGCCGTTCGCCGCCAGCGCCGGCCTCGCCGGGGGAACTTCACTGGTCAGCCTGCCCAATCCGTTGCAGGGCACGGACTCCGCTTACGGTCTTTCACATGGAAACGAGTATCCGGCCATCGCCCTGCCGTTTCCGATGAATGTCTGGGCTCCCTACACTCAGCCCGTCCGCGACTCTTTTTTCTATCAATACCGGCAGAACCAAATTCGCGGCATCCGCCAGACCCACCAACCCAGCCCGTGGATCGGTGATTACGCGGCGTTTGCCCTCATGCCGGTCTCCGGCAAACTCGTCGTGAACGAGGAAGAACGGGCTTCGGTTTTCCAGCACACGAACGAAATCGCGCAGCCGAGTTACTACCGCGTTCGGCTGGACACGTGGAACGCCGTTGCGGAGGTGACGCCTACGGAACGTTGCGCCCGGTTCCGGTTTACCTTCCAACAGCCGGACGATTCGTATGTCGTGTTGGACGCGTTCCCGCGCGGGTCGTCCGTGGAGATTTTCCCCTCCGAAAACAAGGTGCTCGGCGTGAGCCGTTACAATCACGGAGGCGTTCCGAATCATTTCGCCAACTATTTTGCGGTGGTGTTCGATCGCCCGTTTTCCGCGTGCGGCGTCTGGTCGCCGGATGCGGTCCGTCCGGGAGTCACCCGGCTGAAAGGCGACCACGTCGGCGCCTTTTTCAAATTCGACACCGGCCGGGCAGGGGTGATCGAGTGCAAGGTTGCCTCCTCTTTCATCAGCCCGGAGCAAGCCTGGCGCAATCTTCAAAGCGAAATTGGCGACGCCGGTTTCGACACCCTCCGGCAGCGGGCGGAGGCGCGCTGGAACGAAGCGCTCGGCCGCGTCCGCGTCGAAGGCGGATCGGAGGAACAGCGGCGCACGTTTTACAGCGCGCTTTACCGCTGTGTCCTGTTTCCCCAGAGGTTTTACGAACTCGACGAACATCGGCGCCCGGTTTATTTCAGCCCTTATGACGGCAAAGTGCATGCAGGCCGTCTCTACACCGACACCGGCTACTGGGACACGTTCCGCGCGGCGCACCCGCTGTACAATCTCCTGTTCCCGGAAATCAGCGCCGAAATCCTGCCGGGCCTGCTCCAGGCCAGTGACCAAAGCGGCTGGCTGCCGTCGTGGTCCAGCCCCGGCCATCGCGCCTGCATGATCGGCAATCACGCATTCTCGCTCCTGGCCGATGCCTGGGTGAAAGGGATTCGTTCGTTCGACGCCAGGAAGGCGGTGCGCGCCATGGTCCGCGACGCCAATACCCAGGGGCCGGCCGACTGCCTTTCGGTCGGGCGCGACGGCGCGGCGTTTTACAATCAACTCGGCTACGTGCCCTACCCGGAGGTTCGGGAAGCGGCCGCCAAAACACTGGAGTATGCCTATGATGATTTCTGCGCCGCCACCCTCGCGCGGGCCGCCGGCCGCGACGCCGAGGCGGAGGTGTTCGCGAAGAAAGCCATGAATTACCGCAACCTGTTTGATCCTAAAACCGGCTTCATGCGCGGGCGAACCGCTGCGGGTTCCTGGTGCGAGCCGTTCGATCCGATCGAGTGGGGCGGCCCGTTCACGGAGGGCAACGCGTGGCACTGGACCTGGAGCGTGCTTCAGGACGTGCCGGGCCTCATCCGGTTGATGGGTGGCGACGCCGCTTTCTGCGCAAAATTGGACGCCGTTTTCACCGCGCCGCCGGAGGTGAAGGTGGGCACCTATCGCAAACGGATTCATGAAATGACCGAAATGGTGGCCGCCAATATGGGCCAATACGCCCACGGCAATGAACCCGTCCATCATCTGCTCTACCTTTACGACTACGCGGGCCAGCCCTGGAAAGCCCAGTCGCGACTGCGCCAAACCATGGCCTCGCTTTACCGATCCACACCGGACGGCCTGTGCGGCGACGAGGACACCGGACAGATATCGGCCTGGTACGTGTTCAGCGCGCTCGGATTTTATCCGGTCTGCCCGGGAGATACCGCTTACCCGATCGGCAGCCCGCTGTTTGATCGGGCGACGATCACTTTGGCCAATGGCAAAACCTTCTCCATCGTGGCCCGGGGGAATGGTCCCGATCACCCTTACCTCCACGGCGCGGAACTGAACGGAAAACCGTTCAATCGAATCTACCTGCGGCACGAGGAACTGGTCCGCGGCGGCGAACTGGTGTTGCAAATGGCCTCCACCCCCGACAAAACGTGGGCGGTCGCGCCGGAAAGCCGCCCGCCTGCGGCCCTCTCGCGGCTTGCCGGAGCGGTTGAGCCGGCTGTCCCCGCGCTGGAGAAGCTTCCCCCTCCGCCCGGGAAAACAACCCGGCAGGAGAACGAACAGGGTTCCCGCTAAGCCGGAGCTATTGCCGCCGGCGCAGATCGTTTCGCGCGGAAGAAGACCGGTTCGGCGCCGATTCGAGCCTTGCGCTCCGTTCGCAACCGGCGTTTCAATCACGAACGACACGGAAACCATCGATCTTGTAATATTCCTGCCCGAGGCTGCGACTAATTCTATAGAAACGGACACACATTGAATGCCGGACCTGACATGGAAGAAGATTTTGTGAGGCTGATCGAGGCCAACCGCCAGCGGATTCTGAGGATTTGCCGGGTTTACGCCTGGACACCGCAAGACGAGGAAGACCTCTATCAGGACATCCTGTTCCAAATCTGGCGCGGATTGCCGAAGCTGCAGGAGCGGGTCTATGCCAACACGTGGCTTTATCGAGTGGCTCTGAACACCGCCATCAGCTTTGTGCGCCGGAACAAGTCGCAACGGAATGTCGTCGCGACCGAGCCAAGCCAGCTTCATCATTGGATGGAGCATCGACAGGAGGCCGGCGGCGGCCCGGACCGGCATCCCCGGATCGATTCGCTCTACGAAGCCCTGGCGAAGCTCAACCCGGTGGAAAAGGGCCTGATCACGCTTTACCTGGAAGATTTGAGCTATGAAGAAATCGCCGAAGTGATGGGCATGAACGCCAATCAGGTGGGAGTCCTGCTCCATCGCACAAAGAAAAAACTATCCGAGCTGATGAAAGAGGTGCCGGTATGAACGAACTGGAACTCAAACTCCTTTGGCAGAAACAGACGATCCAACCTGTGTCCCGGCTGCTGGACGATGGACTGGTGGAGCAGATGAAGAAAAAGATGCGCCGGTTGGGCCGGACCCTCTTCTGGCGCGATGTCCGCGAAATCGGAGCCTGCGCGTTGCTCATCGCCTGGGTGGGCGCGAAGTTTTCCGCAAAAAATTCCTGGCTCAGCAGCGCGGGAGGAATCGTCGTCATCCTGAGTTGCGCGTTGATCACCCTGGAACTTCTCCGGGCGCGCCGCGCGCAACACGCTTTCCTGAACCCGGCTTCGGTGAGGGAATTTCTCGACGCCGAAGCGGCCCGGGTCGCGCGCCAGATTCGCCTGCTCCAATCGGTTCTCTGGTGGTACGTGGCACCCCTCTTTTTGGGGATGGCTCTGATGGTTTTGGGCGATGCCGGGACTTTTCGCGGCAAGGCTCTGGCGCTGGTGATTCTCTTCCTGGTCGGCTGGTTCATCCATTGGCTGAATCAATACGCCGTCCGGAAAATGCTGCTGCCTTTGAAAGTCGAGTTGGAAAGAACGCTGGACTCCATGTCGGAGTTCTCGAAACCAGAAAACCATCACCACCCCGAAGGATCAAACCAATGAATTGTCGGACTTACCATAAATCCGTTCTCAGCCTGTTTCTAGCGGCCGCACCCTGTCTTTGCCACGCTGACACAATGCCGGACGATGTCGCTCTCCAAACCCTGCTCCGCGAGCGGGTGGATCAGTCCCATCAAACCCCCGCCATCGTCGTGGGCTGGGTGGATGAAACCGGGACCCGGATCATCCATTGGGGCCGGCTGGATCGCGCCGGCAATCGCGAGGTGGATGGGGACACGGTTTTTGAAATCGGTTCCGCCACGAAGGTTTTCACAGCCCTGCTGCTCGCGCAGGAGGTCGAGCAGGGCAAAGTCAGCCTGGATGATCCGGTTTCGAAATATCTCCCGCCCTCCGTCAAAGTCCCTGCGCGAAACGGACGCCAGATCACCCTGCTCGATCTGGCCACCCACACTTCCGCCTTGCCGCGGCTGCCGGGCAACCTGGCACCGAAGGACGCGGCGAATCCGTACGCCGACTACACCGTGGAACAATTGTACGCGTTTCTGTCCGGCTACACCTTGCCGCGCGACATCGGCGCCGAATACGAATATTCCAACCTGGGCGTGGGGTTGCTCGGGCACATCCTGGCGTTGGAGGCGGGAACCAATTACGAAGCCCTCGTGCTTCAGCGTATTTGCCGCCCGCTCGGCATGACCAACACGCAAATCACCCTTTCTCCGGATTTAAAGGCGCGCCTGGCCACCGGCCATAACGCCGCGGGAGACCCGGTGGCGAATTGGGATTTTCCCACCCTCGCCGGAGCAGGCGCCCTGCGTTCGACGGCCAATGATCTGCTAAAATTCGTGGCTGCCAATCTTGGGTTGGTGAAATCGGACCTCCGGCCGGCGATGCAGTTGTCGCAAAAATCGCGGCACAGCGCCGGATCGCCGGACATGGACATCGGCTTGTGCTGGCACATCGCGAAGAAGTTTGGGACCGATCTGGTGTGGCACAACGGCGGCACCGGCGGATACCATTCGTTCATCGGCTTCGATCCGCAGAAGAGACGGGGCGTGATCGTCCTGGCCAATTCCGCCAACTCGGTTGACGACCTCGGCTTTCACCTCCTCGAACCCAAGTATCCCCTGGCCCGCTTTCAACCGCCAAAATCACACACCGCCATCCGCCTGGAGGCGGCCGCGCTCGACCGCTATGCCGGCCGCTATGAATTTGCGCCCGGACTCTATTTCAACCTGCGCCGCGACGGCGTCCGCCTGTTGGCGCAACTCACCGGACAACCCTACAATGAAATCTTCCCGGAGTCCGAAACCGAGTTCTTTTACAAGATCGTGGACGCCCAGATCACTTTTGTGAAGGACAGTCAGGGACACGTGACGGCGCTGATCCTTCACCAGAACGGGCAGAATCCCCGGGCGGAGAAGATCCCGTGACCTCTCCGGCAACGCTTGCCGAGCCGAAAGTTCCGGTGTTGAATGGCGGCATGAGAGCCGTTCAACTCGTTGCCCATGGCAAGCCCGGGAAGTTCGAATTGCGCAATTTGCCGGAGCCGCGGCCCGGTCCCGATGAGGTGGTGGTTCAGGTGGAAGCCTGCGGATTGAATTATCTCGATCTCTGGCTGGAGGAAGCCGGACTGCCGATTCCCATTCCGCTTCCACGCACGCCCGGCGGCGAAATCGCCGGAACCATTCTCGAAATCGGCAGCGGGGTCAAAGGCTGGGAACGCGACGAACGGGTGGCGATTCAATCCAATTTGTTTTGCGGTGAATGCGAGTTCTGCCAGCGCGGCGAGGAATCGCTTTGCCACCAGAGCGAAATCCTGGGAGTCCAGCGGGACGGCGGGTTTGCCGAGAAAGTCCTGGTGCCGGCCCGCTCCCTGGTGCGCCTGCCCGCGGAAGTGGATTTCGAATCGTCCGCCGTGCTGACGCTGGCGGGCAGCACGGCCATGCACATGCTGACCCGCCGGACCGAAATCCATGAAGGCGATTGGGTGCTGGTGGTCGCCGGCGCCAGCGGCGTCGGCTCGGCCGCAATTCAAATTGCGCGGCAACTCGGCGCGCGCGTCATCAGCACCGGCTCGACCGGAGCCAAGCGGGCGCTGGCGCAACGGCTGGGCGCGGAATTCGCGCTCGACTCCAATGACGCCACCTGGCCGGCCGAAGTCCGCAAACTCACCAACCGCCACGGGGTGGACCTGGTCGTCGAACATGTCGGCGGCGACGTTTTGCTGAAGTGTTTCGATTGCCTGACGCGCGGCGGCACGATCGTGACCTGCGGTGCCACCGCCGGCCGCGAGGTCAAATTCAATTTGTGGCCTTTCTTCGCAAAGGAGCAGCGGCTGATCGGCAGCTACGGCCGGAACCGCGCCGATATCCTGGCCACCCTCGATTGGGCCGCCGCGGGCCGGCTGCAGCCGGTCGTCGATTCGGTCTTCACCCTGGACCAGGTCGCCGCCGCTTTCGCCCGGCTCCGCTCGCGCAGCGTCCTGGGCAAGGTGCTCATCAAACTGCGCTAACAGCCTGTTGAAAAATG